>CAXTVD010000054.1:0-16731 GCA_964247575.1 uncultured Lichenihabitans sp.
CGTCAAGCCGGCTTGCGATCGCGCGCAGGACCGGACGTTCGGCTTCGCGCCCATCCCGGCCATTCGCTCGCTTCTCGCGGCGTCTCCGAAGCAGACTTGAGCTCACGATGAGCTACCATTCTCACCGCCGTACTTCGGCCTGTCCCGTGCTCAGCGGAATGTCGGAGGCGGTCATGGCGATTGGCAGCACGCTCTGCGCCGAAGCGGAGTTGCTCAGTCTCATCAGGGGGGTACAGGACAGGATCGCAGATTGCCACTGCAGCGCCGTCCGCATGTCGGGACCTTGATTGTGTGCCGACGTCGGATGCGCCGGCGGCGACCCCATCCAGCAAATCGTCAGCCAAGCCGCGTGGGGGCTACTGGGCGTAGGGACGCCGCTCACAGCTCAGGAACCGATCGATTCCGAGATCCCCGGCCGGTTCGTCGTTCAGGAAGCAATGGAAATCGCCCTGGCTGTCGGAAGATCCGGCGATCACCCGCAGGCTATCCCACTCCTCCGACGTCTGCAACGAACCTTGGCTGTCACCCCGGCGCATGGTCGATGGCGAACATCCGAAGCTGCGACGGAACAGGCGGTTGAAGTGGGATACGTCCGAGAACCCGCATTCCGTGGCGACCTCCGTGATGGTCTGCGGCGAGTTTGCGAGGAGCCAGCGTCCATAGAGGACGCGAAGGTCCCGCGAGTATTCCTGGACGCTCTTGCCGACGAGCTTGCGGAAGACTCGTTCGAGCTGTCGCTTCGACAGTCCTACGGTCTGCGCGATCTTCTCGACCCGCTGAGGCGTGCTGAGGTTCTGCTCGATCAGCAGCATCGCCCGGCGGACCCGGTTGTCCTCGACGATCCCGGCACTCGGCGGCTGGGGCTGAGCCCCGGCCGCGGGACGAGCCCGGTCGGTAACCATAATATGCAAGCTCTTCTGCGCATGTCCCGGGCCAAGGTGTCGGTCGATGAGCCAAGCCCCGAGATCCAAGCTGGCGAGTCCGCCCGCGCAGGTGATGAACGGGCCATCCTCCACGAAGAGCTGGTCCGCGACCGGGATCACATCGTCGTGCCGCGCGACGAGATCGGTGAAGTGGTACCAACTCACGCAGCAGCGGCGGCCGCGCATCAGCCCCGCCTCGGCCAGGGCGATGCCGCCGGTGCAGATGCCGATGAGGCGCACCCCAGCAGAATGTGCCTGTCGCATGAAGGCGAGGGTCCGGGAGTTGTAGGGCTCCCGGTCGAGCAGCCCGCCAACGACGACGATGTAATCGAACCGGGTCGGATCCGAGAACGTCTCCCAAGGCATCACCTGGATCCCGCAACTCGACGTCACCGGCTCCAGATCCGGGGCCAGCAAGCTCCATGAGCAGCGCTCGGGTCGGCTGCGATCCCCCTCGTCCGCGGAGAGGCGCAGGATGTCGATCAGGGTCGAGAATGCCACGAGTGTAAAGTGGGGCAGCAACACGAAACCGAGCGACAGCTTGCGACGGCTCGGCGCCTGCAGGGGTGTGGTCGACGATGTCCGGGGAGTCGTCATGCCATCCGCTGCGTTTGCCCGGACTGTGATCCGGTCGGCCTCGTGCTGCAAGAGGCGGACCAGGGGCGAGCGAACAGCGGGACGCCAGCGTCAGTGCACGGCGCCGAAATAGGCTCGTTGCAATTCGGGGTCGTCCCGCAGCGTCGCGGAGGACCCCTGCGCCACGATGCGCCCGCCGGATAGGACATAGCCGTGATGGGCGATCGCTAGGGTCTGGTTCACGTTCTGCTCGACGAGCAGGACCGTGACGCCAGTCGCATTGATCCGGGCGATCACATTGAAGTTCTCTTGCACGAAGAGCGGCGAGAGCCCCAGCGAGGGCTCGTCGATCACGAGGAGCTTCGGATCGGTCATCAGCCCCCGGCCGATCGACACCATGGCCTGCTCGCCGCCGGACATCGTCCCGGCGAGCTGACGTGCCCGCTCCGCGAGGCGCGGGAAGACGGCATGCACGCCGTTGAGCCGGCGCCGGATCTCCCGCTCGGAAGAAACGCGGTAGGCGCCGAGCCGAAGGTTCTCCTCGACGGTCATCTTCGAAAAAATCCGCCGGCCCTCGGGAATGCAGCCGATCCCGAGACTGACCACGTCGTGAGTCTGCATCCCGTCGAGCTTGCGCCCGTCGAAGGAAATGGAACCCCGGCGCGGCGGTGTGAGGCGTAGGATCGAACGGATCAGCGTGGTCTTGCCGGCGCCGTTCGAGCCGAGGATGCAGGTGATCCGCCCGGGGGCCACCTCGAGGGTGATGTCGTCGAGTACATCGACACGGTCGTAGGTGGTGAAGACGCCGTCGATGGTCAGGCGCGCGGTCATGAATGCCCCAGATAGGCTTCGCGGACGGTCGGGTCGGCGGCCACTTCGCGGAAGCGGCCCTCGCAGATCTTACGGCCGTAGTTGAGGACGACGCAGCGGTCGGTGATGCGCTCGATCAATCCCATCTCATGTTCGACGATGATGACGGTCAGGTCGCCGCGGCTGCGCTGCACGTCGAGGATCTCGTCGATGAGCTGGTTGGTCTCGTCGTGGGTCATGCCGGCGGAGGGCTCGTCGAGGAGCAGGATCTTCGGCCGTCCGATGAGGGCCCGGCAGATCTCGACCCGGCGGCGGTCGATCATGCCGAGGGCGACGGCCGGCTCGTCCAGACGCCGGGCGAGGTCCGGGTTGAACAACCGGGCTAGGTCCCGGGCCTCCTCGGCGAGGGCCGCGACGGTCCGCGCCAGGGTGCGGCGGCGCAGGAGGTTGTCGATCACACCCTGCGGCAGACGCTCTTGCGCGCCGAGCGCGATGTTGTCGAAGACGGAGAGCGGCAGGCACAGGCGCGAACGCTGAAAGGTCCGGGCGAGGCCGAGCCCGGCGAGCGCGTGGGCGGGCTCGCGGGTGATGTCGCGGCCGTCGAGGACGATGGTGCCGGCCGCCGCCGGGTAGATACCGCTCGTCACGTTGAAGAAGGTGGTCTTGCCCGAGCCGTTCGGGCCGATCAGACCCAACACCTCGCCGCGTCGGACCGTCAGGTCGAGGGCATTGAGGGCGAAGAGGCCGCCGAAGCGGACGGACAGGCCCTTTGCCTCTAGGATCGAAGGGGCTTCCGTCACCACGCTCATGCCCGGCGCCCCGCGACAAGGGTCCGGGTACGGCGGGGCAACAGGCCGCCGGGGCTGAGGACGAGGACGAGGATCACCAGCACCGCGAACAGCAAAAGCCGGTATTCCTGGATGAATTGCAGTTTCTCCGGCAGCAGGACGACGATCAGCGCTGCCGGCAGCACCCCCCAGCGGTTGCCGATCCCGCCCAGGATGACGATCGACACCATCATCAGCGAGTCGCCGAGGGTGAAATTGTTGGGGGCGATGAATCCGGTCATCTTGGCGTAGATCGCCCCTGCCATCCCGGCGAGCACGTTGCCCAGGGTGAAGGCGAGGATCTTCCAGCGGGCGATCCGCAGGCCGAAGACCTGGGCGGCGACCTCGTCGAGCCGCACCGCGTCGAGACGGATGCCGATCCACGATCGATCGAGGAGACCTACGAGCGCCAGGGCCACCGCGGTGAGGGCGAGGCAGAGCATGACGTAGTTGGCGTAGAACGAGAACGTCATTCCGAACAGGTTGAGGTCGTTTGAGAAGTCCCAGCCGAACATCGTGATCGGCGCGAGCTTCAGGCCTTGGGGGCCGCCGAGCAGCTCGTTGGCATCAAGGAAGACGTTGAACATCACCCCGAAGGCCAGGGTCGTCAGAGCAGCGTAGTGGCCCCGCGTCCGCAGCAGCGGCAGGACGAGGAGCGAGCCGATCGCGACGGCGACACCGCCCCCGAGGAGAATGACCACGAGGTCCGGGATGGCGATTCCCTCCGCCCGGCCGAGGGCCGCTGCGGTATAGCCGCCGCAGCCGAGGAAGGCTGCGGCGCAAAAATTCGAGAGGCCGGCATAGCCGAGCTGGATCGTCAGGCCGAGGCAGACCGTGGCGTAGATCAGCACCGTCGCCAGCATCAAGAGGCCGAAATTGTCCTCGCGCAGGACGACGAGGACGCCGAGGCAGGCGGCCACGAGCATGAGCCGCGCCGGCCAGGGATGGCCGGCCGCGCCGCGCTCTACGGCGGCGATCACCCGGAACCGGGCCGCGGCGAACCACGCGGCCCCGCAGGCCACCAGCCCCGAGAGGACGACCCGCTGGTCCTCCGCATGGACCAGGAAGGCGACCGCCCCGGCGCAGGCGGCGACGACGACCGCGAAGACCGTGAAATCCGAAGCCCGCCGGGCTCGCCCCCCGGCCCCAATCGGCAGCGCGTCCCGAGGGACCTCGTCTTGGGTGGGGCGGTGGCGCATCAGCATCGGTACGTCATCCGGGCGGGAGGGAAGGTCAGACGCGCTCGCTGGCGCGCTCGGCCAGAAGCCCGGTGGGGCGCCACGTGATCAGGGCGATGACGGCGACGAAGGCGACGACGTTCTTGTATTCGCTGAAGGCCGGCAGGGTGGCGACGACGACGGTTTGAAGCCCGGCGAAGAGGTAGCCCCCGAGGATCGCCCCCCAGAGGTTGCCGAGCCCGCCGACGATGGCCGCACTGAAGCCGATCACCGCGATCAACAGGCCCATGCCGTAGTTGATCTCGCTGTAGTACAGGCCAGAGATCACCCCCGCGAAGCCCGCCGTCGCCGAACCGAGGGCGAAGGTCAGGGGGACGACACGGAAGAAGTTGACGCCCATCGTCCGGGCGGTCTCCTGATCCTCCGCCACCGCCCGCATCGCGAGCCCGAAGCGGGTGCGGTTGATGATGTGGTGGACGAGGGCGATGAGCAGGAGCCCGGCCACGATCAGGATCAGCCCGTCGTAGCGGACGAAGACGCCGCCGACGGTCGCCCCCCCAGGTGGCAGCAGGGTGGGGAAGCGCTGCGAATTGGTGCCGTTGGGGAAGAACAGCCGGATCGCCTCGCGGATCACGGTGCCGACCATCATCGTCATCAGCAGGAGGTTGAGGGGCGGGGCGGAGCGCAGGGGGAGGATCAGGAGGCGGGAGATGCCGGCGCCGAGGAGCGCGGCGAGACCCACGGCCGTCGAGACGGCGGCCAGGATCTGCACGCCAGCCGGCAGCCCCGCGGCGGCGGCAGTGGTCACCGCGACCAAGGCGCCGAAGGCCCCGAAGGTCATCACGTCCCCGTGGGAGAACTTGATGACGTTCATCACCCCGAAGAAGATCGTGAAGCCCATCGCCACGAGGCCGTAGATCGTCCCCTGCATGAGCCCGTTGAGGACGTACTGGCCTATCGCGCTCATCGCGTGTCTCCGATCGCTCGGTCTCAGCGGTGCAACAGCTTGCGCTTGCCGCTGGCGTACTCGCTGTCCTCCCAGACCACCCACTTGCCGTCCTGCACCACGTATTTCGTGGTGAGCGGCGTGATGTTCTGGCCGTGGTCGTCGAAGGTGATCGGCCCGACGATCGAGGGCACGTCCTTAACGTCACCGAGCGCCGCGGTGATCTTGGCCCGCTCGGGACCCACCACCTCGATCTTCTGTATCAGCAGATGGGTGGCGATGTAGGCGAAGGGGCCGTAGGCTTCTGGCGGCTCGCGGTAGCCCGCTGCCTTGTAGTTTTCGTTGAAGGCCGCGCCGCCGGGCATCTTGGAGAGTGGCGGCGAATCGAAGAAGGTCACGGTGCCTTCGGCGAGATCCGGTCCGACGGCGTTGATGAACGCATCGCCCATGATCCCGGAATTGCCTTCAAGCTGCGCCTTGATCCCGAGCTTGTCCATCTGGGTCCGCAGACGCGTCCCCAGCGGCGTGAGGCCGCCGAAATAGATCACCTCTGGATTCAGCTCCTTGATCTTCGTCAACTCGGCACTGAGATCCTGCTGATCGGGCGCGACCGCGAAGCTTCCGAGGATGGTTCCACCGTTCTCGTTGGTGAACTCAGTGAAATATTTGTTCATCGACTTCCCGTAATCGGTCGAGTCGGCGAAGGAGACGAAGGTCCTGTAGCCCTGTCCATTCATAAACTGCGCACCGACCCGGTTTTGGCCGATGAGGATGCCGCTCACCCGGTGGATCTCCGGGTATTTGTTCGCATAGGTGATCTCGGGCAGCACCGCCGCCCACACCACCATCGGCAGCTTGAAGCGGTGGAACACGTCGACCGTGGCGATGGCCGTGGCCGAGCAGTAATGCGGCACCGCCGCCGCGATGCTGCGGTCCGACCCGAGCTTGGTCACGACCTGCACACCGACATTCGGTTTGCACTCGTCGTCCAAGACGACGAGCTCGTAGTGGTAGCGATGAGTAGGATCGGCGTTGAAAAGCTTGACGGCGAGTTCGGCGGAGTTGCGGGCGCCGATTCCGTGGGGCGAGTTCGGCCCGGTGAGGGGGCCGACGAACGCGATCTTCACCGTGTCCTTGGCCTCGGCCCATCCTGGGATGAGAAGCGCCCCCGCCACCACCCCTGCGAGGCACCGCCGCGTGATCCGACCCATTCCGCCTCTCCGTCTCAGTCCGGAGGCAGACTAGGCAGCGGGGCCGTGGGCAGACTAGCACGCAAGCGCGCTGGCTCCTGAACGGATGCGCCATCGGTGCAACCGTGAACCACGGCGCGTGCGTACCGAGCCGATGACGGAAATGTCCTAGCTGCCATCCGACGGAAGGGACGATCAAGGGCACCCGGAACCAGGGAAGTCCCCGCGGAGACCGCGCATGCCGTCCGACCTGCACGACCGATCGATCGTCATCGATGGGCTGATCATCTCCGATTTTGGCCGACCGGTCTTCGAAGACATGCGCAAGGGCGGTCTGACGGCCGCGAACTGCACCTGCTGCGTCTGGGAGAACTTCACGGAGACGATGCGCAACGTGATGCGCTGGAAGGCGTATTTTCGCGAGCACGCAGACCTGATCACACAGATCTACACCACCGCCGACATTCAGGCCGCCAAGGAGGCGGGGAAGACCGGGATCATCCTCGGCTGGCAGAACATCACCGGCATCGAGGACCAGATCGGCTATCTCGGCCTGTTCAAGGAACTCGGCGTCGGCATCATCCAGATGGCCTACAACACCCAGAACCTCGTCGGTACCGGCTGCTACGAGCGCCGGGACGGGGGCCTGTCGGACTTCGGCCACGACGTGCTGGCCGAGATGAACCATCTCGGGATCCTGGCCGACCTGTCGCATGTGGGTCCGAAGACCAGTGAGGACGTGATCCTCGCCTCCCACCAGCGGGTCGCCTACTCGCACTGCCTCCCGGCAGGGCTGAAGGCGCACCCGCGCAACAAGTCCGACGAGCAGCTTCGCTTCATCGCCGAGCGGGACGGGTTCGTCGGCGTGACCATGTTCCCGCCCTTCCTCAAGCGCGGGCCGGATTCGACGGTCGACGACTACGTCGAGGCGATCGAGTACGTCCTGAACCTGTGCGGCGAGGACAAGGTCGGCATCGGCACCGACTTCACCCAGGGCTACGGCCGGCCGTTCTTCGACTGGATCACCCACGACAAGGGCTATGGCCGACGGCTCACCGACTTCGGCGAGGTGATCAACCCCGAGGGCCTGCGCACCATCGGCGAGTGGCCGAACCTGACGGCGGCGATGGAGCGGCGTGGCTGGCCGTCCGCGCGGATCGAGCGGGTGATCGGCGGCAACTGGTTCGCGCTCCTGCGCGACGTCTGGGGAGCGTGAGGACGATGGGCAAGCCGCAGGTCGAGATCACGGTCGATGACGCCACCGGGCGCTGGTCTGTCGACGCGCTGCCGATGATTCTGGTGCCGCAGCACTTCTTCCTGAACAATCACTTCGCGCTTGAAGCGGAGCTGGGTCCCGAACGGTTGGCCGAGGTGCTGCGGCCCGCCGGCCATCGCTCGGCCTATCATTGGTGCGAGAAGGAGGCGGCTCATCACAGGTTGGACGGCCTCGGGGCATTCCATCACTATATGCGGCGGATCACCCAGCGCGGCTGGGGGCAGTTCGAGGTGCTGGACGTCGATCTCGGGGCCGGCACTGCCGCCGTGCGCCTCCGCGACTCCGCCTTTGTGGACGAGGAACGCCGACGCCTCGGCCGCAAGGTCTGCACGATGTTCGCCGCTTGGCTCGAAGGCTCGCTCGAATACGCGGCGGCGGCCTCGGGCCGGCCGCTGCATCTCCGGGCTCGGGAGGTCTACTGCGCCGCGGAGGGCACGCACGACCATTGCCTGTTCGAGGTCACGCCGCGCGTATAGACCCTGGCTCTTTCCCGTACCGACTGGACCCCTCTGCGTGACGCCTCCGGCGCTACGGACCTGCGGGGCGCAGGCCCGGCCGGTCGAGGCCCAGGAAGCTGATCTCGTGGCGGGTCCGCCCGTCGCCGCTGGCGAGATCGGCAAGGATCTCGCCGATCACCGAGCAGAACTTGTAGCCGTGTCCCGAGCACGGCGAGGCCAGCACAACTTGCGGATAGTCCGGGTGGTGATCCAGGATGAAGTGCTCGTCAGGGGTGTTGGTGAACATGCAGTCGCGCAGTGCCATGGTCGGCCCGCTGCCGGCGGGGAAGTAGCGTTCCGCGAAGTCGCGCAGTAGGCGCTCGTCGGCGGCATCCGGCTCCCGCCGCACGGCGTCTGGGGCGCCGGTCTCCCCGAGGTGATGGTAGCGCCCGAACTTGAACCCCGGAACCTCATAGACGGGCAGTCCGTAGTGGCGCCCCTCTGGCACTTGCAGGTTGAAGACCGGAAAGCGCGTCGGCTCGAACCAAGCGGGCTCCTGCGGCTGGAGCCATGCCAGCACTTGGCGCTCCGGGACGGCGAGGCCGGCCAGCGGCGCGGCGAGGTCGGCCGCCCAGGCGCCCGCTGTGAGGACGAGCCGCCCGGCCTCGTAGGTCCCGTGATCGGTCCGCACGACGACCCCACCCCCCGGGGTCGCCCGCCAGTCGAGGACCTGCTCGCGGGCGTGGATCTCCGCCCCGTGGGCCTGCGCGGCCCGGACGTGGGCGACGATCGCCCGCTCGCTGGCCACGAGCCCGCCCTGGGGCTGATAGACCGCGCGCATGCCCTCCGGGAGCCGGTAGGCCGGGAACCGTTCGTTGACGGCGGTGGCGGTGAGGACCTCGTGGGGCAGGTCGTGCAGCCGGGCCGAGGCCAGGGCGCCCTGAAAGACGTCGCTCTCCTCCGCGCCGCCGTCGATGGAGCCGGTGATTACCAGAATCTCGTCACCTGTCGCCGCCTCGAGGTCCCGCCACAAGGCGTAGGCCCGGTGCAGGAGCGGCACATAGGCCGGATCCTCGTAGTAGGGCAGACGGATGATCCGGCTGATCCCGTGGGACGAGCCCATGGCATGGGGGATGTCGTAACGCTCCAACCCGAGCACGCGCTGACCGCGCTTGGCCAACTGCCAGGCCGCGGCACTGCCCATACCGCCAATCCCGACAACGATGACATCGTAGGGCGTGTCCGAACGCATGGGTGGCTGCATAATCGACCTGACGGCGGAGGATCGCACTTCGGCACCGGTCATCCCCTGGAAGGCCGGGGATCGGCTTGGACGCAAGCGGCGCATTGGTAAGCTGCATGCGGCACAGGCGGGACCGCGCTTTGCCCACCATCCCCGATGACGAACCGCAGGTCCGAGAGGAAGGGGACGCTCGCCCATTGCGGGGAGGGGGCAGCCTCGCGGGTGCCGCTTATGTCGCCTTTCCTCAAGTGATGAGAGTCGAGGGCGATCTCTCACGCCTGGATGGTCCGGCCGACGATACTCAGGCCATATCCGGGATCAGGTCGTGCCGGCGGGCCAGCAGGAGCATACCCTCCATGATCATGTGCGCGCACAGATGCGCGGCCATGTCGTTCACGTCCTGCGGCGGGCTCACGGTGTTGAAGTCCATCGCCACGATGTTCAGGCCGCTCAGGCTCCGGATCAGCTCGATTCCCTCCCGCGCCGTCAGGCCGCCCCAAGTGGGCGTGCAGACACCGGGGGCGACCGACGGATCGAAGACATCCATGTCCCAGCAGAGATAGACCGGCCGTTCGCCCACGGTGCTGCGGAACTCGGCCATGGTCTGCGCGAAGCCCCGCCGCAGCAGCGTCTCTGCGGTCACGACACGGAAACCAAGATGGGCCGCGTGGTTGAGGACGCCGCTGCAATAGGTGAAGCCGCGCACCCCCACATGCCAGGATCGGGAGGCGTCGACCCAGCCTTCCTCCGCCGCGTTCGTGAACTGCGTCGCGGCGTTGTAGCGGTCGTTCGGCTCGTAGGGGTAGGCGTCCGTGTGACTGTCGATATGGAGCGCGACGAGCCCCGGGTGCCGGCGCCCCGCCGCCCGCATGAGAGCCAGCGATACCGAGCCATCGCCGCCGATCCCGACCGGCACAGCCCCCGCATCGAGGATCGCGCCGGCCGCCGCCTCGATCCGGGGCAGCGCGTCGTCGATGCGCCCCGGCGTAAGGACCACGTTGCCGCAATCGACGGCGCCGAGGAGGCTCAGCACATCGACATCCGCCAGCGATGGGTGGAACCGACGGATGAGGCCGGATTGCCGGCGCACAGCGGTCGGACCCTGCCGCGCCCCTACCCGGAAGGCGTGCGTCCCGCAGTCGAACGGTACGCCGAGGATCGCCGCCCGGCATCCGGGACCGGGGTTCCCGGCGGGAAGCCCCATGAAGGTCTCCGGCGAGGTGAACAGCGAGTTGGTCAAGGCTGCGTATCCCTGAGGAAGTCGAAGGCGGTGAGCGCGTGGACGCGCGCGACCTGCCCGAGTTCGGCAACGGCGGCATACTCGTCCGGCCCGCCCATGCCGTGAGGGGTCGGCCCGTAGACGACGGTCGGGATGCCGCGCATCCGGAACCAGCGAGCGTCCGACCCGCCAACCCGCATGTTCACCGCGACCGGGGTGCCCAGGACCTCCTCCGCGGCGGCCGCGCACAGGCGCACGAGGGGGTGGTCCGGGTTGGTGTGGTTTGGCGCGAAGTTCCGTAGCACGCGGACCGATAGGTTCGGATCGTCGAGGGCGCCGCAAATCGCGGCCTCGACCGCCTCTCCCGCAACGCCGACCGGCAGCCGGATATCCAGGGCGGCCCGAGCCCGAGCCGGGACGAGGTTCGGCGAGGTGCCGCCCTCGATCCGGCCGAGATTGACCGTGATCCGACTCAAGGTCTCCGCCTCGCCGGCCCCTGCCAGGGGCTCGGAGATGGCGCGCGAGCGGGCGATCAACTCGGTCACGGCGGAGGGCGCGGCGACCGGCACAGCTGCCAGGGCCGCGCAGAGCCGGTCCAGCGCCCCGCGCAGCCGATCGATCGCATTGTCCCCGAGGTGGACATGGGCGCCGTGAGCGGGGCGCCCCGTTGCCTCGACCTCGATCCAGAAAAAGCCCTTCTCGCCGAAGCGCAGAACGTGAGGCGAGCCGGCATCGCCGATGATCGCCGCGTCGCCCGTAGCATGCGGCACGTTGTCGAGAAGCCATTGGGTCCCCAGGGGCCCCATACTCTCCTCATCCCCAGCCAGCGTCAGAACGACCTCGCCGGGCCAGGCTTCTGCGACGGCAGCGAGCCCGGCAAGGGCGATGATGGAGGCGGCGATCCCGCCCTTCATGTCTGCGGCGCCACGCCCATAAAGGCGCCCATCGACGGCCGCGCCGGCCGGATCGACGCTCCAGGCCTCAGGCTCGCCGACGGGGTAGGTGTCGAGATGCCCGTTGAGGACGACGCGCCGCCCAGGCCCTCTGCCCTGGACGCGGGCGACGACGTTCACGATGCCCTCCGCACTTTCGTGCCGCGCGATCTCGGCCGAGGGCACCGTTTCGCGTATGCAGGCGACAGCGACCTCGGCGACCGCGCGGGTATCGCCGGGCGGGTTCGGGGACGCCGCCGCGATGAGCCGCCGCGCGATGGCGGCAACCTCGGAGCTGCGGTCGACGGCGAGAGAGCGTCGGGCGGCAGTGTCATCGCGCGGCAAGGCGGCGCTCCCAGATGCGGATCGATTGCGTCAGCGGCCAACAGATCGCGAAGTAGATCACCGCGATGAATGTGAAGATCTCCAGCGGCCGGAAGGTCGACGAGGAGAGTTCCATCCCCCGCCGCGTGATCTCGCCGACGGAGATCACCGCCGCGAGCGAGGAGTATTTGATGAGCTGCACGAAATTGGCCGCGAGCGGCGGCAGGATGAAACGGACTGCCTGCGGTAGGACGATCCGCACGAAACTCTGCCCCGGAGTGAGACCGAGGACCTGCGCTGCCTCGCGCTGCCCGACCGGAACGGCCTGGATGCCCGCCCGGAAAACTTCGGCGATGAAGGCTGAGGAGTAGATCGAGAGGCCCAGGATCGCGGCGGCGAAGGCGTCGAGGCGGATCCCGAGCAGGATCGGCAGGACGTAGTAGGCCCACAGGAGCTGGACGAGGATCGGCGTGTTACGGATGATTTCGCCGTAGATGAGGGCGAGCGCGCGGAGGGGCCAGAAGCGCGAGCCCGACATGACCGCGACGAGGAGGCCTCCCGCCGTGGCGAATACGAGAGTCAGCCCTGAAATGATCAGGGTCGTCTGAGCACCCGACAGCAGAAAAGGAAGGTTCGCCGGGATCACGTCCCAGCGGAATTGATAGTTGCCCATCGTAGGGGACCTACGGCGCGACGATCGGGCCGAGCCCGTTCTTTTCGGCGAACTTGGCGAGCCGCCCGTCGAGCTTGATCGTGTCCACAAACAGGTTGACGTAGTTCAGCCAGATCTGGTCTCCCGGCGCGACCACGTAGGCGTAGGGCGTCACCGCCAACTTCTCTGGCGGCAGCAGGTAGGTGACGTCGGGGAACTCCTTCTTCATGCGCAGGGCCGTAGGGAAGTCACTCATGATGACGTCGGCCCGGTTCGACATCAGCTCGGCCTGGCTGGTGGCCGGGGGCGCGACGGCGTTGACGGCGGCGTTCTTGAGGTAGCCCCGCATGAACGGCTCGATGTAGGAGCCGAGAGTGACCGCGGCGGTGTTGCCCTTCTTGTCGATGTCGCCCCACTGCTTGATCGGGCCGCCCTCCTTCACCACCGCGTAGACGTTGGTTACGAGGTAGGGCTTCGAGAACTCGACGGCCTGCGCACGCTTCATCGTCGCGCCGACCCCGAACATTCCGATGTCACACTTATTGGTCTGAAGGTCGGCGATGAAGGTGCCGAAAGCCGTCTCGACGACCTCGAGCTTCACGCCCATGTCCTTTGCCATTTCCTTCATCAGGTCGGCGTCGATCCCCTCGAGTTCACCGGTCGCGGGATTTCGGAACGAGATCGAGTAGTAGAGCGGCCAGGTGCAGACCCGCAGCCGGCCGGACTTGGTAATCTCGTAGAGGTGCGACTGCGTCTGCTGTGCGGCCGAGGGGGCCGCCGAGCCGAGCAGGACAAACCCGCCGAGGAACGCAGCGAGGAGCCCGGTGAAACGACGCGTCATGGTGCAACCCTCCGTGTGAATGCGGGTGTCGGTCAGTCCTCGAACTGCGCCAGGAAGCGGCGTGCGCGGTCCGTACAGGGCGCGGTGAAGAAGGCCTTCGGCTCGCCCTCCTCGACGATCCGGCCGCCATCCATGAAGACGACGCGGCTGCCGACCTTCTCGGCGAAGCCCATCTCGTGGGTCACGACCATCATGGTCATGCCCTCGCCAGCGAGATCGCGCATCACCGTCAGCACTTCGCGCCGCAGTTCCGGGTCGAGGGCGCTCGTCGGCTCGTCGAAGAGGAGCACCGCCGGACGCATCGCCAGGGCACGGGCGATAGCGACGCGCTGCTGCTGGCCGCCGGAGAGGCGACCAGGATAGGCGTCGCGCTTGTCGGAAAGGCCGACCTTGGCGAGCAGGGCCTCGGCGCGGGTCACGGCCTCGTCGCGCGTCAGCCCCCGCACCCGCATCGGCGCCTCGATGACGTTGGCCAGGACATTCATGTGCGGCCACAGATTGAAGTGCTGGAACACCATGCCGATGTCGGACCGCACAGCGCGGGCGGCCCGCGCCACCGACCGCTCCGGCCGTCCGCCTGCGACGACCTGATCGTGCATGAGCACGCGGCCCCGGTCCGGCGCCGCCAGGAGGGCGAGGCAGCGCAGCAACGTGGTCTTGCCCGAGCCGCTCGGCCCGATCACGCACACCACCTCCCGCTCGTGCAGCGTGAGATCCACGGCGTCGAGGACGCGGTGCGACCCGAAGGCCTTGCCGATCTCCTGTCCCTCTAGGATCCGCCGTGCCGCTACTGTCATGATCTATCACCATCAGTGATGGACACAGACTGGCGCGATTTACCTGGGCATGTCACGCCCGAATTATAGGCTTGAGCTGAGAGCAGGTGATACTCGATAACTCACAGTTATGGACCTGCGCCAGATCGAGCTCTTCACCGCCATCATCGAGCATGGAAGCCTCACGGCGGCGGCCCGCGCGCTCGGCGTGACACAGCCGGCTGTCAGCGCCGGGCTGGCGCGGCTCGAGCGGGCGGTCGGCTTCTCACTGTTCCGCCGGGATGGACGGCAGGTCGTGCCGACAGCGGAGGCGGCGCTTCTCTACGAGGAGGCCGTCAGGGCCCTGGCCGGGGTCGCGCAACTCGATGACGCCGCTGCCGCTATCGCGGCCGCGGCGCGTGGATCACTGACGGTGGCGACCAATCCGAGCCCCGGGATTGCCTGGCTGCCCCGGATCGTCGCGGAGTTCCACCGGACGCGGCCTGACGTCTCTCTCAACCTTCTGACCCGTTCTTCACGCGAGGTCCGGGACCTCGTGGCGGCCCGTGCCTTCGATTTGGGCATCGCCGAGCCGCCCTTCGACAAGAAGGACAGCGTGGTCCGCCGCTACCGCTTCGCCGCGGTGGCGGCCCTCAAGGCCGATCATCCCCTGGCCGCGCATGAGACATTGACGCCTGGGCTCCTCGACGCGGCGGCCATGATCGGGCTGCTGCCCTCGCAGGGGACTACCCCGGCGATCGCTCAAGCGTTCGCCGCGGACGGAGCGGAATTGCGTATCGTGATCCGGTGCGAGTTCTTCGCGACCGCGCTGAACCTCGCCGCCGAGGGGGCCGGGATCGCCATCGTCGACCCGATCAGTGCCGCATGCCATGCGGCGCCCGATATCGCCATCCGCCCGTTCGCCCCAAGCATCACCTACGAGGTGGCCGTCCTGAAGCCAGCGCAGAGCGGCCTCTCCCGCCTCGCCGAGGCCTTCGCCACGGCCATCGATCGGCATGTTCGTCCCTACCTGACGGAGCAAAGCTCATGACGTTGTCAGAGACACTGCCCGCCTCCATCGCTGCCGGAATTCTAGCCGACAGGCACTTGCCGGAGGACTTCGCAGCTCTCTGCGATTGCGGCGGGCGCCTTGCGGGTACGCCATCGGAGGCTGTCGCGCGCGACCTCGTCCGACGCCTCGGCGAGGCGGCGGCAGGGCGTCTCGCTGAGACCGTGCCGACTTCCTACGACGGCTGGCGTGCTACCTCCGCCACGCTGGAGGTACTTGAGGCGGATCGCGTCGTAGCCCTTGGCTGTCACCCGCTCGTGCGCACCGTCGCGACGCCGCCTTCGGGTATCGAGGCGGAAGTCGTGCCCGTGGGGCGCGGCACCGAGGCGGAGTTCGCCGCGCTCGCCCCGGTGCTGGCCGGGCGCATCGCCCTAGTGCGGCACGAATACATGTTCGCGGCGGGGCACATCCATCGGCGGTTGAAGTATGCCTGGGCGCGGGAGGCGGGCGCGGCCGGCTTCCTGATCGCCAGCCCCCTGCCGACACGCCCGGTCGCCGGGTCGTCAGGCCGAGGCCGTGAGGACGGCATCCCCGCCCTCGGCATCACGCCGGAAGCCGCGGCGCGCCTTGCGCCGACGCGATCAGGCTATGCGCGAGCCCGGCTCACGATCGCCGCGACGGAGTTCGCCGACGGCACGGAGGCGATCCTGTTCGACCTGCCGGGGCAAACCGCCGAGACCGTCGTGCTGAGCGCCCATCTCGACGGCCACGACCTCGCCGAGAGCGCTATGGACAACGCCACCGGTGTCGCGGCGGCCCTTGCCGTAACACGGGCGCTCGCCCCCCATGCGGGGCGTTTCCGGCGCGGACTGCGCCTTGCCTTCTTCAGCGCCGAGGAGTGGGCTCTGACGGGCTCGCGCGTCTATCTCGACGGCCTGCCCGTGGCCGAGCGCAAGACCCTCGCCATGAACGTCAACCTCGATTCCGTCGCCGGCTCCGGCCACCTGACGGCCTTGTGCAGCGGTCTTCCGACCCTCGCAGCCTGGGCAGAGCGGACCACCCGCGGGGCGGGCGTGCCCGTCAGGACCTTCCTTCCACCGATGACCAACTCGGACCACGCCAACTTCACGCGGCACAGCATCCCGGCCTTGCGCCTCGTCGCAGGCTTCGACGAGAGGGACTCTAACCTTAGCTACGTTCTCACAGCAGCGGATACGCGCGACAAGGTAACGGAAGCGCAACTGCGTCTCGCGACCCTCGCCGCGGCGGCTATGGTGTGGTCCGCTCTCACCGATGGGCATCTCCCCCATTAAGGAGCCTGCCACAGTCCTCCCGGACCTTTCCGGGGGTGCACTCCATTGTGAGAAATGCCCCACCGGAAGCTTCCCTCCGACCGTTGTTTGGCATTCGCCCCCAACACCATCGCAGGAAAGGCAGCGCTCGTTTCCCCGAATTGTAAGCCGGACACACTGTGTTCGCTGCAGACGTTGACCCAGGATCGCCCTTCGCAGAGCCGGAAAACCGGTCGATCGGGCTACGCGAGAATGTCCGGTTCCGCTGGCCCGTCCTTCGAAAGCGGATTTTCTGCTTTCG
>CAXTVD010000055.1:0-16692 GCA_964247575.1 uncultured Lichenihabitans sp.
TCGTGGAGGACTCCATGGTCGACCAAGCCGAGCTGTTCAGGATCGCCGATGAGACTCTTGCGGTTGGCAGGAACCCCACCATGCGCGCCTCCTCGTCGTGGGGTTGTTCCTCCGGTTGGAAACGCCGTCAAGCCTCCTTCTGGGCCACGCGAGTTCTTCGGTACTCCTGCAGGGTAACCAACAATCGAGCGACTTATCGTGAGCGGCCGTGATCTGGGCATCAACCGTGCTGTCGTCGGCGTGACGCCGGCGAATAATCGCTTCCAGCTTCTCGGCTGCGATGCTGAGTTCGATGGCCCTGTGGAACAATTCAGCCCGGCTCTGGCTGACCTCGAACGGCTGATCCATCAGGAACAGCCCTTGGTGTTGCGCAGGTCTCTCGATGTTGGCGGTGTCGGTCATTGCGCCGGTTCCTTCACGGCAAGGGCGCGGGCCACGGCCTCGGGCTCGCGGTCGATCGTGTCGAGGTAGGCCAGCGCGGCGTCGTCCGGGCGGCGGCGGCCCTGCTCCCAATCCCGAAGGCGGGCAGCGGAGAAGCGGTAAGCCTCCGCGAAGGCGACTTGGCTGAGGCCCCGCCTCTTGCGGATGGCCTGCACCTTCCGCGCGACGCGCACCGCGTCCAGCTCCTCCTCGGTGAGGGGCGGGTTGTCCGGGTCGGTCTCGGCGTTATGCTGGATCTCCTCGGGCGTCATGGCGTCGAGGCGCGCAAGCTCCTCGTGAGTGAACCTCAGCGGGTTGTTCGGGTCCAGCTTAGCCCTGCCCATAGGAACGCTCCTCGCCAGCATTGGACCGCCGCGCCGAGATGACCCGGCAGGCGCCGCCTCGCATCACAAAAACGACCGTCAGCAGGCGGCCCTGGACGATGCCGACCGCCTTCTGGCGGTCCTCGCCGTCTTCGGCCCGTGCGGTGTCGATGAGGACATGCAGCGGGTCGGTGAAGACGGCGACGGCGACTTCGAACCGAACGCGATGCTTGACGAGGTTGGCCTCGGCCTTGGCATCGTCCCACTCGAAATCGGCCGGCGTGTCCATGTCCTTATATACGGCAATGCCGTATTAGGTGAAAGGGGTAATGTCGCTGATGCAGTAACGTGGTGCTACGGATCAAGGTGTCTGACAACAACCGCATCGTGCGCGAAGCAGGTTGAGCGATGGTAGGCCTCAACGCGGGCGGCATGTCCAGAAGATGCCCAGCACAATGACAAAGGCATTCACCATATAGAACTCGTTCCACTCCGCCTCAAGCTTCAGAACGCGCCTGACCCAGCCATGCCAGTCGTACATGGTTTCTTCGATCATATGCAATGCATAGGCCGACGTTGCAATCTAAAGAACATATTCTTGAGACGGCCACTTTCCTAGCCCGGCGCGTTGTCGGGATTGCGTTTGAGGCGGGTGCTTTCGCCAACTTCGCGCCGGGCACCACATGACGATGAGCCGGGGGTGTGAGGGGAGGGTTACATTCCTGTGCCACCCCTAAGTTGGGGATGACAATCAGCAAGCCACGTCTAAGCTTGCGGCTCTCGTCACCTGTTCAATGAGGCTCCTGCAAGTGTTCGGCGGCCCGGCGGGGTCCGGTGCTTTCAGGGAAGCGCGACGCGCGATTGCGTGGGTGCCTCACGACCTAATGACATGGCACCGGGCCGTGCGTTACCGTAGCGTAGTCTGAAGCACGACAACGTGAGATGACGCATATGACCTTGTGCCGCCCAATGGCCTGCGCCCTAACTGCGATTCTGCTTGCCACCAGCCTCTCGGTGGCGAACGCCGAAGATTTTCAACGATCAACAAGCACCGGACGCTCGGTTAAAATCAGCGCCTTCATGGGGCACGACAGCAACTGTGCTGGCAACGCGGCCCCAATCAACCTCTCGACCTCACCGGCGCATGGTCGCGTTACGACGAGGGTCGAGAGCGCGACGGCCAAACATATCTATACGGGCTCGGCCAAATGCACCGGAACACATTCGGCCGCCACGGCCGTGTACTACACGCCGGAGCGCGGCTTCCACGGAACCGACTCCTTCAGCTTCCAGCAGGAGCGACATGACGGCATGGGGGTCATCGACCATAGCGCTACCGTGACGGTGCGGTGAAGTCCTCGGATTAGATCACCTGTCGGTCATGGCGGCCTGAACGCTTGCCCGGCGCCTTGGCGGCTTTGGACGGGCCGCTGTCGGCCGAGGGATGGGCGCGCAAGTGCCGCGGGCGGGTGGTCGGAGTGATGCCGGCGGGGTGAGCCCGGCGCGGTGTCGGGATCGCATTTGAGGCGGGTGCTATCCGCCAACCTCACGCCGGGCACCGCATGTTTACGGGCCGGGGATTTGAAGAGACGGTTACGGCATCGGGCCGGCGCTGAACAATTGGGGGGAGTCCAGCACCGGCCGTCTGCCCATCCCGTGCGAACGCCTTGCCGCACGAGCCTAGGCGCACACGCTACCGCGCCTGGACGGCCTTCGGGCTGGCCATGTCGTCGCGGCCTCAGCGCTCGCTCCACGCGGGCCGCTAACGGCGTCTCACCGCTTGCCCTTCGGCCGCCACACGACCCTTCGCGCCCCAGGCTTGGCCCGCTGGAACAGCCGGTCGCGAACCAGGCGCATGTCGGGGTCGAACTCGGGGCGCCACTCCCCGGCCTGATCTTCGAAATGGCGGTGGACACGATGATTGCCGGCCGGTGCCGTCAACTTGCCGAAGCGCTGGCGGGCCTGTGCCGGGGTGAGGGTGGTTTCGTCGCCCATCAGGGCAAGATGGCAGCGAGGGGTTGCTGGTCTGCTAACCTTCCGGCGATGCCTGCCGTACAGGTCAAGTTCCGGCTCGCATTGTGGGTAGTTTTGTGGGTAGAACGACTGAATACGTCCAGATGTAGAGTGCAACGTGGCGAACTCTCCCTCCGCCACTAGCCACAGTAACGTCGTGATCCGGCTGCGTTCAGCTATCCTCGAAGGTGAACAGCCCTCGATCGACCCCATGTTTGTGCTGGCTGTTGCCGCATGCTGCCTCGCCTGGCTGGCGGTGTTCAGGCCAGCGCAGGCCCCGGTTCAAGGTTCACCCGATCGACGTCGGCAAGCCGTGCCCGCAGCGAAGCAGGGGCGAACGGAGCCCAGGCCAGGGCTGCCGCCGCTTGGTCGCCGGTTCTGTGCAAAACAGATCGGGGTTCGTGAAAGACAGCGGCGCGACAGCCGGTCCCCGTTCCGCCTGTCGCCGGCAACCGACGATCATCCGGCTCCAGGCCTGTTCGAGGCGGCTTGTCACGCTTGTGGCCAGCCCTGATGAGGATGGCGCAGGGAACGATGACAATGAGGGCCCTGCGACAAAGGAAGTGGCACCGTCGAGCCTGATGCCCGGGACGATGGCCGCAATCGCATCGCCCGACCGGAGCAACCCCGAACTCCTTTAAGCCTGCGTTGAACCCCGTGACGTCGGCTCGTGAATTGGGCTGGCGTGCTGCGCCTCTGACCGGAATAGGCGAACGGTGTTCCGACCGGCCGCCTTGGCGGCATAGAGGGCGGTGTCCGCCTCCGCGAAGAACTCGGACATCTTGCGTCCATGCGGCCGCCCGAGGACGGACGCTCCGATGGAGACGCCCAGTTCCAGGCATCGTCCGTTCCAGAGAATGGGCTTGCTCAGCGCCGAGGAGGCGCGCTGGAGCGTCTTCGCGATCCGGGCCGATGTTAGCGGCGCCCGAAGCAGGACGGCGAACTCGTCTCCCCCGATCCTGGCCACCAGAACGGCATCCTTGAAGAACCGATGCAGCCGGAGACCGACCTCACGAAGACACTCGTCCCCCGCGAGGTGGCCGAGCCGGTCGTTGATCTGCTTGAAATGGTCGAGGTCGACCAGAACCAGTGCGGCGACGGAGGCGTGGTTCAACGGGTCGCCGATCACCTGGCGGTAATGCGCATCGAACACGGCGCGATTGGCCAGTCCGGTCAGAGGATCCCGATCGGCGGCCTGCCTCAGCCGGACCCACGCTTCCTTCTCGGCGGTGATGTCCTGCTTGGCCCCGAAGATGCGGACGGGACGCCCCTCCTGGTAAGCGACGTCCGCCGAGAGCCGCATCCACCGGCTTTCGCCGCGACGGGTCCTGATCCGCGCATCCAGCGTGAACCCTTGACCGCTCCGGATGGCTTCCGCCCTCGCGGCCTCCACCGCCGCCCGCGACTCGTCGACGTAGAATTTGAGCGTTGCGGCGCGCCGGGGGCGTGAGCCCAGGGGCAGGTCGAACAGGTCATACACGCCGTCCGTCCAGGTCAGTTCCTCGGTCACGAGATCGCATTCCCAGGCTCCCAGCCTGGCGAGCCGAACCGCCTGCTCGTAGAGTCGGTTTTGGAGGCCGAGAGGCCTCGACTGCTCACTCACCCCTGACCCTTCCTCGTCGCGCGCCCAACCGGAACCGCCATATCGTGGCCAACAGAAACCGTTATAAACGGTGCTGGCTTAAGCCTTGGTTGCAACTTTGGTGCGCACCCGCCTTGCCGAAGCCGAGCGCCGGCGATCGGCCGCGCGAGATCGTCACATGCAAAGCCCGCGGCGTTCTTGCGGTGCCCTCCCAAGCCTCGGCCGTGGCCGCCCAGGCCGACGCGGCAGGTCCCGGCAGCCGGCTGCTCGCCTACCCGGAACCAGCCGCAGAGAACGGATCGGTCCGACCGCTGGCCTGGTGGCGTTGCGGCCCGCCTTCGGGTATTGGTCGCAGCGCAGCCGAGGAGACGGCGTCCCGCGGTGACCGGCCGGGGTCGCAAGACACCGTCGCGGTCCACCCGGATGTCGGGATGGCGCTCTGATCGGCAGACTACGGCCAGCTTGCATGCGCATCACCTTCCGCTGCGACCCCGCCTTGATCGATCGTCTCCAGCGACCGGTCCTTGCGCGCACGACGCTGCCGGCCTGGCTGCGCGCGATGCCGGCGACGGCCTACTCGACCGTCCACGGCACCGACCTCAGGACCGTGAAGCAATGCCCGCCCTTCGTGGACGCCATGAGTCACGGCTTCGTCATTCCCCTGCCCTGTGATGTCGTCGTGTCCGGTGGCCGCCTGTCCTGGGACTGGGATCTGCCGCCCCTCTCCGTCGAGGCCCACCCGCGTTCGCCGCTCTCGTTCCATGTGCCCGCCCAGGTGACGGGGACGCCCTTCCACCGGGAGGACCGTGCGGTGGTCAAGTTCAACAGCTTCTGGACGGTCGAACTGGAGGAGGGCTGGTCGCTGTTCGCGACGCACCCGATCAACCGGGACGATCTGCCTTTTCGGCTCCTGACCGGCCTCGTGGATGCCGACCGGTTCACCGATGTCGGCATCCTGTTCCCCGCCGTCTGGACGGATCCGGACTACGAAGGGGTGCTGCCGGCCGGCACGCCCGTCGCGCAATGCTTCCCGGTCGCCCGGACCGCGCTCGACCTGCGCTGCGAGCCGTTCGACGCGGACCGGCGTGCAGCGTACGAGGCCACCGCGCAGGCCCTGCTGAGCACGCCCGGCGTCTATCGCAAGTCGTTCCGGGTGAGGCGGCCCCGGTCAGCCGGCGAGGCTGTGGCGGAGGGCGGCGAGGTCGAGCCATAGCTCGCCCTTGCGGGGTGTCGCGAGGGCCTGGGCGACGCGCCCGAACGTCTCCGCCCGGGTCGCCACGGCCCGGCCATAGGCGGCCCTGGCTCCTTCGAGGTCGCCGGCCTCCTGAAGAACCGTCCCCAGGTTGACAGCCGCCTCCGCCACCTTGGGATCGAGCGCGAGCACGGCGCGATAGGCGGCAGCGGCTCCGGCCTGGTCGCCTTCATCCTGGGCCGCCGTGCCGAGGAGGAACCAGGCCCGCGGCGCCGTGCCGTCCAGCCGCACGGCCTCCTCGAAGGCGGCCCGGGCCTCCTCGCGGCGTCCGAGTTCCCTGGCAAGCAGGCCCCGGCGCAGGGCCAGCGCGTAATCGGGGATGCTCTTGCCAAAGCAGACCAGCGCCGCCTCCTTCTTCCCCAGAGCCAACAGGGCGTCGCCGATCTCCGCCCAGCCCTCCGAGGCCTGCGGAAAGTTGCGGAGACAGCGCTGGAGCAGCCCATGCGCCGCGGCGTCACCCTGCTTGAGCAGCATCGCGCAGAGCAGGAAGACGGGTGCGCCCTGCCCCGGTTCGCGCGCGGCGACGGTCCGCAGCGCGGCGAGCGCCGCCGGCCGGTGCCCTGTGCCGAAAGCCACACGCGCCAGGAGAAGCCCGGCGGCGGTCTCACTGCCCCGCGCCGCTTCAATCGCTTGGTCAAGACCGCGTTGGCCCGCTTCCGGAGTGAAGGCCGCCCAGCCCGCCTCGATCCAGCGTGCGAGGCCCGAGGCGAGGGAGGGGCGGGACAGCAGCGCCCGAAAGTGGAGCAAGGCCGCCGTCGGATCGGCGCCGGTGCGCAAGGCAGCGACCAGCGCTGGCAGTCCCTCGTGATCGCCTGGGTTGCGAGGTGTCGCCATGCTGCTCCGGGGTGCCGGCCATTCAACCCGGCCGGACGCGACGATGCCACGGCCGCCTCCGCTCAGCCAGAGCGTGGTCGCCGCAATGGGGACCGCCGGGTGCGATTTCGCCGCAGGCCCGGATCGGACCCCTTTGCGCCCGGGACTGTTTGCCGTCGCTGTCGTCGGAGATGCCGGCACCGTCCACCGACCCCATGGTTCCGACCAAAGTCCGCCCAATGCCACCGACCTACAGCCTCGACGCCTTCAACTTCACCTTGGCAGGAGCGCGCGAGGGGTTCGGCCCCTTTCTGGGCGTCTATCTGCAACACCAGGGGTTCGACTCCGCGCGGACCGGCTTTGCGATGAGCCTCGCGGGCCTCGCGGGTGTCGCGGCCACGCTCCCGCTGGGAGCCCTGATCGACAGGGTCACCGCCAAACGGGCCGCCGTGGTGATCGCGGTCGCCTGCATCGCGGTCGGCGCAGGGTTGATCGTCGCCACCAAGCAGCTCTGGCTCGTCGCCACGGGACAGATCCTGATCGGCGTCGCCGATACGAGCCTCGCCCCGCTCGTCGCCGCCCTGACGCTTGGTCTGGTCGGGCAAGGATCCTATGCCGCTCGCGTGTCGCGCAACGAAGCCTTCAATCACGCCGGCAACGCCGCCAATGCCGCGCTGGCTGCGGGCGTCGGCTATCTGCTCGGTCTCGGCTGGGTCGCCATTGCTATCGCCGTCATGGCGGTGGCCACGAGCGCGGTGATGCTTGCCGTGGATCCCGGGGCGATCGACCATGAGGCCGCGCGCGGCGGCAAGCCCGACGCCACGCCCACTTGGCGCGTGCTGTGGGACAACAAGGCCCTGCTCGTGCTCGCCGGAACCGCTTTTGCGTTCCAGGCTGCCAGTGGTGCGATGATGCCGTTCATTGCGCAGGCGCTTACCACGCAGGGCCACGACCCCAGCCTGACCACGGGTGCCATGGCGGTCGGCGCTCAGGTTGCGATGGTCTTCGCTGCGCTGCTGGTGCCGCGTCTGGCGCGGATCCTAGGGATGGACAAGGTTTTGTCCTTGGCCCTGCTTTTCGTCATCATCCGCGCCGGCCTCGCGGCCTGGAGCAGCCACTGGGGCGCTATCGTGGCGATCCAGGTCCTGGAAGGGCTCGCGATGGGCTTCGCAGGGGTCGCCCTGCCGGCCCTCGCCTCCGACGCCATGCGCGGGTCGGGGCATGCGGGCGCGGGATTGGGCGGGGTCATGATGGCCTACGGCCTGGGCGCGGCCGCGAGCCCGACCCTCGCCGGGCTTGTCACGCAAGGCCTGGGCTACCCGGCGGCCTTCATGGCGCTGGGCCTCGTCGCCGGCCTGGGTCTGATCCTCTGGACGGCAGGCCGGCGGATCGCAGAAGGTGGAACACAGTCGGCCGGCTCTTCGGGGGCGCCCGGACAACCCGCCGACAGGACGGCCTAGTCACCCATGGACGCATCGCCCGACACCACGCTGCGTCCTCGGCCGGTGTCCGGCGCCCTGCCCGGTTTCGTGCTGCTCTACGTGGCGCTGTATGCCGCCTACGGGACCGAATCGGCCTATTTCCCGGCCTTTCTGCGCAGCCACGGCCTGCCGGTCGAGCGGATCGGCCTCGTGCTGTCGATCGGAACGCTCGTCCGGATCGTGGCCGGGCCGGCCGTGGGACGGCTGGCCGACCAGGTGCAGGCGCGCCGAGCCGTGCTGGCGAGCGCGGCGACCCTGTCCGGATGCATCAGCTTCGCCTACCTCGCCGCGTTCGGCTTCGTCCCTCTGCTGCTCGTCAGCATGACCCATGCGGCCGCGACGGCCTCCCTTTCGCCCCTCTCCGATGCCCTGGCCGTCGCCGCGGCCAAGGGACCCCGCCCGTTCCAGTACGGCTGGGTGCGCGGAGCCGGGTCGGCCGCCTTCGTCGCGGGCACGCTGCTCTCCGGACAGTTCGTCGACCGCCTCGGTTTGGGGTGCATCATCGTCGCGAGCGGCACGCTGTTCCTTGCCATGGGCGGGGTCACGCTGCGGCTCGGGTCGCCGGCGAGCCGCGCCGGGCGCGAGGACAGCCCTCCGGGCGACGCTTTCCGGTCCCTGTGGCGCATTCCCGTCTATCGCTGGCTGATCGGGATCGTGGCGCTGGTCGCCGGAAGCCACGCTCTCAACGACGCCTTCGCGGTGATCAGCTGGCGACAGGCGGGGCTGGGCAGCGGCGCGATCAGCGTGCTGTGGTCGGAATCGGTCGTGGCGGAAGTCGCGATGTTCTTCGCCCTCGGTCCCTGGCTGCTCGGCAGGATAGGCCCGGCCCGGGCGCTTGCGCTGTCCGCCGCCGCCGGCCTCGTGCGCTGGGGTGTCCTGGGATGGACGACATCGATCGCGGCGCTGGTCTGCGTGCAGGCGCTGCACGGCTTCACCTTCGCGTTGCTCCATCTCGCGGCGATGACCCTGATCGGCCTCCACGTCCCCGACCGTCTGGCGGCGACCGCGCAGTCGGTCTACGGCACGATCGGCTTCGGCGTGGCCTCCGCGGCCCTGACCTTCGCGTCGGGCTATCTCTTCGGCGCTTTCGGGCTGCACGCCTTCTGGGTCATGTCGCTGCTGTGTGCCCTGGCCCTGCCGCTTACTTTCGGCCTGGCCAGCCGGACGGCGGGCGGCGGCTCCCCACTGGCAGGTGACGCCAGGGTCTGATCTTACGGCCCAGGCCGGAGACCCGCCTTCGCGTTATATTGCCCGCTCGACGACAATCGTCTAGCGAATGGGCGTCCGGCGCGCGCGACAGGCGCCCCGCAGCACAGAAACCAGCCTGAGTCCTCATGCCTGACCCGAACGCGAGCGTCGCGCTGCCGAAGGCCGCCACCGGCATTTCCGGCTTCGACGAGATCACCCAGGGCGGGTTGCCGGCCGGGCGCCCCTCCCTGGTCTGCGGGTCCGCCGGATGTGGCAAGACCCTGTTCGCGGTGACGTTTCTCGTCAATGGCGCAGCCCTGGGCGAGCCCGGCGTCTTCATGAGCTTCGAGGAGCGGGCCGAGGACCTCGCCGCCAACGTCGCCTCGCTCGGCTACAACCTGCAGGGCCTGATCGGCGAGGGCAAGCTGCTGGTCGACCACGTCCACGTCGAGCGCAGCGAGATCGAGGAGACCGGCGAGTACGATCTCGAGGGTCTGTTCATCCGCCTCGGCTACGCGGTCGATACGATCGGCGCCAAGCGGGTCGTGCTGGACACGATCGAGACGCTGTTCTCCGGCTTGACCGATACCACGATCCTGCGGGCGGAACTGCGCCGCCTGTTCGGCTGGCTGCGGGACCGTGGCCTGACGGCCGTCATCACGGGCGAGCGGGGCGAGGGGCAGCTGACCCGGCAGGGCCTCGAGGAATATGTGTCCGACTGCGTGATCCTGCTCGACAACCGGGTGGAGGACCAGATCACCACCCGGCGCTTGCGCGTGGTCAAGTACCGGGGCTCCGCCCACGGCACCAACGAGTACCCCTTCCTCATCGACGGCCAGGGGATCAGCGTGCTTCCGGTCACGGCGGCCGACCTCGATTATGCCGTGTCGAGCGAGGTGGTCCCGACCGGCATTGCCGGTCTCGACGCGATGCTCCGACCGGGTGGGTTCTACCGCGGGTCCAGCATCCTAATCTCGGGGATTGCGGGGACCGGCAAGACCACCGTCGCGGCCTCGATGATCGAGGCGGCCTGCATGCGCGGCGAGAGCTGCCTGTCCTTCCTCTTCGAGGAGAGCGGGGAACAGGTCTGCCGCAATGCGCGGTCCGTGGGGCTGGATCTCAGGCGGCACATCGACAGCGGGCGGCTCCGCTTCGAGGCCGCCCGCCCGACCCTGTACGGCCTGGAGATGCATCTTGCGCGGATGCACCGCGACGTCGAGACCTTCAAGCCGGATATGGTCGTGATCGATCCCATCTCCTCGCTGCGCGGACCGGCCACGGAGGTTCATGCGACGCTGCTGCGGATGGTCGATCTCCTGAAGAGCCGCGGCATCACGGCCGTGTTCACGAGCTTGCGGACCGATGCCTCCTTCGAGCTGATCGGCGATCTCGGTCTCTCGTCCCTGATGGATGGCTGGATCAAGCTGCTCGACAACGAGGCCAACGGCGAGCGCAGCCGCACGCTCTATGTCATCAAGGCGCGAGGCATGAACCATTCCAATCAGGTCCGCGAGTTCCAGATCACATCGGACGGGATCAAGCTGGTCGATGCCTATATCGGCCCGGCCGGCGTTCTCACCGGAACGGCCCGGCTCGTTCAGGAGGCGCAGGAGCGGGCGGACGCCATGCGGCGGAGCCAGGATGTCGATCGACGCAAGCGCGAACTCGTTCGCCGGCGCCGCTCGATCGAGCGTCAGATCGCCGAGTTGCAGGCCGGCCTGGAGGTCGCGGAGGATGAGGAAGTGATGCTGCTGGGCGAGGACGATGCGCGCGAGGCGATCCTCGAGGCCGAACGGCAGGCCGTCATCCAGCGCCGAAGGGCGGCTGAATGACAGAGCCCGACGACGCGTCCGCGCAGGACGCCGAGACCGATCCGACCCCCTACCACCTGCGGCTCTACGTGGCCGGGCAGACCCGCAAGTCGCTGACCGCCATCGCCAATCTCAGACGCGTCTGCGAGGACCATCTGGCCGGGCGCTACGACATCGAGGTGATCGACCTGCTGCAGAACCCGCAACTGGCGGCCGGGGACCAGATCCTCGCCATCCCGACCCTCGTGCGCCGCCTGCCCGCACCTCTGAAGCGGATCATCGGCGACCTGTCCAACACCGAGAAAGTCCTCGTCGGCCTGGACATCCGGCCGAAAGCCACCCCTTCTTGACCGATGCGGACGATCCCGAAACCGGCTCGAAACCGTACCGGCTGCGCTTGTTCGTGGCCGGCGTGACCCCGCGATCTGAACGCACGATCCGGAACCTGCGCCGGATCTGCCAGGCGCATCTGGCCGGCCGTTTCGACCTGGAGATCGTCGACATTTACCAGCAGCCCCATCTGGCCGAGGACAGCCAGATCATCGCGGCGCCGACCCTGCTCAAGCTGAGGCCGCTGCCTCTTCGTCGCATCATCGGCGACCTGTCGGACGAGAGCCGCGTCCTGCGCGGCCTCGACCTTCCCGCAGTCGGGCCGGACCGGTGAGCGACGGGCCGAAGCAGCCGGCGCCGGCCGACATCGCGGCGTACCGCGAGCGGATCCGCGAGCTGGAAGCGCGGCTGGAGGAAAGCGAGGATACGCTCGAGGCGCTGCGGCAGGGTGATTTCGACGCCGTCGTGGTGCAGGGCAAGGACAATGGGCGGCAGGTCTATACGCTCGAAAGCGCCGACCGTCCCTACCGCGTGCTGATCGAGCAGATGCGCGAGGGTGCCCTGACGCTCGGCATCGACGGCACGGTGCTCTACTGCAATCGTCAGCTGGCCGCGATGCTCGACATCCCCCACGAGCGGCTGATCGGCCGGGCCTTGCAGTCCTTCGCCCCGGCGGAGGAGCGGACGGCCTTTCTGTCACTGCTGCGCGAGGCCGAGACCGGCGTGGCGCGTGGCGAATGCTACCTGTGTTCGGCCGCCGGGACGCGGGTGCCGGTCTATGTCTCGCTCAGCGCCATGGCACGCGAGAACGATGCTTCCATCCTGTGCGGCGTCATCACTGATCAGACCGAGGCCCGACAGCATCTGCGCGACCTCGCCGAGGCCAATGTCCGCCTTGAGACTGAGATCGCGGAGCGGGGCCGCATCGAGGACGCCCTGCGGCAGGCCCAGAAGATGGAGGCCGTCGGGCAACTCACGGGTGGCATCGCGCACGACTTCAACAATCTTCTCACGATCATCAAGTCGTCCACGGACCTACTCCGGCGCGCCGACCTCGCCGAGGAGCGGCGGCGCCGCTACGTCGACGCGATCGCCGATACCGTCGATCGGGCGTCCAAGCTGACGAGCCAGCTGCTCGCCTTTGCCCGGCGGCAGTCGCTGCGTCCCGAGGTCTTCGACGTCGGCGAGCAAGTCACCCAGGTCATCGACATGCTCGGCACCATCGTGGGGACGCGCATCCGGATCGAGCGGGAGGTGCCGCGCGAGCCTTGCTTCGTGGCGGCGGACATCAGCCAGTTCGAAACCGCGCTGGTCAACCTCGCCGTGAATGCGCGCGATGCCATGAACGGACAGGGCCTTCTCACGCTGCGTGTCCGGGCGGCCCCCGCGCCGCAAAACATAGTCGAAGTGTCGGTCACGGATACCGGCTGCGGAATTCCGCCGGACCTCATCGGCCGGATCTACGAGCCGTTCTTCACCACCAAGGCGGTCGGCAAGGGCACGGGGCTCGGCCTGTCGCAGGTATTCGGCTTCGCCAAGCAATCGGGTGGCAATGTCGACGTCGAGAGCGAGGTCGGCCGGGGCACCACCTTCACGCTCCACCTGCCAGAGGTGGAGGGCCAAGCCATCCGCCTGCCCACGGACGCTGCCGGCCCGTCGCCTTCCCTGCGGCCGACGGGCCGCGGCCGCCGCGTGCTCGTGGTCGAGGACAACGTGGAGGTGGGTACGTTTGCCACGCAACTGCTGGAGGATCTCGGCTACGAGACGACCTGGGCGTCCAACGCCGCCGAGGCCCTGGAGTGCCTGCAGAGCGGGCAGGAGCGTTTCGACGTGGTGTTCTCGGACGTCGTCATGCCCGGCATGAACGGCGTCGAGCTGGCGCGCGCGATCAGGCGCCTCCAGCCCATTCTGCCGATCGTGCTGACGAGCGGCTACAGCATGGCGCTGGTCGAAGAAAACCACGGCTTCGATCTGCTGCGGAAACCCTACTCGGTCGAACAGCTTTCGCGCATGTTGCGCAAGGCGACGCAGGGGACAAGGAGTCAGCCGCCGGGCTGATCGGCGGCGCTTCGCACCGGGCGACTGCAAAAAGACACAGTGTCGCTGGGAGCGGCGACGAAAGGCTTTTCTCAACCACGGTACGTTCAACCCAGTCACGCGGGTGGAACGAATGCTCGATCGCTTTTGGCGCCGCCTGCTGTGGCCCGCCGTCATGAAAGATGCCGACCGCCTGATCGAGGCGCACGGGCGGGGCGCCTACGGCATGGCGCGGATCGGTGCGAAGGCGAATCGCGAGACGGACGGCAAGGGCCATTGGAGTGCCGTGGCGTTCGAGATCGGCCGCCGGTTCGAATACGAGGCCCGGCGTGCGAAATAGCAGCGAGGCGACGCGGGACGGGACGACATGGGGCGACCACGACGGCGGCCGAAGGGCTGGCCGGAGGTGAGACCGGCTCGAAGCCGTCGGGTGACGCGCGAAACGATCGCCCTCGCCGCGCTGGGGATCGCGACCCTGGCCCTGTGCGCCGTCGCGGTCCAGCGGGCGACCTCCACGGCGATCGTTCTCGACCCGGCCCTGTGGCGCTGCGCCTCGACCTCGGAGAGCAAGCGGGAGGTCCCCCGCTCCAGCGGCGGCGTCGAATACAGCACGGAGGCCTCGTGCCAGTCCTGGGTCCGCCGGTGACCCGAGGGCCCGCGGGAACCGCTCCCGGGGGAGGCCGACGGGGTCCGGTCAGGCCGCGCCCTCGACGATGCTCCAGAACCCGGACTTCCGGCCGTGCGACCGCCGCAGGGCCGCGCGGTAGCTCTCGTGATCGGTCAGGCCCGCCGCGGCGTGTCCGTCGGTGCCGAGAGCGTCGAGCTTGGCGAAATAGCGCGCCCCATGACCGTAGGCCGGGAGCCGCGCGCGGGCGAGAATATCGTCGAGAAGCGCGCGGTAGAGCACCGTCGCGGCGACGGGATGGTCGGGCTCCAGGGCTTCGGCGGCTGGCAGAAGCATGCCGTAGTGCTGCCCCGCCCAGCTGTCGCGGTGGTCGAGCACGAGCCTCGCCGCCAGGTCGAGCCGGGGCCACGCCAGGAAAAAGCCGAGCGCGCGGTACCGGTGCGGGTGCGTCCTGGCACAGGCGAAGGCCCGCTCCAGGGCATCGAACTCCTCGAAATCGCCGAGATGGGCGACGTAGTCGCGCAGGATGTCCCCGTCGAGAGCGGCCTCGAAGGTCTGCCACCGCAGGTCCTGCGCCTCGTCCTTGCGCCCGAGCGCCATCAGGATGCGGATCTCCAGAAGCACCCGCTGGCGATCCAGGAGGTCCATCCCGTCGGAGGAGTCCGCGAGGTCCGCCACCGTCATCGCCCGGAGGCCCGGCCCGGCCGGGCGACGCACCCAGTCGAGCGCTTCGACCAGCCGTGCGGCGGCGAACAGGCGCTCCGCGATCGCCATGCTGTCCTGGCGGCCGTCCGGGCGGGCGCTCGCCAGGGCGATGAAGCCGTCCACATCGCCCCGGGCATCGGCAACCGCCTGGCGGGCGCGGATGAGACGGTCGCGTCGGCCGAGGCGCTCCCATTCAGCGCGCTTGTTGCCCGACGAGGGATCACTCGCCGCGCCGGCCATCGTCAGCCGCGCGTCGATCTCCGCAAGGCCGGTCGGCGGCAGGAGCGGGACCATGCCGTGGACGACGGCTTCGATCAGGCCGTTCTCGTCCCCCGCGAGAAGCGCGATCAGGCGCTCGACGAGCCCGACCTTGCCGTCGTCCCCCATGCCGGCCGCGAGGGTCGGCAGTGCATCGGCGGCCTCGTGGAAAACCCGCTGGATGGACCCCGAAGAGTCGTCGACCCGCTCGAACACGCTTCCCGCGCAGGTCAGGAAGCGAACGAGGCAATCTGACGCCCCGCCCGGATCGATCGGCCCGAGTTCGTCTGTGATCGCTGTCAGGGTCGCCCCGAGGTCTGCCGCGAAGGCCTTGCGCCTGTCCCAGTCGACGAGACCGCGCGCGCGCTCCAGCCCGGCGAGGCGCCGCTCGACGATGGCGGCCACCGCCTTGGGTCCGCGGGTCCCCGCGAGCGCCGCCAAGACCAGCGTCTTGAACGAGGCCTGGACCGCGGCCTCCTCCAGGACGAGCCTGGCCAGCTTGTCGGCGCCGAGCGCCATCAGGGCTTCGTGTGTCAGCGCCGTTCGTCGCGCCATCCTTGGTCCTGTTCTTTATGGGGCGAGGGCGCGCGCGTTCAGGTGATGCCGCCGCCGCCGCCGGACGAGGCCGGCCGTTCAGCCGCGACCTTGGCCCGGTAGCCGCTCGCCCGGTAGGCCGCGATCGGGTCGATGGCCCCGCCGGCCTCGAGCCGCACCTGCGCCAGGATCGGCCCGACATCGGTGCGGAAGGCGTCCTTCAGCAGCTCGGAGGCCATCAGGGCATCGTTCGAGTCCTGGAAGCCCGCCAGGGCCGTGCGGTCGACCAGCAGGGCTTGCGCATAAGCGCGCCGGATCTCGTCCGCCGACCGGATCAGGCTCTCGATCGGGTCGGTCACGTTGTGGGACTGGTCGATCATGTGCGCGGGCCTGAAGGACGGCGAGGCATGTTCGAGATCGACCAGTTCGTTGAAGACGAGGAAGAGGCGGAAGGGATCGATCGAGCCCGCATCGAGATCGTCGTCGCCATAGCGCGAATCGTTGAAGTGGAAGCCGCCGAGCTTGCCCACCCCGGCCAGGCGCGAGACGATCATCTCGATATTCACGTTGGGTGCGTGATGGCCGAGGTCGACGAGACATTGGGCCTTGTCGCCCAGCGCCTGTGCGATCAGCAGGCTCGTGCCCCAGTCCTGCACGACCGTCGCGTAGAAGGCGGGCTCGTACATCTTGTGCTCGGAAAACAGCCGCCAATCGGCGGGCAGCGCCGCATAGATGTCGCCCATGGCGTCGAGGTAGCGCTCGAACGAGCGGGCGAAATGGCTCTGGCCGGGAAAGTTGGAGCCGTCGCCGATCCACACGGTCAGCGCCTTGGAGCCGATCGCGTCGCCGATCGCGATGCACTCGATGTTGTGGGCGACGGCCTGGGCCCGCACTGCCGGATCGACGTGCGACAGCGAGCCAAACTTGTAGGAGAGCGGATGTTCGGCACTTCCGGGATGGTCCTGGAAAGTGTTGGAGTTCATGGCGTCGAAGCCGAGCCCGAGGTCGGCGGCCTTGGCCCTGAGCTCGCTGGGCAAGGCCTTGTCCCAGGGGATGTGCAGCGAGACGGTCGGCGTGGCGCGGCCGAGCTGGTGGATGACGGCGCAATCCTCGAGCTTCTGGAAGATGCCCTTGGGCTCCCCGCCCCCGGGGAACCGGGCGAAGCGGGTGCCGCCGGTGCCGACGCCCCAGGAGGGAACGGCGACCGAGAACCGGGACACCGCCGCCGTCACGGCGTCGATCGCGACGCCTCGTCGCGCCAGCCGTGCGCCGAGCGCGTCATAATCGGTCTTGAGATCGGCCTTGCTTCGAGCGTTGTCC
>CAXTVD010000056.1:0-1696 GCA_964247575.1 uncultured Lichenihabitans sp.
CGTTTAGCCAGTAGTCGCCGATGAACTTGTACTTCCAGCGCACCGGATCGTGCAGCGTATGGGTGCGGGCGTTGCGCCAGTAGCGGTCGAGATCGTGTTCGGCCAGCGTCGCGCTGGAGCCGCCGAGCTCGATCAGCTTGGAGGAGACGAACAGCGCCGACTCCGTGGTCGCCACCTTGGATTCCGCGACCGCGACCGACGCGGCCGCAACCGTCGCTTCGTTCGGTTCGGCCGTGGCCGCGTCGACGAAGCGGGCCGCGCGGTCGAGCAGCGCGCCGGAAGCGTCGGTCCTGATCTTCATCTCGCCCGCGATCGTGATGACATATGGGTCGAGGCTCGCGCGATCGACACCGCTGTCCCGCGTCGGGCGGCTCACGGTGCGGACGAAGCGTACGGTCTCGGCGAGGGCGGCCTCCGCGATGCCCTGCTCGACGGCTGCGTGCATGAGCTGAGCGAACGGCCCCATCGGGGTCGGCTGCTCGAACAGCGCCGCGAAATCGAAGACGCCGAAGGGATGCACCGGCACGTTTTCGAAGATCGTGCTGCCCGACCCCGTGATGCGCTGGCCGAAGCCCGTCCAGTCGTCCACCACCGTGATGCCGGGCGTGTCGCGCGGCACGAAGGCGAGCGTGCTGCGGTCGCGCTCGTCGGTCGCCACGACCGCGATCCAGTGGGCGAAGAGCACGCCGGTCGAATAGAACTTGCGGCCGTTCAGCCGGTAGTCGTCGGCATCGCCCGACAGGCGCGTGGCGTGGTCGTGGGCCGTCTTGGTGCCCTTCTCGGAGAGCGCGTTGAAGAAGCGCTCGCCCGCCAGGGCGCGGCCATAGAAGAAGCGCTTCTGCTCCTCCGTGCCCTGCAGCCGCAGGCCTTCCAGCATGAAAAAGTGGTTCTGCGGAATCTGGCCGATCGAGCCGTCGGCGCCGCTGAGCAGCGCGATGACCCGCGCGACCGTACCGGCCGAGACACCTGCGCCGCCATGGGGCTTCGGCACCGTGATGGCGAGCAGGCCCGCGTCGGACAGCAGCTCCAGTTCCTCGGCGGGCAGGATGCGCTCGCGATCGCGCCGGGCGGCACCCACGGCCAGGGTCGCGGCGATGTCCGTTGCCACCGCGATCGCCTCGGAATCGTCGCGAATGCTGCGGGCGGCACGGCTCCGGATGGGTGGGGCCGCGAAGGCGGGGGCCGTATCGCGGCGGGACAAGACGGCGCTCATGGGGCGCTCCTTCTCTCAAGGGGAGTTTTGGCGGCCATGCTCAGCTCCACGCGTGCCGCGGCGGAGCGACGTCGTTCAGCAGGTGGTTGCCGATGTGGAAGTATTTCCAGCGAACGGGGTCGTGCAGGGTGTGGGTGCGGGCGTTGCGCCAGTAGCGGTCGAGGTTGTAGTGGCCAAGCGTCGAGCGGGTGCCGGCCAGTTCGTGCAGCTTGGTCGCGGCGAGCAGCGCGATCTCGGTCGTCAGCACCTTGGCTTCGGCGACCCGGATCGTGGCCTCGGCCAGGTCGGCGTCGCTCGGCCGGTCGCGGATGGCGTCGATGGCGTGGCCGGCCCGTTCCAGCAGCGCCTCGGCCGCATGCAGCCTGATCTCGAGGTCGCCGATGTCGCGGATCGTGAACAGGTCCTCGTGCGCGTGCGTCTGGCCGCTGTCGATCCAGGGCCGGCTGTCCTGCCGCACGAAGCGGATCGTTTCGGCGATGGCGC
>CAXTVD010000056.1:1706-16518 GCA_964247575.1 uncultured Lichenihabitans sp.
TCGACCGCCGCCTGGATGATCTGCGACACGCAGCCGGTCGAGGAGGCCTGCTCGCCGCCCAGATAGGCCGGGATCACGGCTTCGGGACCGACGTAGACATTGTCGACCCGCACGCTGCCGCTCGCGGTGGTGCGCTGCCCGAAGCTCGACCAGTCGTCCGTTATCATGAGGCCCGGCGCGCCCCGGTCCGCGATGGCGAGGTGCATCTTGCCGTCGACGTCGAGCGCGCCGATGTGGTGATAGTGGGCGAACAGCGCGCCCGTGGCGTAGAACTTCTCGCCGTTAACCCGGAAACCCTCGCCGTCCGGCGTCAGCCGGGTCTGGAAGTCGCCGACATGCCGGCCTTTGGCCTCCGAGAAGGCGTTGCCGAGCCGGTAGCCCTGCAGCACGCGCCCGAACCAGAGACGCTTCTGCGCCTCGCTGCCCGTCACCCGGATCACGTCGAGCGCCGCGACATGGTTTTGCGGGATCTGACCGATCGAGGGGTCGGCCGCCGAGATGATGGCGATCACCTCCGCCAGCGTCGCGAAGGACACCTCTGCTCCGCCATAGGCCTTGGGGATGGTGATGCCCCACAGGCCCGAGCCCGAGAAGCGGTCGAGTTCGGCCGCCGGCAGGCGCCGCTGGCGGTCGCGGTCGCCCGCCTCGACCGCAAATTCGGCCGCCAGCGTCTGAGCGACGGCCAGGGCCTCGGCATCCGAGGCGATGCGATGGGCGTGCGGGTGCAGGTCGAAGACCGGTGCCTCACGATTGTCGGTGCTCACGTTTGCGCTCTCTTTCGGGGGGAAGGGTCAGGCGGCCTGGCGGTGCTCGGCCGGCGCGTGACCCAGCGCCTCGAGCGCCGCCACCACATCGGCCGGCTCGGCCCGCCGGGTGAAATCGGCCTCGACATGGGCGAAGATCACGCGGCCGCAGGACGCCAGAACGAAGGTGGCGGGCAGCGGCAGTTCATGACTTCCGTCGCCGTTTTGGGCCGGCAGATCGATGCCGCTGTCGCGGTAGAGCGGTCGCAGCGTGTCCGGCAGGGCGGAGACGAGGCCGAGGCTGTGGGCGAAACGATTGCCGGCGTCGACCGCCACAGCGAAGCGCAGGTCGTTGTTCCGTGCCGTGTGGAAGGCGTGGCCCGGCCGTTCCGGCGTCACCGCGATCAGCGTGCCGCCCGCGGCCTCGATCCGGGGTAGCGCCTCCGCATAGGCGCGCAGCGTCGTGTTGCAGTAGGGGCACCAGCCGCCGCGGTAGAAGACCAGCACCACCGGCCGGCCGGCGGCCGTCTCGATCAGATCGACCGCCAGATCGTCGATGGTGCGCAGGATCGGCAGGGCGATCAGGTCGCCGACCCCCACCGCACGATCGACCAGTCCGGCCCTGTGCTGGTCGGCAATCGAGCGCTCGATGGCCTCGAAAGTCGCGGTCGGCAACGCCGCCCGGACGGAGGCTTTCGTGCGGTCGAGCTTCGAGGCGAGCGACATTCCGCGAACTCCACGCAGCAACCATGAAGGGTCGGGGGATCCCCGGCCGGCGATGCAGCCAAGAGAGCAGACCCGATCGTTAAAGTCTATAGGAAAGGTAGACTACTCTTGACAGGCCGCCTGGACCGTTGGACATTCGGGTCGCGCTGCACTCAATTGCTGCCGGAAAGCCCATGTCCCAGATCAGCGACGACCTCCTGCGCCCCGACGACAGCTTTGCGGCCAATGTCCGCGTTGGTGCGGCCGAGGTGGCAACGCAAAGCCTCCCGATCCTCGACATCTCCCGCTTCGATCGCGGCGGTGGCGAGCGGTCGGCCTTCCTGGCAGAGCTTCGTGCGGCGGCGCGCGGACCGGGCTTCTTCTATCTGACCGGCCATGGCATCGCGCCCGGGCTGATCGGCGATCTCCGCCGCCTCGCGCGGCGCTTCTTCGCACTGCCCGAGGCGGACAAGCTCGCCATCGCCATGGTGAACTCGCCCCATTTCCGGGGTTACAACCGGGCCGGCCTCGAACACACACGCGGCAAGCCCGACTGGCGCGAGCAGATCGACATCGGCCCCGAGCGCCACGTCGCCCGGCTCGCCCCCGACGCGCCGGCCTGGACACGGCTGCAGGGGCCGAACCAGTGGCCGGAGGCCCTGCCGGAGTTGCGGCAGGTGGTGCTCGAGTATCAGCACGCCGTGACCGGTCTCGCCATCCGGGTGCTGCGCGCCTTCGCGGCCGCGCTCGACCAGCCCGAGGCGGTGTTCGAGCCGATCTACACGCCCGAGGCTCACCAGCTCCTCAAGATCATCCGCTACCCCGGCCGCTCGGACGGCGATCGGCAAGGGGTCGGCGCGCACAAGGACTCGGGCTTCGTGACCGTGCTGCTGCAGGACGAGCAGGCGGGCCTGCAGGTGCAGGGCGAGGACGGCTGGATCAATGCGCCGCCGATCGAGGGAACCTTCGTGATCAACATCGGCGAGATCCTTGAGCTCGCCTCGAATGGCTTCCTCAAAGCCAACGTCCATCGCGTGGTGTCGCCACCCGATGCGGCGGAGCGGCTGTCGATCGCCTTCTTCCTCGGCGCGCGGCTCGACGCGACGGTGCCGGTGCTTGATCTCGCCCCGGATCTCGCGGCGCAGGCCGGCGGTCTCACCCAGGATCCCCACAATGCCCTCTTCCACGACGTCGGACGCAACTATCTGAAAGGGCGGCTGCGCTCGCACCCCGATGTCGCGCAACGCCACCACGCCGATCTCATCGAACCCGCCCCGGTGCCCTGTACCGGCGGCGCGCAGCCGGAAACGGCCGCCGTCTAAGCCCGCCTCGACCATTTCAGCACCGACGGATGAACGCGCGTTTGGCGCCACGGGAGCCCTTTGCCATGACCACGGACAGCAAACATTTCGAGACGCTCGCCCTGCACGGCGGCACCTATCGGACGGACCCCTCGACCGGCGCGGTTGCGGTGCCGATCTACCAGACGACCTCGTTCCAGTTCCAGGACACCGCGCATGCCTCGCGGCTCTTCGCGCTCGAGGAGCTCGGGCATGTCTACACCCGCATGGCCAACCCGACCCAGGACGCTTTCGAGCAGCGTATCGCCGCCATCGAGGGCGGCGCGGCCGCTCTCCTGCTGGCGTCGGGCCAGGCCGCCTCGGCCTTCGCGGTACTGACCCTGGCCGAAGCCGGCGATAATATCGTGAGCTCGACCGACCTCTACGGCGGCACCTGGGCCTTGTTCGCCCACACGCTGAAGCAGTTCGGCATCGAGGCGCGTTTCGTCGATCCGGCCGACCCCGAGGCGTTCCGGCGCGCCACCGACGACCGCACGCGCGCCTATTATGCCGAGACGCTGCCGAACCCGAAGCTGCAGGTGTTCCCGATCCGCGAGGTGGCCGACATCGGCCGCGAGCTCGGCGTACCGCTCATCGTCGACAATACGGCCTCGCCGCTGATCGCCCGGCCACTCGAACACGGGGCCGCGATCGTGGTCTATTCCACCACGAAATATATTGGCGGGCACGGCACCTCGATCGGCGGCGTCATCGTGGATGGCGGCAATTTTCCCTGGGAGCAGCATGCGGCGCGCTTTCCGCTGCTGAGCCAGCCGGACGCCGCCTACAACGGCGCCATCTGGCTCGAGGCCGCCAAGCCTCTCGGCCCCATCGCGTATCTGCTGCGGGCGCGGGTGAAGCTGTTGCGCGACATCGGCGCGGCGGTGGCGCCCTTCAACGCCTTCCTATTTCTGCAGGGGCTGGAGACGCTGCCGCTGCGGCTGCGCCAACACAACGAGAACGCCGCCAAGGTCGCGGATTTCCTCTCCAACCACCCAGACGTCAGCAGCGTGATCTTCCCCGGCCTGCAGACGGGCGAGGCGCGCCGCCGCGCCGATGCGGTGCTGAAGGGCGGCTATGGCGGCCTCGTGGGCTTCGAGCTCGCCGGCGGCATCGAGGCCGGGCGCGCCTTCATCGACGCGCTGAAGCTCTTCCACCACGTCGCCAATATCGGCGACGCCCGCTCGCTCGCCATCCATCCGGCCTCGACCACCCATAGCCAGCTCACGCCCGAGGAGCAGCTCAAGACGGGCGTCACGCCCGGCTACGTCCGCCTCTCGGTCGGCCTCGAGCACCCGGACGACATCATCGGAGACCTCTGGCAGGCGCTCGAAGCCGCCGGGGCCTTCGTCGAACGACAGCCGGCCCGCAAGGCGGCCTGAGCTTCTTCCCCGAAGCGGAGGCGGTGCGGCGTGGTCTCCTCCCTACGCGCCCCATCGATCGCGCCTTCGCTTCGGGGAAGGACATCATCAATCTCGGCCTCGACCCTCACCTCAGCAGGACCCCCCATGACCCAGTCCCCCTCGCCACCCGTCACGCGTCGCAGCCTTCTCAAGCTCGCCGGGGCGACTGGGGCGGCCGCCTCGCTCGGTGCCGCCCTCGGCCCAAAGCTCTTCTCGCCCGCCATCGCGGGTCCGGCCACCAAGGTGCGGCTCGCCTGGACCGAGGTGGCGGCCTGCCACTCCCCCCTCGCCTTCGGGGTCGCCAAGGGATTCTACACGCGGCAGAACGTCGACGTTGAGCTGTTCTACCAGGGCGCCAGCGGCCAGACGCTGATCCAGGCACTCGCCACCAACAAGGCCGATGTCGGCGCCGGCCTCGTGCTCGATTGGCTGAAGCCGCTCGAGCAGGGCTTCGACGTGAAGCTCTTCGTCGGCTCGCACGGCGGCTGCCAGCGCCTGATGGCGTCGAAGGCCTCGGGCATCACGGACCTGTCGCAGATCAAGGGCAAGCGCATCGCCACCTGGGAAGCGGGTGCGCCGCCCAAGGTCGCCTTCTCGGTCACCCTCGCCAAGGCGGGGCTCGACCCGGAGCAGGATGTCGAATGGGTCTATGTGCCGTTCGATCTCGTCGGCGAGGCGGTCAAGCGCGGCCAGGCGGACCTCGCCGCGCACATGGACCCGTGGGGCTATGCGCTGCAGAAGACCTACGATCTCACCACGATCGCCGATACCCAGACGGGGGTCTACAAGGACCGGGTCTGCTGCGTGCTGGGCGCCAACGGGCCGTTCCTGGAGGCCAACAAGGACGCAGTGCGCCGCATCGCCACCGCCAACCTCGAGATCCACGACTACACGGCTGCCCACCCGGAAGAGGTGGCGCAATGGTATTTCGACAATCTCAAGCCCGGCATGCCGGTCGAGGATCTGCACAACGTCATCGCCGGTCTCGTGCTGCACAACCATCCGGTCGGCAAGGCGCTGACCGACCAGATCCAGGTGTCGATCGAGGACCTGAAGCTGACCAAGGTCATCGATCCCTCGACGGACGCGGCGGAACTCGCCCGCCACGTCACGATCGACATCCTGGCCTGACGGCGCGGGCGCGCGGAGAACCGATCATGACGGACGTCATCCGCACGACGAACGCGCGCGCCTTGGCGCGCGGCCAAAGCACCGTCTGGACCACGGGGCTCGTCGCGGCCGTGACCTGGGCGGTCGCCGCCGTGGTCACGGTGGCGCTGCCTGACGTTGTCAAATGGGGCAGCACGCCGCTGTTCGCGGCACTCGTCGGCTGCGGCGCGGTGCTGCTGGCCGCGCTCTCGCCGGCCGTGCACCGGCTGGGGCGCGGCGGCCGCGTGCTGGTCCACTACGGCCCGTGGTTCGTGGCGCTGGGGGTCTGGTTCGCGCTCTGGGAGCTGACCACGGCCAAGCTCGGCTGGCTGCCGAAGCCCTTCTTCTCGCCGCCGCAGGGGCTGCTCAACGTCTATGTGGTCGACTGGTCGCGCCTGCTCACCTGCATCGCCTACACGCTGCGGCTCTGGGCGCTCGGCTTCGGCTCGGGCGTCGTGGTCGGCTACGTCCTCGGCGTCGCGCTCGGCTGGTCGAAAAGCGTGAGCTATTGGGGCATGCCGGTCCTCAAGCTGATCGGCCCGGTGCCGGCCACCGCCTGGATCCCCTGCACGTTCTTCTTCTTCCCGACCACCTTCGGGGCCAGCATCTTCATCGTGGCGCTGGCGGCCGGAATTCCGGTGGCGATCCTCACGGCCTCGGGAGTGGGCTCGGTCAACCGCGCCTATTACGACGTCAGCCGCGTGCTCGGCGCCGGCCCCTGGTACCTCGTCAGCCGGATCGCCATGCCGGCCGCACTACCGCATACCTTCGTGGGCCTGTTCATGGGCCTCTACACGTCGTTCGCCGTGATGGTGGTGGCCGAGATGCTCGGCGCCAAATACGGGCTCGGCTGGTACATCCAGTTCCAGACGTCCTACTCGGCCTATGCCAACGTCTATGCGGCCCTCCTCGTCATGGCGCTGCTGTGCTCCGGCATCGTGCGGCTGCTGTTCGCCGGCCGCGACCATCTCATGCAATGGCAAAAGGGCTTCCTGTGATGTCGGTCTTCTCCCGATCGCCCGCCGCGCCTCCGGCCTCGACCGGCGCCGTGTCGCTCGACATGTACAACATCGACCACGCCTATCCGCTGCGCGACGGCACGCTGCCGGTGCTGAGCGACGTGACGCTGCGCTGCCCCGCCGGCTCCTTCACCGCGCTGATCGGCCCTTCGGGCTGCGGGAAATCGACCCTGCTGCGGCTCGCGGCCGGCCTCGACCGCCCGGCCTCCGGCGCCGTGCAGGCCGGCGGCGAACCGGTGCGCAAGCCGCATCACTCGCGCACCCTGATGTTCCAGGACGCGACGCTGTTCCCCTGGCGGTCGGTGTGGAAGAACGTCGCCACCGGGCTTGAGGCACGCGGCCAGCTGCGCGGGCAGTCCGGCAAGGTCGATGCGGCGCTGGCCCGGGTGCGGTTGCAGGATTTCGCGGACGCCTATCCGCACCAGCTCTCGGGCGGCATGGCGCAGCGCGCGGCGCTGGCCCGGGCGCTCGTCAACGAGCCCGCCATGCTGCTGCTCGATGAACCGCTCGGCAAGCTCGACTCGCTGACCCGGATGGTGCTGCAGGACGAGTTGGCCGACCTCTGGATGCGGTTCGGCTTCACGGTGCTGCTCGTCACCCACGACATCGAGGAGGCGCTGCTGCTGGCCACCCGGGTGATCGTGTTCAGCGACCGTCCGGCCCGCATCCGGGCCGAGATCGCGGTCGACAAGCCCTACCCGCGCCGGCGCGACGACCCTGATCTCATTGCGCTGCGCGGCGCGGTGCTGAAGGCGCTCGGGCCGGTCGAAGCGTGAACGCCGCGCGTCACCTGCCCGCCGTCCTGCTCGCCCTCGGTGGCGCGGCGACGGGTTCGGCCCTGGTATGGTGGGGTCTCACCTACTGGCCGAGCGTCAGCAACGACTACCTGTCCGTCGCAGAGGCCGGCCGCTGCCTCGTGGCCGATTCCAGCCTCTGCCGATTGGCCACCTCGCTCTGCGGCACCCGACACGCGGTGCTCGTTGCGGCCACCTACTCCCCCCTCGTCCTGTGGTCCGGCGCGGCCGCGGCGTTCGGCGGCCTGTGGTCCGCTGCGTCCTGCTGAACGGACTGAGGACGGCACCGAAGACGCTGTGGCCTGCGTGACGAGCTGCAGACCGCGCCGCGACCGTGATCAGCTGGTCAAGCGGCTGCAGCCTCTTCGATACGGGGTTGCAGCTGGTCGAGAAACCCATCCATGGTCTGCTCCCGCAGATCCACGGCCTTGGCGCCCCCGCCCGCGACCACGGTCACGTCCGTGATGCCGATGACGTTCAGGATGAGGCGCAGATATTGGGTCGCGATGTCGCGATCACGGATCGGCGAACCTTCCGTGTAAATGCCGCCTGACGCGAGCAGCACGGTCGCCCGCTTGCCGGTGACGAGCCCCTTACCATCGAGTCCGAGGGTCATCCCCTTGCGCACGATGTGATCGATCCACGCCTTCAGGGCCGCCGGGACGTTGTAGTTGTAGACGGGCGTCGCGATGGCGATGTGGTCTGCCGCCAGGATTTCGGCCACGAGTTCGTCGGAAAGGCGTAGAACGTCCTTCATCTCCGTGGAGTGCTGCTCTGGCGGCGTGAAGTAGGCCTGCAGCCACGGGGCGTTCACGAAATGAAGGTCGGTTTCCATCAGGTCACGAAAAACGATCTCGCCGCCCTGATGGGCCGCCCGCCACGTGCTGACGAAACGCTGGGTCATTTGGCGCGAGATGGAATAGTCGCCGCGCGGGCTGGTTTCGATGACGAGGAGATTGCTCATGGGTCGTGTCCTTGGGGGTCAATCGTTGAGGGGCTCGGCCGAAGCGCAACCCGGAAACCGGCTCGCCGAGCGCATGGCCGTGGAAGGCGACCAGTCCGGGCAGAGGGGCCTGTTTCAGGGAAGACGCACGACCACGTCGTCCTTGACGGATAGCTCGTCACTGACCCCGATATGAGTGATGAAAATGTGATCCTCTCCATCGGTTGAGGTGATGAATGATCGGGGCGCTGACCCTCGACCAGCTCCGCGTGCTGGTTGCCGTAGCGGATACCGGCAGCTTCTCGGCCGCCGGCCGCAAGCTCGGCCGCGTCCAGTCGGCGATCAGCCAGACGATCCAGACCGTGGAGGACATCCACGGGGTGCAGGTCTTCGACCGCAGCGGGCACAAGCCCCAGTTCACCCCAATCGGGCGCAGCTTGCTCGAACAGGCACGGCTGGTGCTGACCAGTGTCACCCGGTTCGAGGCGGTCGCCGCCGGCGCCCGGGCGGGGCTGGAAGCCGAGCTGACCGTGGCCATCGATCCGCTGGTGCCGACCGCACCCCTGATCGCCAGCCTGCGGGATTTTCGCGCGACCTTCCCCGATCTGCCGGTGAGCTTCTGGACGGAAGGCGTCGGTGGCGCGGAACGGCGCCTGCGGGAGGGTACGGCGTCGCTCGGCGTCTGCCTGCTCCTGCCTGCCGTGCCACGCGACCTGACCGCCTATCCGCTCATGGACCTGGAACTGGTCCCGGTCGCCGCGCCCGATCATCCGCTGGCGCGCGCAGGGCGTTTGCTGGATCGGGCCGACCTCGAAGCGCACATCCAGCTGATCCTGTCCAATCCGCGCGACGATCAGGAGGCAAGCTACGGCGTCGTCGGCTCAAGGCTCTGGCGCTTCGTCGATCTCACCCGGCGGCTCGATTTCCTGCTGGCCGGGTTCGGGTGGTGCAAGATGCCCCGGCACATCATCATGCCGATGCTCGCGGACGGCCGCCTCGTGGAACTCGGCATCCCGGACGAAACGATCATGCCGAGCGCGAGCTTGCTGATCTACGCCGCGCACGTCCGGAACAAGCCGCTCGGCAAAGCCGGCGCATGGCTTCTCGATGCTCTCCGGCAGAAGCTCACGCCAACTTTGTGATCACGGACGTTCAGGCCTTTGAAGCCCACGTTCGGAGCGGAACCACGGCCCCCACGCCCCCCTCAAACCGGCCGCGTGTCCCCGCGACGCTCCCGCAAGGTCGGCTGCGTCAGCAGCGTCGGTTTGACGACGATGCTGTGGCCCGGGTCCTGACCCGCCACGATCAAGGCCGCGGCGCGGATCGACACGGCGCCCACCACGGCGGGGTTGGTGGCCACCGTCGCCACCCAGGGGCTACCCGGTGCCGTAATCTCGCCGATGTCGGAGGAGGAGATGTCTGCCGACTAGATCTTCACGGCACCGCCGAGCTTGAGCTCATTTAGTGCGAGCTTCACGCCACGGGCGAACTCGTCATACGGAGCAAACACGACCTTGATGCTTGGGTTGGCACGCATCGCGGGCTTTGCCTGATCGGCCACCGTGCTAGCGGTCGTGTCGTTGAAGGCTCCGAAGCGCGCCTTCTCCACCACGCCGGGGGTCTTGGCCTTGAAGGCGATCCAGACCTTGTCGCGGCGATCGAGCGGCGCGAAGCCGGCTACGTAGACGTAGCCCGGGTCCCCCGTCCGCGCTAACGCCAGTGTACCGGCATGAACGGTCCGTTCTTCTACCCTCGCCCCCAGTCCCGCAGATCCTCGACAAACAGGTCCGGCACTTCCATCGCTGCGAAATGTCCGCCACGGGGCTGCTCGCGCCAGCGGTTGAGATCGTAGCCGCGCTCCAGCCAGGAGCGCGGCGGCGCGGGGGCGCGGGGGTCGGGATAGGCGGTGAAGGCGGTGGGGACCGTAACGCGGCGGCCCGCCGGCATGGTCCGGACCTGCTCCGCCTGGGCCCCGGCATAGAACCAGGTGGCGGTCACGAAGGCCTCGTTCATCACGTAGATCATCACGTCGGTGAGAAGCTGAGGCATCGAGAAGACGTCTGTGAAGGACCGGTGGCGGAGATCGGCCCAGTCGTGAAAGCGCTCCACGAGCCAGGCGGCCTGAGCCACGGGGTTGTCGACCATCGCATAAGCGAGCGATTGGGGCTTGGTGCCCTGCAGCTGTGCATAGGCCCCGAGCTGCTTCTGCGTCGCCTCGAACGCCGTCTTCCAGCGCCGCTCCTCCGCCGTTTCGGGCGCGGCATCGGGCTGCACCAGGAGGTAGTTGAGGTGGATCGCCTGCACGCTGTCGGGATAATCGAGCGCCGCCCAGGCGATCACCCCCGCGCCCCAGTCGCCGCCCTGTGCGCGATAGGCGGTGTAGCCGAGCTCCGCCATCAGGCGCTGGAACAGGGCCGCGGCCGTTCGCGCGCCTATGGGCTTGGTCGGCTTGCCGGAGAAGCCATAGCCCGGCAGCGAGGGGATCACGAGGTCGAAGGCGTCCTCCGCCCGCCCGCCGTGGCGCGACGGATAGGCCAGCGGCTCGATCACCCGCCAGAACTCGTAGGTCGAGCCGGGCCAGCCGTGGACCAGCAGCAGGGGCCGGCGACCCTGCGCCTCCCCCACGACATGCACGGCATGGATGTCGAGCCCGTCGAAGCGGGCGATCACCTGCGGGAACCGGTTGAGCTCGGCCGCGGCGGCCTCCGCGTCGAAGCGCTCCCAGGCCGCGCAAAGCTCGCGAAGGAAAGTGGGGTCGCAGCCACTCGACCAGCCCGCGCCGTCGGGCTGCGGGGGAAAGCGGTAGCGCCGGATCGCGTCGCGCACGGGCGCAAACTGCGTCGCGGTCCAGGTCACCTCGAACGGTTTCATGCTCTGCCCTTTCCCCGCATCCGATGCTCACCCCAACGCCGCTGGCCGCTTCGACCTCCCAGGGCAGACGCCAATCTCCATCCCGACAGCCACGGTGCCGGATGCTGCAGGGGGTGAACGCGCAGCACGGTGCGTCGAGGGATTGACCCGGCCGTTAGGTGACAAGATGCTATGCTCAGCCTCCTCTCCGTCAATGGAAATGAAGACCATGCCGAAAGCAGTGCGCTTTAATCAGTTCGGTGGTCCGGACGTCCTTCGCATCGAGAATGTCGCCGAACGTCAGCCCGGTACGGGGGAAGTGTCGCTCACCGTCGAGGCCGTCGGCCTCAACCGTGCCGAGAGCATGTACTATCACGGGGCGTATATGGAGCAGCCCAAGCTGCCGTCCGGCTTGGGCTACGAGGCCGTCGGCACCGTCTCAGCCGTCGGCGCGGGCGTTGACCCGTCACTGGTCGGCCAGCGCTTCGGGACGATCCCGGGCTACTCCATGAACAACTATCCCTCCCTCGCCGAGAAGGCCGTCGTCCCGGCGAGCGTCCTCGCCCCGGTGCCGCCTTCGTTCTCCGCGGTGGAGGGCGCCGCGGTGTGGATGCAGTACTGCACCGCCTATGGCGCCCTGGTGTCCTTCGGCAAGATGTCCTCCGGCGACGTTGTCATCATCACGGCCGCCAGCTCCTCGGTCGGCTTGGCTGCGATCCAGATCGTCAAGGCCCAAGGTGGCGTCTCCATCGCCACCACGCGCACGTCAGCCAAGAAGGATCGCCTCACCGCCCTCGGCGCGGACCACGTCGTCGTCACGGATGACGAAGACCTGGTGGCGCGCGTTCACGAGATCACCGGCGGCAAGGGCGCGCGCATCACCTTCGATCCGATCGGCGGAGAGGGTGTCAATGCGCTCGCGCAGGCCACGGCCGCTGGTGGAACCATCTTCATGTACGGCATGCTGTCGGGCCAGCCGACGCCGTTTCCCATGGCGGCCTTCGGTCGGCGGATCGGGATGTTCGGCTACACGTTCAACGAGCTGCGGGACACACCCGAATGGGAAGTCATGAAGGCCTATATCTACGATCATCTCGTCGACGGGTCGTTCAAGCCGGAGATCGCGCGCACCTTTCCCTTCGCTGAGGTCGTCGAGGCCTACAAGTATCTCGAGAGCAACGAGCAGGTCGGCAAAGTGGTCGTCACTTTCTGACGGCGCCGCCGGACAGAGGATCGGCTGATGAGACGCTCCAGGAGCATGAAGGGAGGACCGGGCGGCCCCTGTTCTCGTCAGGGGAGCCGGACTGTCCGGGCCCGGTCGCGCGCGAATGCGGGCCGGGCAGGCGGGGGCGGGCCATGACGAGCGCGCAGGCCGGGCGCGACGAGCACGAGATCCCCGGGCTCCTTGGCACGATCGCCCTGATCGCAGCGGGCGAAGGCGACGCACAGGGGGCGATCGACCGGCAATGGTCGCGGGCGCGGTCCCTCGAGGAGGACCTCCAGGCTTTCGCCTTTCTGCCCGACGTCGCGCCGACGGCCGGGACCGGGCCGCTGGCGGGCGTCGCCATCGGGGTCAAGGACCTGATCGACACGGCCGACCTGCCGACGGCCTACGGAACGCGGATTTATCGCGGGCACCGACCCGCGGCCGATGCGGCGGTTGTGGCGCGCCTGCGCGCGCTCGGGGCGAGCGTGCTCGGCAAGACCGTGACGACGGAGTTCGCCTACCGGCAGCCGGGACCCACGCGCAACCCCTGGGCCCTCCGTCACACGCCGGGCGGTTCGTCGAGCGGTTCGGCTGCGGCGGTAGCGGCCGGCATCGTGCCACTCGCGCTCGGCACCCAGACCATGGGCTCGGTGATCCGTCCGGCGGCCTTCTGTGGCATCGTCGGTTTCAAGCCGAGTTTTGGCACCCTGTCGCGGGAGGGCGTCCACCCGCTATGCGACGCGCTCGACCATGTCGGCCTGTTCGCACGATCGGTGGCCGACGTGGTCGCGGCGCTTGGCCATCTCGTCCCCGCGATCGGCCCGGTCGCCCCCCGGCCGCCCTTCCGCTTCGCGGCGCTTGCGATGACAGACGACACGATCCAGCCTGCCCAGCGGCAGGTCACGGAGGCGGCGTGGCGGGCCATCGCCGCGCAGGGTCACACGGTCGAGCCGCTCGTGCTGCCGCCGGCCTTCGACGAGGTGCCCGACCTGATCGAGGTCCTGGTCGGGTTCGAGGCCGCCCGGCATTTTGGAGCCCTGGTCGACCGGCACGGCGAGGCGATCGGCCCGGCGATCAGGGCTTTGGTCGACCAGGGTCGCAGGATCGGGGAGGGTGACTACCAAGCCGCGCTGGCGCGGCAGAGCGACCTGCGGGCCGCCTTTGCGACACTCGCCGCGGAGTTCGACGCGGTACTCACCATTCCCGCCGCGGGCGAGGCGCCCGAAGGGCTGGGCTTCACCGGCGATCCGCGGTTCTGTGCGCCCTGGAGCCTGGTGGGGGCATCAGCCCTGACGGTCCCGATCGGCTTCGGGCCGTCGGGCCTGCCGCTGGGCCTGCAGCTCGTCGGCCCGGCCGGCGGGGACGCAGCCCTGCTCGCGGCGGGGGGCGTTGTCGCGGAGTCGTTTCCACCCGTCCGGATCGCCTCCGCTCAGCGATAGACTCTGGGGAACAGCATCCGGAGGTTTCTATTGTCGTCCACCGACTGTGACCTGCAGGTCCCCAGCCTCAGAGGCTTAGATGGTCGAGAACCCGACTGCGCGCCTCGGGCCCGCAGGCGCCCTCGTCGTCGATCTCCCCCAGCTTCAACACCGCCCAGCGGTCGGCCACCCGGAGTGCGAAATCGAGGTTCTGTTCCACGACCAGCATTGCGGTGCCGTCCCGCTCGCGCTCCTGGCGCAGCGCGGTCGCGATCCGATCGACGACGGAGGGCTGCAATCCCTCCGAGATCTCGTCGATCAGGAGAAGACGCGGCCGCAGCATCAGGGCGCGGGCAAGGATCAGCATCTTCTGCTCGCCCCCCGAGAGGGTGCCGGCCCGCTGCTTGAGGCGGTCCTTCAGGAAAGGGAAATAGCCGAAGACGTGATCGAGCGCCGGGCCGAGCTGCCCGTCGGACCGGACGGCGAGCCGGAGGTTGTCGAGGATGGAGAGGTCCTGGAACAGCGGCTGTTCCTGCGGAACGTAGCCGAGCCCCCAGGCGATCAGGCGCGCGGGCGTCATCGCCCCCGCATTCATGCCGCCGACGGACACGGTGCCGCCGCGGGCCGGCACGAAGCCGAGAATGGTCTTCAGGAGTGTCGTCTTGCCCATGCCGTTCTTGCCGAGCAGAGCGACGATCTCGCCGGGCCTGACGGAGAGCGAGACTGACCGGAGGATCGATACCGCGCCGTACCCGCTCGACACGTTGCGCAGGGCGAGGCTGTCGGGTGCAGCCTCAGACATGCCCGCCCCCGGAGTAGATCGTCTTCACGGTCTCGGAGTTCACCACCTCCTCGACGGTGCCGTCGAGGACGAGCCGGCCCTGGTGCAGCACCACGATGCGGGAGGAAATCTGCCGAACGAAGTCGAGGTCGTGCTCCACCAGGATCGCCGCGAAACCCGCTTCCGCCGTGAGCGTCCGCAGGATGGTGCCGATCGTGCCCCGCTCGGTCTTGGTGAGCCCGGCGGTCGGCTCGTCGAGCAGGATGAGGCGCGGCTCGAGCGCGACCACCATGGCGAGTTCCAGCGCCTGCTTCTGACCGTGCGAAAGCAGCCGTGCCGGAGCAGCCAGCATCCGGTCCAGTCCGGTCAGTCGCAAAATCTCCACGCTGGCGGCGGGCAGGGCAAGCTCCGGCGCCGCCACGATCGTGCTCGGCCGAGCATGGCCGACTCGGGCGAGCTT
>CAXTVD010000057.1:0-16459 GCA_964247575.1 uncultured Lichenihabitans sp.
GTTAAGCTGATCCGCGACCACAAGATGGACGCCTGGCTCTATACGCCGGACGACTGGCTGATCTGCGATCCCAAGGCGCCGCATGTCGAGCGGGAGACCTGGACCGTCAAGTTCGAGGCCAAGGTGGTGGAGGATTTCACGGACGAGCACTTCGCCAAGGTCGTCAAGATCGTGGGGGTGAGCGACGACCTCGATCTCGTGGCCAAGGCCGAGAAGGACGCCCAGCAGGCCTTCGGCACGCATGTGTCGGCCGCGCGGTCGCAACCCTATTACCTCGACGTCACCCATCCGCAGGCCAACAAGGGCGCCGTCGTCGACACCCTGTCCAAGCGCTTCGGCATTCCGAAGACCGCCATCGCCACGATCGGCGACATGCCGAATGACGAGCTCATGTTCCGGGTGAGCGGCTTCAGCATCGCCATGGGCAATGCGAGCGACGCGGTGAAGAAGAACACGAGCGCGACCACGGCCTCCTACGACGACGAGGGCTTCGCCAAGGCCGTGGAGCGTTTCCTGCTCCACCGGGCGGGTTGACGGGCGGCTTCGCGGTGACGCCGGTCCTGATCGCCCCCTCGATCCTGTCAGCCGACTTCGGCCGCGTCGGCCAGGAGGTGCAGGAGGTCTGCGCGGCGGGAGCGGACTGGATCCACGTCGACGTGATGGACGGGCGTTTCGTGCCCAACATCACCCTGGGACCGGTCGTCGTGGAGGCCGTGCGACGCGCGACCGACAAGCCGCTCAACGTGCACCTGATGATCGTCGAACCGGAGTTGATGCTCGACGATTTCATCAAGGCCGGGGCCGACCACGTGATCGTCCAGGCCGAGCCCTCCTCGACCATCCACCTGCACCGCCTGCTGGCGCGGATCAAGGAGAGTGGCAAGAAGGCGGGCGTGGCGCTGAACCCGGCAACCCCGCCAGGGGTTCTCGACTACGTGCTGCACCTCTGCGACATCGTGCTTGTCATGACGGTCAATCCTGGTTTCGGGGGCCAGCAGTTCCTCCCCGAGATCCTGCCCAAGATCCGGGCCGTGCGGGCGATGGCTGCGGCGCGCGGTCTCAATCCCCACATCGAGATCGACGGCGGCATCAACGCCCGGACTATTCGGTCGGCGGTGGAGGCCGGCGCCGACACCCTGGTGGCGGGGTCGGCGATCTTTGGCGCACGGGACTATGCCGAAGCGATCCGGCAGCTTCGCGCCGCCGCCTCGCCCCAGCCTGCAAGCGGCTGATCGCGCAATGAGAAGGTGACGTCATGAGCGAGCACGGGATCGGCGCCGGTCACCTCACGGTCTTCGACAACCCGCCCGCCGTTGCCGAGGGCGTCGCGCTCTGGCTGCTCGGCCTGGCGCTGGCCAAGCAGGGGACCTTCAGCATCTGCCTCGCCGGGGGCTCGACCCCGAAGGCGCTCTACCAGCGCCTTGCCCAGGCGCCGTTCCGGGACGAATTTCCCTGGGATCGCACCGTCTGGTTCTTCGGCGACGAACGGTTCGTGCCGGCGGGGGACAAGGACAGCAACTACACGATGGCTTCGGAGGCCCTGCTGTCGCACGTGCCGATCCCGGCCGGCGCGGTCCACCGCATGGTCACCGAGGTCGCCAGCGCCGAGGTCACCGCGACCGCCTACGAGCAAACCCTGAAGGCTTTTTACGGCGCCGACACCCTCGATCCGGCTCGGCCCCTCTTCGACGTCAACTTCCTCGGGCTCGGCCCGGATGGGCACACCGCCTCCCTCATCCCCGGCCAGCCTGTCCTGGAGGAGCGTCGCCGATGGGTGGCCGACGTGTCGCAGGGGCGGCCGGAGGCCCGTATCAGCCTGACCTATCCGCCGCTCGAGAGCAGCCGCTCCATCGCCTTCCTCGTCGTCGGGGCCGATAAGAAGGCGATGCTGGCCCATGTGCGCGGGGGGGCGACCGACGTTCCGGCGGGCCGCCTAAGGACCGACGCCGCCGTCCACTGGTTCACCGACCGCGCCGCGGCGGGTGACGCGGCCCCGGCGTAAGCGGGCGAGCGGGCGGCCGCTCGCGGCCGGACGAGGTGCTTCGCTCGGGGTTCCGCTGGTCAGGGCTCCGCGCTCGACCAGCGGGCGGCATCCGCCCCGTTGCGCCCGTCCCACAGCTTGATGCCGCCGGTGATGCCGGCCTCGTTGGAGACGATCTTGACCGGGCCGTGCAGCTTCCCGTGCAGCTTGCTGCCGTTTCCGCCACCGATGAACAGCATGTCGTAATGGAACAGGGCGAAGAGCGTGTCGATCACCCGGCGCACCCGCTTGTTCCAGCGCTTAAGCCCGACCTTGGCCAGCGCATCGCGTCCGATATAGCCGTTGTAGTCGTGCTTGCCGTGCACGGGGTGATGGGCGAGTTCCATGTGGGGCGCCAGCAGCCCGTCTTCGAACAGGGCGGTCCCGGCGCCGGTTCCCAGCGTGAGAACGCACTCCACGCCCTCGCCGGTCACGACGCCGAGCCCCTGGATATCGGCGTCGTTGCCCAGCCGCGCCGGCTTGCCGAACGCGTCGGCCACCGCACGGGCGAGGTCGAACATGTGCCAGTGCGGATCGGAGAAGTGGGGAGCCGTGAGCACCTTGCCCCGCCGGACGGCGCCGGGGAAGCCGATCGAGATGCGATCGAAGTCCGGCAGTTCAACGGCGAGCGCCCGGAGCTCCTGGATCATGTCCCCGGGCGAAGCGGCGACGGGGGTGGGACGCCACGCCTTGTCGTGCATCATGGTGCCGTTCTGGTCGAGCACGGAAGCCTTCAGTCCGGTGCCGCCGATGTCGATGGCGAGGGTTCGCGGGTCGCTCATCTCGGTCCTTGTGTTGTCGTCCGGCCGTGAGGTGGCCGTCGCGGGTGCAATGTAACGCAGCCGACGAGCGTCGGGGAGGCCGCTTCCCCGCCGTTTCCATTCCGGGCCGTCGGTCTTATCTGTCTGTCGATGCCGACCCCTGCTTTGCATGCCACCAGGGCCGCACCCGTCGAGGGGAAGGGCCACGCCGCGGCGCCGCGCCTGTCCGGCGAGACCGAGCGTTTCGTGCCGGCCGACCTCTCGACGCGATTGGAGCGGTGGCGACGCAAGGCGCCGGGCGTCGCCTTTACGCTCACCTTCCATAGCGCCGCCGCGCTGGCCTTCGTGATCCTCTGGCACAGCATGGTCCGCGACCTCAGCGCACCCGAGGGAATCCCTGTGGAGGTGGTGTCCCATGTCCCGGGCGAGGGTGACGCGCCGAAAGCCGATCCGCCCCCGGCGCCGAAAGCCGAGCAGCCCGCTCCTCAGGCGGCAAGCGCCCCGGCGCCCGCGCCGCCCACCCCGCCCCAGCCCAAGCCCGACCCGCTGAAGGCGGCGCTGGACTTGCCGGCGCCGCCTCCGGCCGATACGGGCTCGCCGGAACCGGCGGCGCCCTCGCCCGCCGCCTCGCAGGCCTTAAGGCCCGGCCTCGCCGAGCCCCCGCCCGAGCCGAAGGCGTCGGCAACCCAGAGCGATCGCAACCAGAAGGCGAATGCCTCGGAGGACCTCAAGGCACCGACGACGACCGACCCGGTTCCACCGCCGCCCGCACCCGACGTCCTCACGGCCGAGGACGGCGAGACCGCCGTCGCCGCCCCCTCCCACGAACCCGACCACCCCAGCCCGGACAAGCCGAGCGAAGCGACCGAACAGCCCGCCAAGGACGCCGGCGCGCACCTCGCCGCCGCCTTGCCCCTGTCCAGCCTGGGCATGCCCTCCACGTTCCGGGCCATGCTGTCGTCGCAGGGCACCTCCAGCAGCCAGGAGTACAAGGGCGTCGTCTATGGCGCGCTCGGGCGGGCGACGGCCGCCGTCGAGGACGAGGCGCGCCGCCGCCGCCTGAAGGGACAGGTCGCCGTCCTGATCACGCTTGCCGAGAACGGAGCCATCGAGAAAGAGGCCTTGATGCAATCGAGCGGATCGGCCGAGACCGATGCCTTCGCGCTCGAACTGGTGCGCCGCGCCGCGCCCTTCCCCGCGCCTCCGCCCGGCACGTCCCGGAGCTTCACGCCGGTCATCACTGTCGGTGAGGAAGACGGTTCGCCGTGAGCGGTCTCGAGGCTGGGCAGCGCCGCGCGCGGCTGAAGATGAGGTGACGGGGCACCGCTTTCCCGGGCTATGATGCAATGGCCTCCCCCGCCGCGGCGAGGCCCAAGACTTGCAGGTTGTTCTGAATGTCGATCCGCGCCGCCATCCATCACCTCACCGACTACACCTATGATCGCCTGGTCTCGCTCGGGCCCCAGACGATCCGGTTGAGGCCGGCGCCGCACTGCCGCACGACGATCCTCAGCTACGCGCTGACCATCGAGCCGGCGAACCATTTCATCAACTGGCAGCAGGATCCAAGCGGCAACTGGCTCGCCCGGCTCGTCTTTCCCGAGCGGACGGATCATTTCCGCATCACGGTGGACCTGACCGCCGACCTGTCCGTCATCAATCCCTTCGACTTCTTCGTCGATGACGCCGCCCAGAAGTACCCCTTCGCCTATGACGAGGACGCGAAGGCCGACCTTGCCGCCTATATGCGGCCCGAACCGGTTGGCCCCGCCGTGCAGCGCTTCATCGACGACCTGCCTAAATCCATGGGCAGGACGGTCGACTTCCTTGTCGAGCTCAACAGCCGGGTGCAGCGCGCCGTCGGCTATCTCATCCGCCTGGAACCAGGCGTGCAGACGCCGGACGAGACGCTGCGGAAGGCCTCCGGCTCGTGCCGCGACTCGGCGTGGCTCCTCGTGCAGATCCTGCGGCACCTCGGCTTCGGCGCCCGCTTCGTGTCGGGCTACCTGATCCAGATGAAGGCGGACGTCGATCCGGCCGAGGGGCCGCTCGGCACCCGCGTCGACTTCACCGACCTGCATGCCTGGGCCGAGGTCTTCCTGCCCGGCGCAGGCTGGATCGGGCTCGACGCCACCTCGGGCCTGCTCTGCGGCGAAGGCCACATACCGCTCGCGGCAACGCCGCACTTTTCAAGCGCCGCACCGATCAGCGGCCTGCTCGACCCCTGCGAGATGACCTTCAACCACGTGATGCAGGTCAGCCGCGTGCAGGAGGCGCCGCGCATCACCCTGCCCTTCTCGGACGAGGCCTGGGACGCGCTCGACAGACTGGGCGAGCAGGTCGATGCCGATCTCAAGCGAGACGACGTGCGCCTCACCATGGGCGGTGAGCCGACCTTCGTCTCGGTGGACGATTTCGAAGCGCCCGAATGGAACGGCGACGCGGTCGGACCCACCAAGCAGGGCATCGCCGACCAGCTCATCCGCAAGCTGCAGGCGCGCTTCGCGCCGGGCGGCCTGCTGCATCACGGCCAGGGCAAATGGTATCCCGGAGAGAGCCTGCCGCGCTGGGCCTTCGGCCTCTACTGGCGCAAGGACGGCGCACCGGTCTGGCATGACCAGAGCCTGATCGCCACCGAAGCCGGCGGGCGCAAAGCGACGATCGCCGATGCCGACGCGATCCTGCACGGGCTGGCCGAACGGCTCGGCCTTCCCGCTTCGTGCGTCCAGCCCGCTTTCGAGGATCCGGCCGTCTGGATCATGAAGGGGGAAGCGCTTCCCGAGAACCTCGACGGGCTCGACTCCAAGCTCGACAGCCCCGAGTCGCGGGCACGCATCGCCCGCGTGTTCAGCCGCGGCCTGCGCGAGCCGGCCGGCTACGTGCTGCCGCTCGCTTACGAGGGCGAGGACGATGGCGCCTGGGTCAGCGAGCGCTGGACCACCCGCCGCGAGCACCTGTTCCTGGTGCCGGGCGACTCGCCGGCCGGGTTCCGCCTGCCGCTCGACGGCCTGCTCCGCCTCGACGCCAAGGACGTCCCGCATATCGTCGAGAGGGATCCGCTGGAGCCGCGCGACGCCTTGCCCAAGGGCGCGACCGTCGCGGCGAAGGGCGCCAGGCGAACGGAGGACACGCCGGTCCGCACCGCCCTCGCAGCCGAGCCGCGCAACGGCCTGCTCTGCCTGTTTCTCCCCCCCTTCAGGCGGATCGAGGAGTTCCTCGCCTTGATCGCCGCGATCGAGGAGACGGCCTCCGGGCTCGGGCTCACGCTGCGCATCGAGGGCTACCCGCCGCCCTACGACCCCCGGATCGAGGTCATCAAGGTGACGCCCGATCCTGGCGTGATCGAGGTCAACGTCCACCCCGCCGGGACGTGGCGCGAGGCGGTCGACACCACGCGCGGCCTCTACGAGGACGCGCGCCAGACCCGGCTCGGCGCCGACAAGTTCGTGATCGACGGCCGGCATGCCGGCACGGGCGGGGGCAACCACGTCGTCGTGGGCGGCAGCACGCCGGCCGACTCGCCGTTCCTGCGCCGGCCCGATCTGCTGCGCAGCCTGCTGATCTTCTGGCAGCGCCACCCCTCGCTCTCCTACCTGTTCTCCGGGCAGTATATCGGCCCGACCAGCCAGGCGCCGCGCATCGACGAGGCCCGCCATGACGGGCTCTATGAGCTGGAGATCGCGCTCTCCTCCGTGCCGCTGCCGGGCGAACCGGAGGTGCCGCTCTGGACCGTGGACCGCCTGTTCCGCAACTTGCTCGTCGACGTCACCGGCAACACGCATCGCGCCGAGATCTGCATCGACAAGATGTATTCGCCCGACGGCCCGACGGGCCGGCTGGGCCTCGTCGAGTTTCGCGCCTTCGAGATGCCGCCGGATGCCCGCATGAGTCTCGCCCAGCAGCTGCTGCTGCGGGCGCTGATCGCCTGGATGTGGCGCGAGCCGCGCGCGGGGACGCTGGTGCGCTGGGGCACGACCCTGCATGACCGCTTCATGCTGCCGCATTTCCTCTGGGCGGATTTTCTCGAGGTGCTCGGCGAGCTGAAGGGCGCCGGCTACGCCTTCGATCCCGCCTGGTTCGATGCCCAGCGCGAGTTCCGCTTCCCGCATTACGGCACCGTCGAATACGAGGGCATCGCCCTCGAACTGCGGCAGGCGCTGGAGCCCTGGCACGTGCTCGGCGAAGAGGGCATGGCCGGCGGGATGGCCCGCTATGTCGACAGCTCCGTCGAGCGGGCGCAGGTCAAGGTGACCGGACTGACCCTCGGGCGTCACGTCGTGACCTGCAACGGGCGCCGGGTGCCCCTGACCGCCATCGCCGGCGGCGCGATCGGCGGCGTGCGCTTCAAGGCGTGGCAGCCGTTCCGGAGCATGCAGCCGCTCGCGCCGGTCAACGCGCCGCTGACCTTCGACCTCGTCGACACCTGGACCGGGCGGTCGATGGGCGGCTGCGTCTACCACGCCGCCCACCCCGGGGGCCGCAGCTACGACACCTTCCCCGTCAATGCGCTCGAGGCCGAGGCGCGCCGGCTCGCCCGCTTCCAGGGCTTCGGCCATACCGGCGGCCCCATCGCCGTCCCGCCCGAAGAGCGCACGGGCGAGTTCCCGCTCACGCTCGACATGCGCCGGCCCGCCGGCCTATAGCGCAGTCATGAGCGTCTCCGGTCGAACCAAGGGCAAGGCGGGAGACCACAGGCTCGACGATCTGATCGAGGCCTACGAGCCCCTGGCCGGGATCCCGGACGAGTTCATCGACCCGCAGGGTCGGCCGCGACCGCACTGGCTGCCGTTCCTCCAGGGCTTCACCAGCTATGGCGCAAGCGACCTCGACCGGCGCTTCGACCTTGCGAACCGCCACATGCGCGATACCGGGGTCTCGTACCGCGCCTACGGCGACACCGACGTCCGGCCCTGGCCGCTCAGCCACGTGCCGCTTCTCATCAACGAGGCGGAGTGGACGCAGATCGCGGCCGGCGTCGCCCAGCGCGCCGGCCTGATCGAAGCGGTGCTCGCCGACATCTATGGGCCCAACGCGCTCATCGAGGGCGGCCACCTGCCGGCGGCGGCCGTGGCGGGAAGCGGGGATTTCCTGCCTGCGCTGCAGGGCGTCAGGCCGGCGGGCGGACGCTTCCTCAACCTCTATGCGGTCGATATCGGACGCGGGCCGGATGGCCGCTGGTGGGTGCTCGGCGACCGGACGCAGGCGCCCTCCGGGGCCGGCTACGCGCTCGAGAACCGGCTGGCGATGTCGCGGGGCTTCTCGGACCTCTATGCCGAGGTGAACCTCGAGCGGCTGGCCTCCTTCTTCCAGCAGTTCCGCTCGGGCCTCGCGAGCCAGGCGGAGCGCGCGGATCCCCGCATCTGCCTGCTCACGCCCGGTCCCCTCAGCGAGACCTATTTCGAGCAGGCCTATCTCGCGCGCTATCTCGGTTTCCTGCTCGTCGAGGGCGGCGACCTCACGATGCGCGCGGGCCAGATCCATGTGCGCACCATCGCCGGGCTGAAGCGTGCCGACGTGATCTGGCGACGCATCGATGCGGCCTCGACCGATCCGCTCGAACTGGATGGCTCGTCCCGCATCGGCGTGCCGGGCTTCGTGGAGGCGGTGCGATCGGGCCAGGTGGTGGTGGGCAATGCGCTGGGCGCGGGGGTCATGGAATCCCGCGCGCTCATGAGCTTCCTGCCCAAGCTGGCGCGGCACCTGCTGGGCGAGCCGCTCAAGCTCCCCAACATCGCGACCTGGTGGTGCGGCCAGGCCAAGCAGCGCCAGGAGGTGCTGGATCGGCTGGAGGGGCTCGCGATCGCGGACGCCTTCAACGACGCGCGGTCGGGCTCGCTCGGTCCCCAGCCCCTGATCGGCTCGACCCTGGCGCCCGAGCGGAAGCAGGCGATCCGCGACGGGATCGCCGCGCGCGGCATCGACTATGTCGGGCAGGAGGTGGTCCGGCTCTCGACCACGCCGGTCTGGGAGCATGGCCGCCTGGTGCCGCGACCTTTTGTGCTGCGCGTCTTCGCGGCGCCGACCAGCGAGGGATGGACCGTCATGCCCGGCGGCTTCTGCCGGGTCGCCAACAAGCCCGATGTCCGGGCGATCTCCATGGCCGAGGGGGTCCGCTCGGCCGATGTCTGCATCCTGGCGGAAAAGCCCGTCGGCGCGATGAGCCTGCTGCCGACGCGGGACAAGGTGCGCATCCGGCGCCTGCTCGGCAACCTGCCGAGCCGCGCGGCGGACAACCTGTTCTGGCTGGGGCGCTACCTCGAACGGACGGAGGCCACCCTTCGTCTGGTGCGCTGCATGGCCGGTCGCCTGACCGAGCACGTCGCAGCCGACGGCCTCACGGGACCCTCCGAGGCGGCCGGCCATCTTCTGCAGCTCCTTATCCATTGGGGGGCTGCCCCGGAGGAGGAGAAGCGCCGGCCGATGGTGGCGCTGAACACGGCCCTGCACGATGGGCGGCGGTTCGGGTCCGCCTATGCGCTGGCCCGCGAAGCGCAGCGCACCGCTTCGGTGATCCAGGAGCGCCTCTCGGGCGACTCGATGCGGCTGATCGGAACGCTCGTCAAGCAGCTGGAACAGGGCGGACATGGCGCCTTGAGCGAGGCGGAGGCCCTGAGCCAGGCCATCGAGGCCCTGAACACGATCGCGGCGGTCTCGGGGCTTGCGCAGGAGAATGTGAACCGCGTCGCCGGCTGGCGCTTCCTGGAGATCGGCCGCCGCATCGAGCGCGGCCTGAACACATGCCGCTTCGCCCAGACCTTCGCGGCCGGCGCCGGATCGGCCGAGTATCTCGACGTCCTGCTCGACCTGATCGACTCCCAGATCACCTACCGGTCGCGTTACCTCGTGGGGCTGGCGCTCGCACCCGTGCGGGACATGGTCGTGCTCGACCCCTACAATCCGCGCTCCATCGCCTTCCAGGTCGACCGGATCGTCGAGCATCTCGCGACCTTGCCCGCCTTGCACAAGGACGGCCTCGAGGAGGAGCCGCTGCGCGTGGTAAGGCTGCTCTCCGCCGAGATCAGCGCCAGCGACGCCTCCGAACTCGACCTCGACCGGCTCGTCGCCATCGACCGCGGGATCGTCAGGCTCAGTCAGGCGACGGCGCAACGCTACTTCCTCCAGGGCGCGCTGACCTCGCGAGCGGACAAGTTCACGGGGCTCGCGTGATCTACGACGTCCGCCACGTGACCACCTACACCTACGGGTCACCCGTCACCTTCGCGCAGTGCACCTTGCGCATGCTCCCGAGCACCGGCCTCGGGCAGACCGTCCTGTGGCGCTCGCTCGCCATCGAGCCCGCGCCGTCGAGCCTGACGGAGCACGCCTCCTTCTTCGGCGAGACCGTCGCCCTCGCGCAACTGGACGTACCGCACAGCACCCTGCGGATCGAGGCGCGCTCGCGGGTCGAGGTCGACCGGCGCCGGGTCGACGCGTCGCACGAGGGAGACGCCTGGGAGACGGTGCGCGAGGCGGCCTACCAGGCCCAATCCCTGGCCCCGCGGTCGCCGGCCCACTTCCTGTTCCCGAGTGCCCTGACGCCCTTCTGGCCGTCGGTGACCGGTTTCGTGCGGGCCAGCTTTCCGGCGAACCGCCCGATCATTGCCGGCGCACGGGATCTCATCCAGCGCATCCGGCGCGAGTTCCGCTACGACCCCGACGCGACACGCGTGTCGACCCCCCTCATCGAAGCCTTCGAGGCGCGGCACGGCGTCTGCCAGGACTATGCCCACATCATGATCGCGGGTCTGCGGGGGCTCGGGCTTCCCGCCGCCTATGTCAGCGGCTACATCAGGACCGTGCCGCTGTTCGGGCAGGCGCGACTGGAGGGCAGCGACGCCAGCCACGCCTGGGTGGCGCTCTGGTGCGGCCCGGAGGACGGCTGGTTGGGATTCGACCCGACCAACAGCATCCTGGAGAACGACGATCATGTCGTCATCGGCTGGGGTCGCGACTACGGGGAAGTCGCTCCCCTCGGCGGCATCCTGCAGGGCACCCGCGAGCAGAAGATCGACGTCGCGGTGGACGTCATTCCCCTGCTCGCGCCCGGTCCGGCGCTGGCGGTCGCTCAGTAGGGACCGTAATAGCCGTAGCCGGGGTGGTAGTCGTAGCCGTACGCGCCGCCATAGCCCGGCCCGTAGCTGTAGGCGGGGTAGCCGTTGTAGTAGCGGTCGGCCGCGATGCCGGCGGTCGCCGCGCCCAGGATGCCGAGTGCCGCCCCGGCGACCAATCCGCCCGCGCCGATGCCGCGATGGCGCGAGCCGTAGTGGCGGTAGCCGCTGGTCGTGTGCGTATAGCGGTTCTTGGCGAAGGTCTCGCCGGACGAGGCGGCAAGCGTCGAGCCCAGCACCACCGCCGTGAGAAGCCTCGATCTGTTCACAAGCATGATCCACCCTCTCTCCTGCTGCAGGGTGAGAACGCTTCCGTCGAAATGCTTGTTCCGGGCCTCGCTTGTCGGGACGGTTCCAATCCGGTCCGATCTCCTCTAGACCGGAGAGATCTTGACGGAGGCAGCGTGGACTCCAGGCGCGGCAGCAGCGTGAAAGTGTCGGCAAGGCGGCGACCCCGCCATGCGCTGACCGCGGGGGCGCTCGGGCGGCGGATCGTGGGGGGTGCGCTCGCGCCCGGCGCGGTTCTTCCCAATGCGGATCTGCTGGCCCGCGAATACCAGGTGTCGCGCCCCGCCCTGCGCGAAGCCATCAAGCTGCTGGCCGGCAAGGGGCTGCTCGAGATGGCGCCGCGCCGTGGCACCGTCGTCCGCCCCAAGACGTCCTGGAACCGGCTCGACGACGATGTCATGAGCTGGGAGACCGGCGAGGCTCCGAGCCCGACCTTCATCCGGGACCTCTTCGAGCTGCGACGGATGATCGAGCCCGAGGCCGCCGCCTTGGCAGCCATGCGGGCCTCCGGGGACGGCATCGCGGCGATCGAGAGGGCCCTGATGGCCATGAGCGAGGCCGATGCGGGATCGAGCGAGTCGATCCAGGCGGATCTGGCCTTCCACCGTGCGATCCTCATCCACTCCTGCAACGAGTTCCTGGCGACCTTCGCGCCGGCGATCGAGGCCTATCTCACGGCGACCTTCAACGTCCAGCGGCGCAGTCGCGGCCCCAACCCCAACATCCTGAAAGAGCATGGCGCGATCTACCGGGCCATTCGCGACCGGGATCCCGGCGCGGCGCGGGAGGCGACGCTCGCCCTTCTCACACCGGCCGAAGGCGAGGCGCTGGCCGGGCTGAGCGGCGGCGAAGAGGCGGCTTCACCCGATCCCACGGACGGCTCGGCGAAGCCTCTTGCTTCTCGTGCGATCGGAGTGGCTTGAGGCTGGCGCCCCCGAAGATCGGATCCGGCGCCTTCCATCCCGGCAGGATCGAAGCGGCGGACAGCGAGGCGGTAGGATCAAAGGTGATTTCGAAGGAGCGTTCGAGCATCCCTTTACAGCCCTCACCAACAGACCAGGCCACGGTTCTGGCCGTTGAGGTCCAGCGGTTGCGGGCCCTCGTGCGATCGGCTGGTCTCGATCCGGACACGGGCGCCCGCAGCGACGAGGACCCGAGCGAGGGGACCTTCTCCGCGGCCCCGGACGGGAGCGAGGATCACGGTTACGCCCGACTGCTCCTCGACACGATGTCGGAGGGGTTCTACGTCGTGGACCAGAGCGGCATCGCCACCGCATGCAACCGCGCCATGCTGCGCCTGCTCGGCTACGACAGCTCCGACGAGGTGATCGGGACGAGCCTGCACGAGGTGATCCACCACAGCCGCCGGGACGGCACGCCCTATCCCCGCGAGAGCTGTCCGATCTGCCACGCCGCGCGCGACGGCGTCTCGCTGGTCGTCGATGACGAAGTCTTCTTTCGGCGCGATGGCACGGCCTTCGCCGTGGAATACCGCACCGCTCCTCTCGTCCGGAACGGGCAGCTCGAGGGAGCGATCTGCACCTTCGTCGACATCACGGCCCGTCTAGCGGGCGAGCGGCGGCTGACGGAGAGCCAGGAGCGTCTCGCCCTCGCCGCCCAGGCCGGCGGCCTCGGCGTCTGGGACTTCGAGATCGCGAGCCGCACGCTGCGCTGGGACGACCGGGTCCGCGAGCTCTTCGGCGTGCCGCCGGACAGCCTCGCCACCGTGGAGGCCGGGCTCGCGGCCATCCATCCGGAGGATCGCGGAACCGTGCGGCGCGCGCTCGGGGCGGCGCTCGATCCTGGGGGGAGCGGCAGGTATCAGGTGCAATTCCGCACGGTCGGCCTGGAAAATCCCGCGACCCGCTGGTTGGAGGTGCAGGGCCGCGCGACGTTCCGCGAGGGCAAGGGGGTCGGCCTGCTGGGCGTCGTGCACGACATCTCGAAGGACAAGGAGGCTGAACGCCATCTCCGGCTGATGGTCAACGAGCTGAACCATCGGGTGAAGAACTCGCTGGCCATGGTTCAGGGCCTGGCGGCGCAGACCTTTCGGAACACGCAAAACATGGAGGCTGCGCGCACGGCCTTCACCGAGCGCCTCGTCGCGCTGGCGCGCGCGCACGACGTGCTCACCGCCGCCAACTGGGAGGGCGCCGATCTCCAGCATGTCGTCGACCTCACGGTCCGGTCGCATTCCATCCCGGAGAGCAAGCGGTTCCAGGTGGAAGGCGGCAGCCTCCTGCTCTCGCCCAAAGCCGCTCTCGCCTTCTCCCTCGCTCTGCATGAACTGGCCACCAACGCGGTCAAGTACGGCGCGCTGTCCAACGCCGGCGGGCGGGTCCTCATCCGCTGGGACGGGGTCGACGCACCGGCCACGGACAATTGGCTTCTCCGGTTCACATGGACGGAAGTGGACGGACCCGCGGTCGTCGCGCCACAGCGCCGCGGTTTTGGCAGCAAATTGATCGAACGGGGCCTCGCCTCGGAACTCCAGGGAACAGTGCGGATTGAATTCAATGTCGACGGGGTGGTGTGTTCCATCAACGCGCCGTTCCCGTCTACGGCGCGCGGGCTGAAATTGTGAGTGATCCGAAGCGCCGGGTGTTTGTCGTCGAAGACGAGATGACCATCGCAATGCTGATCGAGGAGATGCTCGAGGATCTCGGCTTCGAGATCGCCGGGACATCCATGCGATTGGAACCGGGTCTGAAGCTTGCCTCCACCATCGAGGCGGACGTCGCAATCCTCGACATCAACCTGGACGGAAAGCAGTCTTTCCCGATCGCCGACATCCTCAGAAGTCGCGGCATTCCCTTCTTCTTTGCGACGGGGTACGGGGCCAAGGGACTGAACGACGACTACCAGGGCACGTTCACGCTAAAGAAGCCGTTTCTCTTCGCCGACCTCGAACGGGCGGTTCGCTTGGCTGTCAACTGACCTCGCGGCGTTGCGGCGTGTCGTCCGACGGGTAGACTGACCGGAATAAGCGGGCCGGACGGCCGGCAACCAAAAGCGCGGAGGATGGCATGAAGGCTCTGGTCCTTGAGCGCGTGCGTGAACTCAGCCTCCGCGAGATCGACCTGCCGCTGGTGATCGGGGCCAAGGACCTCAAGATCAAGATGGACACCGTCGGGATCTGCGGCAGCGACGTGCACTACTACACCCACGGCAGGATCGGTCCGTTCGTGGTCAAGGAGCCGATGGTGCTGGGTCATGAAGGGGCCGGCACCGTCGTGGAGGTCGGACCGGACGCGGGGTCCTTCGTGGTCGGCGACCGGGTCTGTGTCGAGCCGGGCATTCCCGATCTCGAGTCCCGCGCCTCCAAGCTCGGCCTCTACAACGTCGACCCGAGCGTCGCCTTCTGGGCGACGCCGCCGGTGCATGGCTGCCTGAGCCCCTACGTCGTCCATCCCGCCGCGTTCACCTACAAGATGCCCGACAACGTGTCCTTCGCCGAAGGCGCGATGGTCGAGCCCTTCGCGGTCGGGTTGCAGGCCGCAGTCAAGGCCCGCATCGCGCCCGGAGACCTCGCGGTGGTCACAGGCGCCGGGCCGATCGGCATCATGATCGCGCTGGCCGCGCTGGCCGGCGGCTGCAGTCAGGTCATCATCTCCGACGTGCAGCCGGCAAAGCTCGCCATCGCAGGCCGCTACGCCGGCGTCACACCCGTCAATATCCGTGAACGGTCGCTGGCCGATGTGGTCGCCAGCGTCAGTGGCGACTGGGGTGCCGACGTCATCTTCGAGGCCAGCGGCAATGCGCGAGCCTATGACGGCATTGCAGGCCTCGCGCGGCCCGGCGGCTGTCTCGTCCTGGTCGGCATGCCCGTCGATCCCGTCAGCCTGGACGTTTCGGTGCTGGCCGCGAAGGAACTGCGGATCGAGACCGTGTTCCGCTATGCCAACGTCTTCGACAGGGCGCTGGCGATGATCAGTTCGGGCAAGGTCGATCTCAAGCCGCTCATCACCGAGACCTTCGCCTTCGAGGACAGCGTCGCGGCCTTCGAGCGCGCCGCCGAGGGGCGGCCTGCCGACGTGAAGCTGCAGATCAAGCTCTGAGCCGGCTGCGCCCTCGGCGACCGGACCGCTACCGGTCTTCGAACAGGCTGGATACGCTGGCTTCCTGAGCGATGCGTCCGATCGCCTCCCCGATCAGGGGCGCGATGGACATGACGCGGACGTTGCGAGCCACCCGCACCGCTTCGGTCGGGCGGATCGAGTCGGTGATGACGAGTTCCTTCAGGCGCGAGCCGGAGATGCGCGCCACGGCCCCGCCCGACAGGACGCCGTGCGTGCAATAGGCATGGACCGCGCTTGCGCCCTGCTCCAGCAGGGCATCCGCCGCGTTGCAGAGCGTACCGCCGGAGTCGACGATGTCATCGAGCAGGATGCAGCATTTGCCGCTGACGTCGCCGATGATGTTCATCACCTCCGATTCGCCCGCCCGCTCGCGGCGCTTGTCGACGATGGCGAGCGGCGCGTCGATGCGCTTGGCCAAGGCGCGGGCCCGGACGACCCCGCCGACATCGGGGGAGACGACCATCAGGTTGTCCGCCGGAAGCCGCTCCTTGATGTCGCGCACCATCACGGGCGCGGCGAACAGGTTGTCGGTGGGAATGTCGAAGAAGCCCTGGATCTGCCCGGCATGCAGATCGACCGTCAGGACGCGGTCGCACCCCGAACGGGTGATGAGATTGGCCACGAGCTTGGCCGAGATGGGTGTTCGGGGACCCGCCTTCCGATCCTGTCGGGCATAGCCGAAATAGGGCAGGACGGCGGTGATACGGCGGGCGGAGGCGCGCCGCAGCGCGTCCGTCATGATCAGCAGTTCCATCAGGTGGTCGTTCGTCGGGTAGGACGTCGACTGGATGATGAAAGTGTCCTCCCCGCGCACGTTCTCCTGGATCTCGACGAAGATTTCCATGTCGGCGAAACGCCGGACCTGGCAGCGCGTCAGCGGCACTTCGAGATAGCTGGCGATGGCTTCGGTCAGGGGCCCGTTCGAGTTTCCCGCCAGGATCTTGATCGTGCCTGCCATGGTCTGCTCCGGGCGAAGACGGGAGAGCCTCGCTGCCGCGCGCTCCTTAGCAACCCTGGATGCAACGAACAACCGACGCTCGCGGCCCGCGCCTTGCCCGAGTTCCGAATGCAAAACGCGAGCCTAAGAGGCTCGCGTTCCGAAAGCGCCGTTTACGGCCTGGCAGGGCGGTTCAAGCCCGCGCCGGCTGCTTGAGAGCGACGCCGGCCTGCTCGAACTGTGACTGCAGCTCCCCAGCCTGAAAC
>CAXTVD010000058.1:0-16305 GCA_964247575.1 uncultured Lichenihabitans sp.
CTCCCGCGCCTCGGCGAGAAGGGTCCCGTGATGGTCGAGGTCGGCCACCCGGAACGTCGGCAGCCCCGACTGTCGCGTGCCGATGAGCTCGCCCTCGCCCCGCAGCCGAAGATCCTCCTCGGCGATCCGGAAGCCGTCCTCGGTCTCGCGCATGGTGTTGATCCGCGCGCCTGCCGTTTCGCCGAGCGGTCCCTTGTAGAGCAGGATGCAACTCGATCGCGCCGCGCCCCGTCCGACGCGGCCCCGCAACTGATGGAGCTGCGCAAGGCCGAACCGCTCGGCATGTTCGATGACCATGATCGTGGCCTCGGGGACGTCGATGCCGACCTCGATCACGGTCGTCGCGACGAGAATGCGCGCCTGCCCCCGCGCGAAGGCCTCGACGGCGGCGTCGCGTTCCGCAGGCTTCATCTGGCCGTGCACCAGGGCCACCGCGTCGCCGAAGGCTTCGCGCAGGGCGGCGAAGCGCGCCTCCGCCGCCACGAGGTCGACGATCTCGCTCTCGCCGACGAGCGGGCAGACCCAGTAGACCCGCGCGCCCTCCGCCAGCGAACGCGACAGGGCGCTCACGATCTCCTCGAGCCGCTCGATGGGCTTGCCGATGGTCAGGATGGGCTTGCGGCCGGCCGGTTTCTCCCGGATCGAGGACAGGTCCATGTCGCCGAACACGGTCATGACCAGCGTGCGCGGGATCGGTGTCGCGGTCATCAGCAGCATGTCGGAGGCCCGCCCCTTCTCCGTCAGAGCGAGGCGCTGCGCGACGCCGAAGCGATGCTGCTCGTCGACGACGATGAGGCCGAGGTCGCGGAAGGACACGGCCTCCTGAAACAGCGCGTGCGTACCGACGACCACGTCGATCGAGCCGTCGGCCAGGGCCTGGAGGGTGCGGCTGCGCTCGGCCGGCTTGTCGCGTCCGGTCAGCACCCCGATGCGGAGCCCGGCGGCCGCGCAGAGCGGCCGAAGGCGCTCGGCATGCTGCCGGGCCAGGATCTCGGTGGGAACCATCAGCGCCGCCTGGTGGCCCGCCTCGACGGCGCTCGCCATCGCGAGCAGGGCCACGACGGTCTTGCCTGAGCCGACATCGCCCTGCAGCAGGCGCAGCATGCGCTTGGGCGCGGCCATGTCGGCCCGGATTTCGCCCAGGGCCTGCCGCTGGCCGCCGGTGAGCCGGAAGGGCAGGGCGGCTTCGATGCGGCCGGCGATCGTTCCCGTGCCAGGGCTGGCCCGCCCGTTGTCGTCCCGGATGCGATGGCGCACGAGGCCGAGCGCGACCTGGCTCGCCAGCAACTCGTCATAGGCGATGCGCTGTCGCGCGGGCGCCAGCGGCGCGAGCGCGCCGGGCCCGTCGGGCGCATGCAGGGCGCGCAGGGCGTCGCCGAAGCTGGGCCAGCCCAACAGGATGGCGCGGCTCGGCTCCAGCCACTCAGGCAGGGGCGGAAGCCGCTCCACCGCGGCCTCGATCGCCTTGGCCAGGATGCGGGGGAAGAGCCCTTCGGTCAGCCCATAGACGGGTTCGACCGCCGGCATGGCGGCAAGGTCCTCCTCCGTCATGATGCGGTCGGGGTGCACCATCTGGAGGTGTCCGTCATAGACTTCCAGCTTGCCGGACACCCAGCGCGTGGCGCCGACCGGCAGCGCCTTTTCGACCCATGAGAAATTGTTGAGGAAGAACACCAGCGTCACATCGCCCGTATCGTCCTCGATCAACACCTGAAAGCGGGCCCTGCCGCGTGTGGACCCGGGCGGCAGGTGGCTGGCGACCCGGCCGGCGAGGACCACCACGGTGTCGCGGGGCGCCTCGGCGATCTTCGGCCGGGCCCGGCGGTCGATCAGGCCGGTCGGCAGGTGCAGGAGCAGATCGACCACGCGCGCCGGCCGGTCCGGCCGGCCGACGAGCCGATCCAGCAGCGGGACGGTCTTCGGACCGACGCCCTTCAAGGTTGAGGCGGCCGTGAACAGGGGATTGAGGTCGGACGGTCGCATGGGGACGGTGAAGGGGGCCGCTGGCAAGGCGCGGTCCGATCGCTATATAGCGCTCCTCGGGGGCGCTCAATGCGCGCCCGGGTCGAGGGTCATGGAATGCCGGGTGTTTCTCCCGCCGACGCCGATGAGGGCGTGCGGCGCCGCAGGCTTGTGTTTCGGGCGTGGCACCGGGGCACGCGCGAGATGGATATCGTCATGGGCCGGTTCGCGGACGCTCATGCCGCGACCCTGCCGGTTAACGAGATCGAGGTGTTCGAGGCCCTGATGGAGGCGCCGGATCCGGAGGTCTTCGCCTGGATCACGGGAGCCAAGCCGACGCCGGCCAACTACGACACCGCCCTCCTCCGGCAGATCCGCGCCTTCCATACCTCCGCAGGTCCCATTCATGGCTAATGCTGCACGCCTCGCGCCGCGCGGGCGACAGAGCGAACCGGCGGCCCTGGTCGACCTCGTGCGCCTGACCAAGGCGTTGGAGCGGCCGGGCCGCCACGTGCTCTCGCACGTGCCCGACGGCTTCGACGCCTTCGTGACGGCCGACCTCGTGCGCGCCCTGTCGCGGTCGGCACCCGAGCGGCCGGTCGTGCTCACCCATATCGCCCGCGAAGGCCAGCGCGCGCAGGCTTTCCGCGACGCGCTCGCCTTCGCCGCGCCGGACATCGAGATCCTCGATTTCCCCGCCTGGGACTGTCAGCCCTATGACCGGGTCTCGCCGCAGGCGACGATCGAGGCGCGCCGCATGACGGTGCTGTCGCGGCTCGCACGGTCCAAGTCCTCGGCCGACCGACCGCGCATCCTGTCGACCACGGTCAGCGCGATCACCCAGCGCGTGCCGCCCCGCAGCGTGGTCGCCAAGGAGAGCTTCTCGGCGGCGCCCGGCAATGCGGTGGCGACGGACGAGCTTGTGGCCTGGCTGGAGACGAACGGCTTCCTGCGCTCGGGCACCGTGCACGACACCGGCGAATATGCGGTGCGCGGCGGCATCGTGGACCTCTTTGCTCCCGGCATGCCACAGCCCGTGCGCCTCGATTTCTTCGGCCATACGCTCGAATCGATCCGCTCCTTCGATCCCGAGACCCAGCGTTCCACGGGACAGATGCGCGCGCTCGATCTCGTGCCGATGAGCGAGGTGCAGATCACCACCGACACGATGCGCCGCTTCCGGCAGGCCTATGTCACCGCCTTCGGCGCGCAGACGCGGGGCGATGCCCTCTACGACGCGATCAGCGAGGGCCGTCGCCACCAGGGGATGGAGCACTGGCTCCCCCTGTTCTACGGCGGCATGGATACCCTGTTCGACTACGCCGACGACTGCCCCGTGCTGCTCGACCCGCTCGTCGACAACGTCGCCGACGAGCGCTTCAAGCTCATCCTCGACCACCACGACGCCCGCGACGCCGCACAGCACAAGCCGATGGCGGTGATCTACAAGCCGCTCCCGGCCGACGCGCTGTACCAGACGGCTGAGGAGTGGGCGGCCCGGCTGGCCAAGCTCCCCGTTCTGCGCGCCACCTCCTTCGACGCGCCCGAGGCGGATGCGATCGATTGCGGCGGCCGGGCGGGGCGCAGCTTCGCGCCCGAGCGGGCCGACGAGAGCGCCAACGTCTTCGAGGCGGCGGCCGCACACATCAACGCCCAGCAGGGGGCGGGCCGGACGGTGATCCTGGCGGGCTGGAGCGACGGGTCGCGCGAGCGCCTGCGGACGGTCATGGCCGAGCACGGCCTCAAGAAGGTCGAGCCGGTGTCCTCGCTCGCCCAGGCGCTCAGCCTGGCCAAGGGGACGACCGCGCTGGCCGTCCTCGGCCTGGAGCAGGGCTTCGAGGCGGGCCAGCTCGTCGTGATCGGCGAGCAGGACATCCTCGGCGACCGGCTGATCCGCAACCGCAAGAAGGCGCGCCGCGCGCAGGACTTCCTGCAGGACGTTTCCGCGCTCGCCGCCGGCGATCTCGTCGTCCATGTCGATCATGGCATCGGACGCTTCGTCGGCCTGCGGACGATCGAGGTGGGCGGGGCCCCGCACGACTGCCTGGAGTTGCACTACGCCGCCAACGACAAGCTGTTCCTGCCGGTCGAGAATCTCGAACTGCTGTCCCGCTACGGCTCCGAGGACACCGAGGCCGCGCTCGACCGCCTCGGCGGGGCAGGGTGGCAGACCCGCAAGGCGCGGCTCAAGAACCGCATCCGCGAGATCGCGCACGGCCTCATCAAGATCGCGGCCGAGCGGGCGGTGCGGACGGCGCCCAAGCTGCTGCCCCCGCCCGGCCTTTACGACGAGTTCGCGGCCCGCTTCCCCTTCGACGAGACCGAGGACCAGGCCGCGAGCATCGAGTCGGTGCTCGACGATCTCGGCTCCGGCCATCCCATGGACCGGCTCATCTGCGGCGATGTCGGCTTCGGCAAGACCGAGGTGGCGTTGCGCGGCGCCTTTGCCGCCGCGATCAACGGCACGCAGGTGGCCGTCGTCGTGCCGACAACCCTGCTGGCACGGCAGCACTACAAGACGTTCGCGCAGCGTTTCGCCGGCCTTCCGGTCAAGGTCGCGCAGATGTCGCGCATGGTGACCGCGGCCGAGCTCAAGACGACGAAAGCGGGCGTCGCGGACGGCACGATCGACATCGTCGTCGGCACCCACGCGCTGCTCGGCAAGGGGGTGTCCTTCAAGGACCTCGGCCTCGTCATCATCGACGAGGAACAGCACTTCGGGGTGACCCACAAGGAGCGGCTCAAGGACATGCGGGCCGAGGTCCACGTGCTCACGCTGTCGGCGACGCCCATCCCGCGGACGCTGCAGCTCGCCATGACCGGCGTGCGGGACCTTTCGATCATCGCGACGCCGCCGGTCGACCGCCTGGCGGTGCGCACCACGATCACGCCGTTCGACGAGCTGATGGTGCGCGAGGCGCTGCTGCGCGAACGCTACCGGGGCGGGCAGTCCTTCTATGTCTGCCCGCGCATCGAGGACCTCGAGGACGCGTCGGCGTTCCTGCGCACGAGCGTCCCGGAGGTGAAGTTCACGGTCGCGCACGGCCAGATGGCGGCAACCGAGCTGCAGGCCAAGATGACGGCCTTCTACGAGGGGCAGTACGACGTGCTGCTGGCGACCGCGATCGTGGAGTCCGGGCTGGACATCCCGCAGGCCAACACGCTGATCGTGAACCGCGCCGACCTGTTCGGCCTCGCCGCCCTCTACCAGCTGCGAGGCCGCGTCGGCCGCTCGAAGACGCGTGCCTATGCCGTGTTCACGACGCCCGCCAACAAGACGATGACGCCGCAGGCCGAGAAGCGGCTGAAGGTGCTGCAGTCGCTCGACACGCTGGGCGCCGGCTTCGAACTCGCCAGCCACGTCCTCGACATCCGCGGCGCAGGAAACCTGCTGGGCGACGAGCAGTCCGGCCACATCAAGGAGGTCGGCTACGAGCTCTACCAGCAGATGCTCCGCGACGCGATCGAGGCCCTGCAGGCGGGCGTGACCGACGAGGCGGCGGCCGAGGAAGCCTGGTCGCCGGCCATCACGCTCGGCGTTCCCGTCACGATTCCTGAGGATTACGTGCCTGATCTCACGCTCCGCCTGAGCCTCTATCGGCGGTTGTCGTCGCTGGAAACCGACGAGGACATCGTTAATTTCGGCGCCGAACTGATCGACCGCTTCGGACCGCAGCCCGACGAGGTGCGGCAACTGCTGACCCTGATGCAGGTCAAGGCGCTGTGCCGCCGCGCGCATGTCGAGCGGGTCGATGCCGGCCCCAAGGGCATCGTGGTCGGCTTCCGCGACAACCACTTCGCGGATCCCGCCGGGCTCGTCCGCTTCGTGCAGAAGGAGGGTCCGCGCGCCAAGGTCCGCCCGGACATGCGCGTCGCCTTCATGCGCGACTTCGACACGCCCGCCGAGCGGCTGGAAGGCACGCAGGTGCTCCTGCGCGCTCTGGTGGGGATCGCCGAGAAGAAGGCGGCCTGATCCTTCCAGTCCCGGGAGCGAGGCGGCCGGACGGAGGCCTGCTCGTCAGGCGGACAGGACTGCAGCTTCGGGATTGGCGATGTGCTCGCGGGCGCGATCGAGGGCCGTGGCCAGGATCTCGGCGCTCTGCGCGCCCGACACGGCGAAGCTTTGCGCGAAGATGAAGAAGGGCACACCGGACACGCCGATCCGCATGGCCGCCTCGATCTCGGACTGCACGACGGTCGTGTCCGCGTCGGTCCCGAGCCTGGCGGCGATGTCCGTGCGGTCGAGCCCGTTCGCCCCCGCGACGTCGGCCAGCACGGCCGGGTCGCCGATGTTGCGTCCCTCGACGAAATAGGCGCGGAACAGCGCTTCCGACACGGCGTCCTGCACGGCCGCCTCGCCGGCCCAGCGGATCACCCGATGCGCATCGAGCGTGTTGACGGACCGCGTGATGCGATCGAAGGCGAAGGCCAGTCCCTCGGCGCGCCCGGCCTCCGTCAGCCGGGCATGGATCTCGTCGATCTTCGCGGCGCTGCCGAACTTCTTCAGCATGGAGGCGCGCCGGTCCAGGCCCTCCGGCGGAATGGTCGGGTCGAGCTGGAAGGGATGCCAGCGCACCGTTACCTCTGCGGTGGGCCGCTCGCGCAGCGCGGCTTCGAGCCGCCGCTTCCCGACATAGCACCAGGGGCAGACGACGTCGGACACGACGTCGATGCTGACGGGCGACAAATCGGGTGCGGTCTGGACGGTCATGGCAACCTCGGAGCAGGAACCGTCGAAGTGGGGCGTCAGGGTCCCTTTCGCCACCAGGTCTCGATCGGAGAGGTGTTGCTGAGGCCGAACAGGGGAAAGCGATCGGGGTGGCCGAGGCTGGACTTGTAGGCGACCCACTGGTCGTCCGAGTGGAACAGGGGAATGATGTAGAAGCCCGAGAGCAGGACCCGGTCATAGGCGCGCACGGCGGCGATGAAGTCGTCCTTGCTGTCGGCCGCGAGCATGGCCCCGATCATGGCGTCGAGCGCCGGCGAGTGCGCGCCCGCGAGGTTGAAGGACGCCTCCTGCGCGGCGCTGGCGGAGCCCCAGCGCGAGCGCTGTTCGGCACCGGGCGAGGGCGAGGCCGTCCAGGTGCCCAGCATCATGTCGAAGTCGAAGGCCTGCCGGCGTCGCTGGTACTGCACTTCGTCGACCGTGCGCACCTTGGCCGCGACCCCGATCCGGGCGAGACTCTCGGCATAGGCGAGCGCGACCCGCTCCTGCCGCCGGTCGGTGACCATGATCTCGAAGGCGAGCGGCTGGTGATCGCGCGTTGCGACCATGGTGCCGCCCTCGATGGCAAAGCCGGCCTGCTTGAGCAGCGCCAAGGCGGCGCGGGCCGGCGCCCGGTCGCGGCCGGAGCCGTCAGACCGCATCGGCCGCCAGCTTCCCGCCAGGATGTCGGGGCGGACGGCGTCGGGGAACGGGGCCAGCAGGGCCCGTTCGCGTTCATCGGCGGCGCGGTCCGTCGAGGCGAGTTCGCTGTCGGCGAAGAAGCTCGGCGTCCGCTGGAACAGCCCGCCGAACAGCGTGGCGTTGATCCACTCGAAATCAAACATGTCCCCGAGCGCTTCGCGCACCCGCGCATCGGCGAAGATCGGGTGCCGCGTGTTGAAGGCAAACCCTTCCATTCCCTTGGGCAGGCCCGAATGCACGGTCTGCTTGACGATGCGGCCGTCCCGCACGGCGGGAATGTCGTAGCCGGTTAGCCACCGCGTCGGGTCGGTCTCCAACCGGTAATCGCAGAGGCCGGCCTTGAACGCCTCGAACAGGCCATTGGCGTCCCGGTAGTAGTCGATCGTGACCGTCTCGACATTGAACATGCCCTGGCGCACCGGCAGATCGCGGCCCCAGTAGTCGGGGTTCTTCTGCAAGGTGAGGCGCTGGCCGGGCACCACGGCGGTCACCCGATAGGGGCCCGTCGCGACGGGCGGCGCGAGCGTGGTGTCGTCGAAGCCGCCGACGTCGGTGTGCGCCTTGGACAGCACCGGCATGAGCCCGAGCGTCAGCGGCATCTCACGGTCGCCCAGGCCCGACAGGTCGAAGTGCACGGTTTGCGGGTCGGGACTGTCGACCTCTTTGATGAGGCCGAAGGCGGAGCGCTGCTGCGGCCGTCCCCTGGTCTTCAGCAGGTCGAAGGTGAACAGCACGTCGGCGGCGGTGACCGGCGTGCCATCCGAGAAGCGGGCCGCGGGATCGAGGTGGAAGGTCACCGAGTCGCGGGCCGCGTCCGTGTCGACGCTCTTGGCGATAAGGCCGTAGAGCGTGAACGGTTCGTCGAAGGATCGCGCCATCAACGTCTCGTAGACGTTGACGTTGAGCCCCTGGGCCGTCGACCCGGCCTTGAGATTGAAGGGGTTGAGACTGTCGAACGTGCCGAGATAGCACATTGCGAGGCGTCCGCCCTTGGGCGCATCCGGCCGGACATAGGGCAGGTGCTGGAAGCCTTCGGGCAGGGCAGGCGCGCCGTGCATGGCGAGGCCCGTCGCCGCCGATGTCTGCAGCGGCACCAGCCCGAGCGCAATGACCAGACCGAAGAGGAGCGTGCGCCTGGGCCGCGCGGCGGGAATGCCGGCCGACCGGGACGGCTGGCAATCAAGCCTCGAACAGTCTAAGGGAAGCCCCGTCAAGCTCTTGCCTCAATCACCACAGAGATCACGCGCAGTCATTCTGATCCGCTGAAGGACACGGCCTATGCAATTCACTCCGACGCGCGCGCGCGCGGTCGCCCTGATCACCTGCCTGAGCCTGTCCGGGGTCGGGTTTGCGGGAACCGACGCTTTCGCGCAAGCGGCAAAGAAGCCGGCTGCGCCCGCTCCGGCGGCCGCTCCGGCCGGCCAGCCGCCTGCTCAGGGGCAGGCTCCCGGTCAGCCCCAAGGGCCGATCAAGGTGGACCTGTCGGCTTCGCAGGCCGACTGGACCAAGGTCTGCGGCAAGGACCAGGGCAACCAGAAGGAAATCTGCTACACGACGCGCGATTTCGGCACGGCGGCCGACCAGCCGCCCGCGATCGCCGTCGCGATCTATGACATCAAGGGCGACGACACCAAGGTCGTTCGCCTGCTGATGCCGGTCGGCCTTCTCCTCAAGCCCGGCTTCCGGTTCTCGATCGACAAGGGTCCGCAGACCGACGGCGCCTTCGAGATCTGCATGCCCAACGGCTGCTTCGCCGAGGCAAAGGTGAAGACGGCGGTCATCGACACCTTCAAGAAGGGCACGACGATGAACGTCGCGGTGAAGAACTCGGTCAATAACGAGGTGAACTTCACCATCCCGATGGCCGGGTTCGGCAAGGCCTTCGACGGCGCGCCGATCGATCCCAAGGTCCTCGAAGCCCAGCAGCAGGAACTGCAGAAGCAGCTCGAGGCCAAGGCTCAGCAGCAGCGCCAAATGCTCGAAAAGCAGAACGGCGCCGCTCCCGCTGGCGCCGCCCCGGCTCCCGCCGGCGCAGCCGCTCCCGCCCCGGCAAAGTAAGAAGCCACAGGGGCCGGGACTCGATCCCGGCCCTTTCTTCGAATTCTGCACGACTCAGTTCAGCGCGGTCGTCTTCACCTTGTACTCGCCCCCGTCGGTCCGCACGAAGAGATCGCCGACCTGCGGATGACGCAGCGGCTCGCCCGATGCATCGGGAACGAGATTCTGCTCCGAGACATAGGCGAGATATTCGGTTTCCGTGTTCTCGGCGAAGAGATGGTAGAAGGGCTGGTCCTTGCGGGGCCGCACGTCTTCCGGAATGGCAAGCCACCATTCCTCCGTGTTCGCGAAGATCGGATCGACATCGTAGATGACGCCGCGGAAGGGATACTTCCGGTGGCGCACGACCTGCCCGATGCGGAATTTGGCGGTTGAAGCTTTCATGACGCTGTCATGTGATGCGTGGGTTGCGGGGCGTCAACGGTCTCGGTGCTCGCATGATCCCTGGTCCGGTCAATGGACGTGTGCAGCCGTGCTCGCGCAGGGTCGACGGACGGAGCGGCCCCGACCAAGCCTCCCCTGTTCGAAACGGCCGTCAACCTTTATATTGGAAGCGAGGCGATGGGCTTGGCCCTCGTCGGAGGAGGTGCTCCATGCGTTCATCGGCGTTCAAGGTCGTCTCGTTGACGGAGGCGGCTGCCGGCCGTGTGCGTGAGATCATGGCGAATGCGAGCCGGCCGCTCTACGGCCTGCGTGTCGGGGTGAAGAACGGCGGCTGCGCCGGCATGTCCTACACAATGGATTTCGCCGAAGACGCGCGGCCGACCGACGAGGTGGTCGAGGACCAGGGCGTGCGCATCCTCATCGATCCTAAGGCGGTCCTGTTCCTGCTCGGGACCCGGATGGATTTCAAGACCGACAAGCTGTCCTCACAGTTTGTCTTCGAGAATCCTAATCAGACCTCGGCCTGCGGCTGCGGCGAGAGCGTCGCGATCACGCCGGCCGATCCCGAGGCGGTCGCATCAGCGGCCGTGTGAGGCGGCTTTCACAGTTCTCCGCCGAGCCGGGCTGAAGGTCAGCCCTTCACCCTGACGGGGCGCAGCAGGAACGAGGGCACGTGGTCGCCGAGGCCGATCACGGGAGCGTCGTCGTCCTCGCGCGGGCGACGGGGCGCAGGAACGGCAGCCGGACGGCTGCGGCTCGGGGCCGGCGCGCTCGACCCGGCGCGAAGCACGGGCTGCTCGGTCGCACGAGGAGCGGGCGCCTTGGGCGGCTGCGGCTCGGCCACAGGACTGGGCTCCCGGCGACGCTCGGGCGGGGTATGGCGACGCGACGTGCGCGGGTCGGCCGGCGCTGCGCTCCTGCTCGAACGCCGGCGCCGGTCGTCCTCACGGGGGGCGTCCTCGTCGGGCGGAAGGTCCTCGACGGTGGCGCCCGCCCAGCCGATCTTCTGCTGGATCAGCTTCTCGATGTCGTCGATGTAGCGCTGGTCGCTCCGGGTCACGATCGACAGGGCCGTTCCGCTTCGCCCGGCGCGCCCCGTCCGGCCGATGCGGTGGACATAATCCTCCGCATGGGTCGGGACGTCGAAGTTGAACACATGGCTGACGTCCGGGATGTCCAGCCCTCGGGCCGCCACATCCGAGCAGACGAGCAGGCTGACGTCGCCGTTCCGGAAGGCGTCGAGCGACAGCGTGCGGGCGCGCTGGTCCATGTCTCCGTGCAGCGCGCCGACAGAAAAGCCATGCTTCTCGAGGGACTTGCTGAGCAGCGCAACATCCCGCTTGCGATTCGAGAAGATGATGGCGTTTTTGAAGCCGTCCGTCGTTCGCAAGAGGTGTCGGAGCGTCTCCCGCTTGGCGGCGCCCGGCCCCGAGGCGACGAGCCGCTGGGTGATCGTATCGGTGGTCGAGGACGCCCGCGCCACCTCGACACGAACCGGATTGTGCAGGAACGTCTCGGTCAGGCGTGTGATCTCGGGCGGCATCGTGGCGGAGAAGAACAGGGTCTGCCGGGTAAAGGGCACGAGCTTGCAGATCCGCTCGATGTCGGGAATGAACCCCATGTCGAGCATGCGGTCGGCTTCGTCGATCACTAGGATCTCGATGCCGGTCAGCAGGAGCTTGCCGCGTTCCGTGAAGTCGAGAAGGCGGCCGGGCGTCGCGATAAGCACGTCGGCGCCGCGCGTGATCTTGGCTTCCTGGTCGCCGAACGACACGCCGCCGATCAGCAGGGCGACGCTCACCTTGTGGTTCACCCCGTACCTGACGAAAGCCTCCTCCACCTGCGCGGCGAGCTCGCGGGTCGGTTCGAGGATCAACGTGCGTGGCATGCGGGCGCGGGCGCGGCCCTGTTCGAGGCGGGACAGCATCGGCAGCGTAAAGGCGGCCGTCTTGCCGGTCCCCGTCTGCGCAATGCCGAGCACGTCGCGGCCGGCCAGAGCATGCGGGATGGCCTGGGCCTGGATCGGCGTCGGCGTGGTGTAACCCGTCGCCTCGATGGCCTTGAGGACTTTCTCGCTTAACCCGAGATCAGAAAAACTCATCAATTCATCATGCGTGAGAGGAAGACAAAGGGAACATCAACAAACCAAGACACTGGCTGTCCCCGACGCTCGCACAATGGCAGAGATCTCGGGTCTGTTCTGCACTTTCAGCCTCGTAGGTATAGACAAACCGGCCGAAGTCAACAGCTGCGAGGCGAATCAACAAGGAGATCACAACGTTAGATGTCGACCAGGTTGCCTGCAGCCGGTGCCCGTTCCTGAATGAAGGCGAACCGCGCCTCCGGCTTGTTGCCCATCAGCCGTTCCACTGCGCTTGCCGTGCCGTCGCGGTGGTCGGATTGGATGATGACCTTGAGGAGCGAGCGCTTAGCCGGATCCATGGTCGTCTCCTTGAGATCCCGCATGGGCATCTCGCCCAGGCCCTTGAACCGGCTGATCTCGATCTTGCCCTTGCCGCCCATTTTGCCGCGCATGAGCTCCTCCTTGTGCCGGTCGTCGCGCGCATAGACCGACTTGGTCCCCTGCGTCAGACGGAAGAGCGGCGGGACGGCCAGGTAGAGGTGGCCGGCCTCGATCAGCTTGGGCATCTGGCGATAGAAGAAGGTGATCAGCAACGACGCGATGTGGGCGCCGTCCACATCGGCATCGGTCATGATGATGACCTTGTCGTAACGCAGCTCGCCATCCTTGTAGTGCGCACCGGTTCCGCAGCCGAGCGCCTGGGCGAGATCGGCCAGTTGCTGGTTGCCCGCGAGCTTGTCCTTGGTGGCGCTGGCGACGTTCAGGATCTTGCCGCGCAACGGCAGGACGGCCTGGGAGGCCCGGTCGCGCGCCTGCTTGGCCGAGCCGCCCGCGCTGTCGCCTTCGACGATGAACAGCTCCGAACCCTGCGCCGAGTTGTTGGTGCAATCGGCGAGCTTGCCGGGCAGCCGCAGCTTGCGGATGGGCGTCTTCCGCGCGACCTCCTTCTCGGCCCTGCGGCGGAGCCGGTCCTCGGCCCGCTCCACGCACCAGTCGAGGAGCTTGAGCGCCTGCGACGGAGCGGCGGTCAGCCAGTGATCGCACGCGTCCCGCAGCGCGGCATCCACGATGCGCGAGGCTTCCAGCGTCTGCAGCCGTTCCTTGTTCTGGCCCTGGAACTCGGGCTCGCGGATGAACACCGACAGCATGGCCACGCAACTCTGCATCACGTCGTCCGCCGTGATGGCGGCGGCGCGCCTGCCCTGCCCGATGCGTTCGGCATGGTCCTTGATCGCCCGCAGCAGCGCGCTGCGCAGGCCGGCCTCGTGCGTTCCGCCGTTCGGCGTCGGGATCGTGTTGCAGTAGGAGCGGACGGTGCCGTCGTCATCGGCCAGCCAGGCCACGGCCCATTCCACCGAGCCATGGCCGCCGGGCTTGGTCAGCTTGCCGGTGAAGGGCTGGTCCGCCACCAGCGCGCGCCCCTCGATTTCGCGCCCGAGATAGTCCTTCAAGCCTCCGGGAAATCGGAAGGAGGCCTCGGCGGGCACCGTCGACCCGGCGACCAGCCGCTCGGGCGCGCACCGCCACCGGATCTCGACGCCGCCGAACAGATAGGCCTTCGAGCGCGCCATCCGCAGCAACCGGGCCGGATCGAGCACGGCACCCTCGGGGAAGATGGTCGCATCGGGCCTGAAGCGGACGCGCGTTCCCCGCCGGTTCTGGATCCGACCGACCGTTTCGAGCGCGCCCAGCGGGTGGCCGCGCTCGAAGACCTGCCGGTACAGAACCTGACCGCGGGCGACCTCGACTTCGAGCCGATCCGACAGGGCGTTGACGACCGACACGCCGACCCCATGCAGGCCTCCGGACGTCTGATAGGCGCCCGAATCGAATTTCCCGCCGGCATGCAGGACGGTCATGATCACTTCGAGAGCGGATTTGCCGGGATATTTGGGATGCGGGTCGATCGGGATGCCGCGGCCGTTGTCGGTGACGCTGATGAAGTTGTCCGCCTCGACGCTCACCTCGATCGTGGTGGCGTGGCCGGCGACCGCCTCGTCCATGGCGTTGTCGAGCACCTCGGCAAAGAGGTGATGCAGCCCGGCCGCATCCGTGCCGCCGATATACATGCCTGGCCGACGCCGAACCGGCTCCAGTCCTTCGAGCACCTCGATGGACGCCGCCGTATAGGTGTCCTCTTCGGCCGGCGCCGGGCGCGCCGCCGTCGCCTTCGCCGGTGTGGATCCGGGGGCGAGGCGCTTGCGGCCGCGTTCCGGCGCGTCGGTCCCGCTGCCGCGCTCGGCCGCTGCGCGTCCGCCGAACAGGTCGTCCTCGATCATGGCCTCCTCGCCCGCTTCATGCAGCGCCTATACACGATTCCCGGCCTTGTGCCGAAGCAGGCGAACAAATAGGAAACAGATCGGGCCTTGGAACCCGGTATCAACAGCTTTGATGTCGTGGCTGCGCCGCGATGCTCCAGGCTGGGCTAGGCTGCGCCATGCCGAGGCTTGGAAGGATGACCCGTGAACCGTGCCGCGCTCGGGGTTGAACGATCGATGCTCGGCCGCCGCTGGCGTCCGCGGCTCGATGCCGCTGCCGAGATGCAGGCGCTCGCCATCGGCCAGGTGCACAGCATCCCCGATCTTCTCGCCCGCATCCTCGCGGGGCGCAGGCAGACGCCCTCGACCTGCCACCACTATCTCGAGCCGAGCCTGCGCGAGGCCATGCCCGATCCCGACCAGCTCCGGGGCTTGACGGAGGCGGTCGACCGTCTCGTGCGTGCGATCAGGACCAGGGAGCATGTCGCCATCTTCGGCGACTACGACGTCGATGGCGCCTGCGCGGCGGCCCTGCTGGCCGATTACCTCCGGGCGGCGGACGTGCCCACCACCATTCACATCCCCGATCGCATAACCGAGGGTTACGGCCCGAACGTCGGGGCCATCGAGGCGCTGCGCACCGCCGGCGCGAGTCTTCTGGTCACGGTGGATTGCGGCACGACCAGCACCGACCCCCTCGCGCAGGCCCGGCGCCTCGGGCTCGACGTGATCGTGATCGACCATCACCAGGCGCCGGCCGAGCTCCCCGACGTGACGGCCGTCGTGAACCCGAACCGCCAGGACGACCTGTCCGGGCTGGGGCACCTCTGCGCGGCCGGGGTGGTCTTCATGGTGCTGGTCGGCCTGCATCGTGCGCTCCGCGCCGCCGGGTTCTGGGCGGCCGGACCCACCGCACCGGACCTCCTGGCCGGGCTCGACCTCGTGGCGCTCGCGACTGTGGCCGACGTGGTACCGCTGGTCGGGCTGAACCGTGCCTTCGTGGCGAAGGGCCTTTCGGTGATGCGGCACCGCGGCCGGCCCGGGCTCGCGGCCCTCATCGACGTCGCCGGCACCCGGGGGCCGCCCACCGCCTTCCATCTCGGCTTCCTGCTCGGACCCCGGATCAATGCGGGCGGACGCATCGGGCGGGCGGCCATGGGGGCGGACCTGCTCCTGACCCGCGATCCGCTCGAAGCACGGCAACTGGCTGCGATGCTCGATGCGCTGAACCGCGAGCGGCGCGCCATCGAGGCTGCAGCCCTCGAGGAGGCTGACGCGGCGGCGCTGGCTTTGCTCATGCGGGCCGATCCGCACAGCGAGGCTGCGCTCGTGACGAGTGGCGCCGGGTGGCATCCCGGCGTGGTGGGCCTGGTCGCCGCCCGATTGCGCGAGCGCTACGAGCGGCCGGCCTTCGCCATCGCTATCGACGGCGATCGCGGTACCGGGTCCGGACGGTCCATCCCCGGCGTCGATCTCGGCCGCATCGTCCGGGCTGCCGTCGAAGCGGGCCTGCTGCTGAAGGGGGGCGGCCACGCGATGGCGGCGGGCATCACCATCGAGACCTGCCAACTGGCAGCGTTCAAGGCCTTCCTCCACGCCCAATGCGGGGAGGCGGTCGCGGCGGCCCGCGTCGACGCGGCGCTCGACATCGACGGCCTGCTGGCCGGTGCCGCTCTCGACCCCGAGACGGTGACACTGGTCGAACGCGCCGGCCCGTTCGGCAGCGGCAACCCCGAGCCGATCTTCGCCGTCGCCGGCCACCGCCTCGTCTCCGTCTCGCCGGTCGGCTCCGACCATCTCCGGGTCACGGCCCAGTCCATCGAAGGGGTCCGCCTGACGGCCATGGCCTTCCGGGCGGCACGGACGGCATTCGGGTCCAGCCTGAAGGCGGCCGAGGGGCAGGCCGTGCATCTCGCCGGCACCGTCTCGCTCAGCCGATGGGGCGGGGTCGGGCAGCCCGAGATGCGCCTCGTCGATGCGGCCCATGCGGAACGCTCGTAGCGACCTTCGGCCTCGCCCGCGCGCTTGCCAGCCGCCGGGCTTCGCGATACATCCTCGCCCGCTCCACGCTGCCGCATGGCATGCCCCACGAGCCCGCGCCCATCGTCTAGCGGTCTAGGACGTCGCCCTTTCACGGCGAAAACACGGGTTCG
>CAXTVD010000059.1:0-16048 GCA_964247575.1 uncultured Lichenihabitans sp.
CCCATCACGTTGTAGTGCGGCATCCACTTCTCGGCGCCGTAATAGGTCAGCGTCAGCATGGAGCCGCCGTCCGTCATGAGCTTCTCGGCGCGTTGCGCGACCGCCGTGAAGGAATAGCAGGAGATCAGCAGCGACCGCGTGAAGTTCTCCGCCGTCGTGTCCACATAGCGCCCGGTCAGTTCGTCCTTATCCGAAAAGGCGATGCAATGGACCAGGAAATCGAGCTTGCCCCAGAGCCGCCCGACCTCCGCGAACACCGCGTCGATCGTCGTGGGGTCCGTGACGTCGCAATGGCCGACGACCGCAGCCTCGAGTTCGCGGGCCAGGGGCCGCACACGCTTTTCGAGGGCCTCGCCCTGGTAGGTGAAGGCCAGATCCGCGCCGGCGAGACGGGCGGCCTTGGCGATCCCCCAGGCGATCGAGCGGTTGTTCGCCACGCCCATTACGAGCCCGCGACGCCCCGACAAGGGGCCTCGGCCGAGTGTGGAATCGGACCTGCCCTCTACCTCAGTCATAAGCACCGATTTCCCGATCGCGAGCGATCGTCTGCCGGGGCAGCGCGCCGCCTTCGGCACAACCCCTCTCGAAATATCCGTTTCGAACATGGTCCAACCCGCGCGGCGCCGTCAACAACTGCTGCGCCTCTTCGGGGACGCGCACCAGGATTGCGGCCCACCCAGCCCGCACGGACCGCCGTTAAGACTGCCGCGAAATTCCGTCGCCGCCGCCGCGAAACCGTAGGCAAGGCCGGCCGTTTGTCTTAACAATCCGTTAAGCCGGCACGCCGTGGTCGACGATCGGTGAAGGGGCGAGGAGTGCCATGAAATCCTACCGCGCGGAGATCGAGCGTCTGACCCCCCAACTCCGCCAGGTCGCGCGGGCCCTCGTCGAAGCCGGCCGCTCGGACGTCGCGGATGACCTGGTGCACGATGCGATCGTCGATGCCTTGCGGTGGGATCAGGGGGGCCTGGCCGAAGACGTCCAGCATCGGCTCTACGCGCGCCTCATCGGCGCCAATCGCCTGCGCCTGCGCACGGCCGTCGGCGAGCGGCGGACGGCCCCATCCTCCAATGCCGAGAGCCGCCCCGCCCAGCAGGCGCTGGGCTATGCCGGATCGGGCGAGGCCGGGGCGGGTCTCGACAGCCTGTCCCTGAACGACCGGGAAGCGCTGCTGCTCGTCGTTCTCGCGCGGCTCGACTACGCTCAGGTCGCCGAGGTTCTGGGCATCCCGATCGCGACGCTGATCACGCGATTGACCCGTGCGCGGGATACCCTGGGCAGTTCGCTCTGGAGCCACGGTGCGACCCGACATGGGCTCGGCGCGCCGTCGGGCCAGCGACCGGCAATGGCAAGCCACTTGCGTCTTGTGAAGTCCTGAGCGGGGTCGGCCTTGAAGCGGATGCAGCGCGTTTTCGGCGATCTCGACTCCCTTCTCTACGTCGATCACCGGCTCGATGACGAGCGAAAGGCCGCCTTCCTCGCCCACTTGGCGGAAGACGGCCACGAGGCGGAGCGCGTGGCCCTCTGGTCCCGGCAGAACGACGTGCTTCGCGCGACTTTTGCCAACGTGGCGGTTGAGCCTGTTCCGCTGTGGCTGAGGCTTGGTCACGTGGCGGCGGAACGGCCGGTTCTACGCGACATGACCCCCGCGCCGGAGCGTCGTCCTCGCGCTGAAGCGCGCCTCGTGGACGGGCGCGCCAGCCCCCGTCCAGCCGAGGCCGCTGCGGGGCCGAAGATGGTCGAGTCACCGGTGCGGCGTCGCTACCGCTCGACGTCCATCGGCGTGAGCGCAGCTCTCCTGCTCGCGATCGGGCTGCTGGTCCTGGTCGGCGCGCATGCGCTGCTGCCGCAGGTGGCCGGCACGGCCGAGCCCGCGGCCCGCGCCGACGGTGACTCGATCAGCCCGGCCGCCGGTCGCGCGGCAGATGCGTACCGGACTTTCGCGCTCGACCCGGTGCGTCCCGTCGAAATTGCGGCCTCGCAGCAGGCCACGCTGGACCACTGGCTCCAGCGGCGGCTGGGCATGGCGGTCCACGCCCCGGACCTGCATGGGGAGGGCTGGACGGCGCTCGGCGGCCGGCTCGTTCCGGGCGACGCCGCACCGGCCGCCTATTACATCTACGGCGACGATGCGGGCGAGAAGCTCGGCGTCTACATGGCGCGGACGGCTGGCCCGCCCACCACGACCATCTCCCTCGACCCGATGTCAGGCGGCGGCTCGGTCCTGTCCTGGATTGACGGTCAGACGGCCTATGCCGTCACGACCGGCAAGTCGCTCGACTGGCTCTCGCGCAACGCCGAGGCGCTCAGGACTCGGATCGACAGATCGGCCGGCGACGATCGGTAGCCGCCGGGGCCGCTTCACTCGAGCGCGGCCCGGGGATCATAGGGCTGAGTGTCGCGCAGGTCGCGGGCGAACTCCTCGAGCTTGTCGCTTGCCTCGTCCGGCAGGACGATGCGGGGCGTGACCAGCAGATCGCCGGCGGGCTGGCTTCCGGAGGCCGGCAGTCCTTTGCCGCGCAGGCGCAGCGTCTTGCCGGACCGGCTGCCGACGGGAAGCGACAGTTCCACGGCCCCGTCGAGGGTCGGAACGTTGACCTTCCCCCCGAGCACCGCCTCGTAAAGGGTCACGGGCAGATCGAGCCGGAGATCGCGGCCGTCGACTTCGAAATAGCGATGCTTGGCGACCCTGACCGTGATCAACGCATCCCCGGGGACGCCCGTTCGCCCGCCCGGCTGTCCCTGACCCTTGAGCCGGATCGTCTTGCCGTCCTCGATCCCCGCGGGGATCCGGATGTCGAGGGCGCGGCCGCTCGGCAACGTCACCCGAGCCTGGGTGCCGTGCACCGCCTCCTTCAGCGTGACCGTGACGGACCCCGTCACGTCGTCAGCCTTCGACGGCCCGGGTTGCGCTGCCTTTGAGCCTGCGCCGAACAGATCGGAGAAGAAGTCGCTCGGGTCGACGCCACCCTGTGCCGAGCGGAACCCTCGAGAGAAGGGCGATGCGCCCGCCCCGAGGTCCGAGAAGTCCCAGGTCTGTCCGCCGCGCCCGGCCCCGGCGCCCATTCCCTCGAAGCCGGGGTGACGGGGCTTGCCTTCCGCATCGATCTCCCCCCGGTCGAAGGCGGCCCGCTTGGCGTCGTCGCCGAGAACCTCGTAGGCCTGATTGGCCTCGGCGAAGCGCTCCTTCGCCTTCGGGTCCTTGCTCTGATCAGGATGGTACTTCTTGGCGAGCTTGCGGAACGCCTTCTTGATGTCAGCCCCATCCGCTGCCTTGGTTACGCCGAGAACCTCATAGGGATTACGCATTCGTGAGCCCATTGACCGCGCCCGCCCGCGTTCGGCACGGAGCGCTCTTGCCTGCGCTCTCCAAGGTGGGCGTTTCAAGGTGGAACGGCAAGTTCCACAGCGCCGTCAAAGACGCCCTTCTCGCACGCGCAGCACGCAATCCACGCCTGATCGAGCGGACAGCCGCCCAGCGCCGCCGTTCAGCTTCGGGTCTTGCCGGCTTCCTTGGCCTCGGCGATGTGCCACTCGCCCTCGGCATTGCGGCAGGCCGATCCATCGACGTCCCGCTCCGACTTCGGATCGGGCGTGACATGGGCGCGGAAGGCGCGGCAGATGCGGTCGTTGCGGGTGAAGGGCGCCGCGAGGGCGACGAAGGTTCCCTTGGCTCCCGATTGCGGATTGTTCCAGGCGACGCTCGCGCCGTTGCCTTGCGGATCGAGCGCCACGGCCAGGGCCGCCTTGGCCCGCCGTCCGTCTTCCTGGTCGAGCGCCTTGTAGAGCAGCACGTCGGAGCGTTCGATCGATCCTGTCGAGATCGGGTCGGCGACGAAGCCGCTCATGGGCACGGAGATCGAGCAGCCGGAGGCCGTCACGCTGAGGCTTCCGCAGAGCACCAGTCGCGCGAGGGAACGGCCGAGGAGGGAACCCCGGACGAGATCCGACGCGACGCCGGCGCGACACGTCGACACTCCAGGTTCGTGCAACGCCGCGACGAAGCCGATATGCAGAGGCGAGGCGTTCACGCGCTGGTCCGTCTTCCGCAATGACATGGTTCAGGAGAGTAGGGTGGAACCGTTAACCGCCGATGACTTTACGTTGAGCGACGATCCCTGGGGCCTTTTCGAGGCCTGGTTCGGGGAAGCCGAGCGCAGCGAGCCGCGCGACCCGAATGCCATGTCGCTGGCGACCGTCGACGAACACGGCCTGCCCGACGTGCGGCTGGTGCTCCTGAAGGGGCGGGACGAGCGAGGCTTTGTCTTCTACACCAATTCGGAAAGCGCCAAAGGACGCGAGATGGCGGCCAATCCGCAAGCTGCCATGGTGCTTTACTGGAAATCGCTAAACCGCCAGATCAGGAGCCGCGGCCGGATCGAAGAGGTCGAGAAGGCGGAGGCGGACGCCTATTTCGCAAGCCGCCATCGCGGGAGCCGCGTGGGCGCCTGGGCGAGCCAGCAGTCGCGTCCGCTGGAGTCCCGCGAAGCCTTGCAGGCTCGCGTGAAGGCCTTCGACGAGGAGTTCGCCACCGGCGATGTTCCGCGGCCGCCTCACTGGAAGGGTTACCGGATCGTTCCCTCGTCGATCGAGTTTTGGCAGGATCGGCCGTCGCGGCTGCACGACCGGGTCGTTTTCACCCGGAGCGCGGCTGACGCGGCGTGGCAGCGCCAGCGTCTCTATCCCTGAACGGGGCAGAAAGTCTGGCATTGTCCGGGCGGCCCGCCTAAACGGTGGAACTCCGGCCGCCCGTTCTGGGACTGTACCACCCGATGACGTCCTCTCCCCCACAGACCCTCGCCATCCGACGGACGATGCTGCTGACGGGAGCCTCGCGCGGGATCGGCCACGCCACGGTCAAACGCTTCTCTTCGGCGGGCTGGCGCGTCATCACATGCTCCCGGCATGCCTTTCCCGAGAATTGCCCATGGGAGATGGGGCCGGAGGACCATCTCCAGGTCGATCTGTCCGACGCGGCCTTCACGGCCGAGGCCATCGAGGAGGTCCGCCAGCGCCTGAAGGGCGGACGGCTCGACGCGCTGGTCAACAATGCGGCGATCTCCCCCAAGATGAGCGGCGGTGGCCGCATGGGGACGATCGAGACGCAGTTGCTCGATTGGCAGAAGGTGTTTCAGGTCAACTTTTTCGCCCCCGTGATGCTCGCGCGCGGGCTGATCAACGAATTGCAGGCGGCGCAGGGTTCGGTCGTCAACGTGACCTCGATCGCCGGCTCGCGGGTCCACCCTTTTGCGGGGGCCGCCTATGCGACGTCCAAGGCCGCTCTGGCAGCCCTGACGCGCGAGATGGCGTCCGACTTCGGACCGCTGGGCATTCGCGTGAACGCCATCTCGCCCGGCGAGATCGACACGGCCATCCTGTCGCCGGGCACGGACAAGATCGTCGAGCATCTGCCGATGCGGCGGCTCGGCAAGCCGGAGGAGGTCGCCAAGGCGATCTACTTCCTGTGCACGGAGCAGTCGAGCTACGTGCACGGGGCGGAGATTCACATCAACGGCGGCCAGCACGTATGAGCCTGTCGCCGTCGCGCAGCTACCCGGCCCGTCCCATCCTGGCGGCCAGCGTGGCGGTGTTCCGCGAGGGCCGCGTCCTGCTGGCTGAGCGGGTGCATCCGCCTGCCGCCGACTGCTTCTCCCTGCCTGGCGGACTCGTCGAGGTCGGCGAGACGCTCGGAGAGGCGGCATTGCGCGAGTTGCAGGAGGAGACGGGCGTCGTCGCCCGCATCGTCGGTTTCAACGGCCATGTCGAGGTGATCGAGCGCGACGCGGACGCCCGCGTCGAACGGCATTTCGTCGTGGCCTCCTTTCTTGGAACCTGGGTCTCGGGAGAAGGCACGATCGGACCCGAGGCCCGGCGGATCCTGTGGGCCGATCCTTTCGGCCTCGAAGGGATCGCCTTGACCCCGGGCCTGCGAATGCTGGTCGAGCAGGCCGCCGCGACTCTTCGACCGGCCTGAACGATGCGGCGCGGCACCGCCCGGCGCAGCCTGCAATGCGTGGCCGTGGTCGCGCTCTGCAGCGCGACCGCGCTGCGGGCCGCGCCGATCGATCCGCCCCTGCCCCCGGCCGCGCCAAGGCCCTCGACGCCGGCGCCGGCCCAGACATTGCCGCCCTACGAGGACAATCTCGAACGCCTGTCCGAAGTCCTGGGCGTCCTGGCCTTCATGCGTGACCTGTGCGGCGAGCAGGCCGATCCCGACTGGCGTGCGAAGATGGCCGATCTGCTCGAAGCCGAAGGCGCAACGGAGCAGCGTCGCGCGCGACTGGCCGGCAGCTTCAACCATGGCTACGAGAGCTACCGGCTGATCTACCGCACCTGCACCCCAGCCGCGCGCATCGTTGTCGCCCGTTCGCTGACCCGCGGCGCGCAGCTGTCGGGGTCGCTCTCCAAGCTGTTCAGTTTCGACTGAGGGTCCGACGGTGTCTCTGGGGTCGCACCTGTGCAAAGTGAAGGCCGGTATTAACCGTTTCGTAGCATTCGGGATGGCGGTGCTCCGAGCGGCGCGGTACAGCTTGCCCTCATGATCAGCAATAGTCGCCCGCCGCACGACCGCTTCGACGCTCTGGACGACCGCCGCTCGGCGCTGGCCTACGTCACCGAAGCGTTCGCCGAAGCCACGCTCGACGGTATCGAGGAGGACTGCTTCGTCCAGGCCGCGCTGTTCACGGCTTTTTCGACGCTGGTCGACATCTACGGCGAGGATGCCGCCGCCGTCTTCGCGGAGCGCCTGCCCGAGCGGATCCGCCTGGGCGAGTTCTCGGTGGGGCTGCGGCAGTAGAATCGCGCTTGAGGCTCAGAGCGCCTCGAGAAAACGGATCGGCTCCCCCGCGGCCTGATCGAGAATCTCACCGTCCCACATCACGCGCCGGCCACGCACGATCGTGCCGACCGGCCAGCCCGTGACGGTTCGGCCGTCATGCGGCGTCCATTGGGAGCGGGACGCGATCCAGCCGTCGCGGATCGTCTCCGTCCGCTTCAGGTCCACGATCGTCAAATCGGCGTCGTAGCCCACCGCCATCCGCCCCTTGCGAGCGATGCCGAACAGGCGGGCCGGACCGGCGCTGGTCATGTCCACGAAGCGCTGGAGAGTCAGGCGTCCTGCCGCCACATGGTCCAGCATGACCGGGACCAGGGTCTGCACCCCCGTCATGCCCGACGGGCTCTGCGGATAGGGCTTGGCCTTCTCATCGAGCTGGTGCGGCGCATGGTCCGAGCCGAGGATGTCGGCGACACCGGACGCCACCCCCGCCCAGAGCGCGTCCCGGTGGCGCCCGTCGCGCACGGGGGGGTTCATCTGCAGGCGCGTGCCGAGCCGCGCGTAATCGTCGGCGCTGAGCGTGAGGTGGTGGGGCGTCACCTCGACGCTCGCGATATCCTTCTGACCGGCCAGCAAGGTCATCTCTTCCGCGGTCGAGACATGCAGGACGTGGATGCGCGCCCGGCTCTCCCGCGCGATCCGCACCAGCCGCTCGGTGCAGCGCAGGGCGGCGATCTCGTCCCGCCAGACGGGATGCGAGGACGGATCGCCCGGCACCCGCTCACCCAGGCGGGCACGCAGGCGCTCCTCGTCCTCGCTGTGGAAGGCGGCGCGCCGCCGTGTCCGCCGCAGGATCGCGGCGACCCCGTCGTCGTCCTCGACGAGCAGCGATCCGGTGGAGGATCCCATGAAGACCTTGATGCCGGCGGCGCCCGGCAGCCGTTCGAGTTCGGGGATCAGGGCGGTGTTCTCCCGCGTCCCGCCGACCCAGAAGGCGAAGTCGCAGAACATGCGGTGCCGCGCGCGGCCGATCTTGTCGGCCAGCGCCGCGGCGTCGGTGGTCAGGGGCGTGGTGTTCGGCATCTCGAACACGCTCGTCACGCCGCCGATCACCGCGGCCCGCGACCCGGTCTCGAGATCCTCCTTGTGGGTCGCGCCGGGCTCCCTGAAGTGGACCTGCGTGTCGATCACGCCCGGCAGGACGTGCAACCCCGTGCAGTCCACGACATGCTCGGCCTCGGCCGAGCCGAGAGCGCCGATCGCGGTGATCGTGCCGCCGCCGATCCCGATGTCGGCCCGTCCCACGCCATCCTGGTTGACGAGCGTGCCGCCCCGCAACACCAGATCGAACAGTCGGCCCATTCCGTCCTCCAAAGCTTCGCAGGAGCAGCCCTCAGCCGTGCGAGTCGCGCCGTCGGCGGCAGGCTGGTCGGCGCGAGCTGTCGCTCCCACGCAGCGGCTCCGCCCTTGCACCGCAGCCGGGCCAGCGTAGATCACTCCCAGATGCAGCTGAACTGGGGAGCGATCATGGCTGGTGATAACGCGGTCCTGACCGACCGCAAGGTGATCGAGGTGTCCGGGCCGGACGCGCGATCGTTCCTGCAGCGCCTGATCACCAATGACGTCGACGGCCTCGAGGCGGGGCAGGCCCGCTACGCGGCCCTGCTGACCCCGCAGGGCAAGATCGTCGCCGACTTCCTCGTGGTCGCGTCCGACGGACGCTTCCTGCTCGATGCCCCGGCCGCCGTGGCGTCCGACCTCGCGCGGAAGCTGTCGCTTTATCGCCTCCGCGCCAAGGTCGAGGTCGTCGACCGCAGCGACACCTATGCGGTGCTCGCCTTCGCCTCCGGCGCTCCGGCGCAGGACGCGATCGTGACCTATGCCGATCCCCGCAACGACGCCTTGTGGCATCGCGCCATCGTCCGCCGCGCGCAGGCGGACGTTTCGGCCCCGGCGGATCGCACGGCCTATGACGCGAACCGGATCCAGGCCGGAGTGCCGGAAAGCGGGGTCGATTACGCCTTCGGCGACACCTTCCCCCACGAGGCCAATCTCGATCGGCTCTCCGGCGTCGACTTTCGCAAGGGCTGCTATGTCGGCCAGGAGGTCGTCAGCCGCGTGGAGCACCGCGGCACGGCCCGCAAGCGAATCGTCGCCTTCAGCTTCGAGGGACCGGCCCCGGCACCGGGCAGCGACATCCGGATCGAGGACACGACGATCGGCACCTTCGGCTCCGCCATCGCCGGACGGGGCCTCGGGCTCGTGCGCCTCGATCGCCTGGAGGAGGCCGTGGCCGCCCGGCTCGAGGTGACCGCCGCCGGCATCGTGCTCCGGCCGGCCGTGACCGGCTGATCCCGGCCGGGCGCGCCTTGTCTGGCGCGCTCCCGGTCCCGTATACCGCGATGCCACTTGGCCCCAGGCATGCGACGGAGAGAGGCGTGACAGAGACCCCCGTTGCCGGACCCCGCGAAGACGCGCTGGTTGCCGAGATCGCCGCCCTTCGGTCCCGGCTCGAGACGCAGGAGTGCCGGGCTAAGGCCGAGCAGGACCGACTCACCTATGAACTCGGCCATCGCGTGAAGAATACGCTCGGGGTCGTGCAGGCCCTGGCCGGCCAGACGCTGCGGAACGCCGCTTCGCCCCAGGAGGCGATGGACACCCTCAACCACCGCATTCTCGCTTTGGCGCGCGCCAACGATGCCATCCTCCAGGACGGCTGGACGATCGCGGGCCTGATGACCGTCGCGCGCCGGGTGATGGAACCCGACGGCGTCGCCGCCGGAGCGCTCTCGATGGATGGTCCCGATCTGCCGATCCACGCCGGTGCGGCCCTCTCCTTCTGCATGGCGCTGCACGAGATGGCGAGCAATGCGCGCCGCCACGGCGCCTGGCTGTCGCCGCAGGGCCGGGTCGATCTCGTCTGGCGGGTGGCCCCCGCGGCGGAGGGCGACCGCCTCGTCTTGGACTGGCGCGAGCGGGGCGGCCCGCCCGTCGAGCCCGCGCCCAAGCGCCGCTTCGGCCTGCGCCTGGTCGAGCAGTCGCTGCGCAGCGCATTCGGTCGCGACCTGACGCTCGCCTTCGAGCCGGACGGGTTCACCTGTCACGTGGCGGCGCCCGTCGCCGCGCTGGCCCACGTCTCCTGAGACGAGGCGCCGGCATGGCCGACCCGTCCGCTCCGCGCGCCTGGCAGCGCATGCTGTCGGGCCGCCGGCTCGATCTTCTGCATCCATCGCCCGACGACATCGCGATCGCGGACATCGCCCACGGCCTTGCGCGCGTCGCGCGCTGGAACGGACAGACCCGCGGCGGCAACCCCTTCTCGGTCGCGCAGCACTCGCTGCTTGTGGAGGCCATCGTCGGCCACCTCGAACCGGGGATGCCGGCCGCCGGCCGGCTCGCCGCTTTGCTTCACGACGGCCCGGAATACGTGATCGGCGACCTCATCTCCCCGTTCAAGACGGTCATGGGCGATGCCTATAAGGGGGTGGAACGGCGCCTGCTCGAGGCCATCCACGCCCGCTTCGACATCCAGCCTGAGGCGGTCGCGTCGCCGGCCCTCGTGAAGCGCGCCGACCAGATCGCGGCCTTTCTCGAGGCGACCCAGCTTGCGGGTTTCGCCGCCGCCGAGGCCGCCGATCTCTTCGTCCGGCCCGAACCTGCCCTGGCCGACGCGATCGGCCTGCTGGAGCCGGTGAGCGCGCCCGAGGCCGAACGCGCTTTTCTCGCCCGTTTCGGGCTCCTGCATGGGACTTTGCCGTGATGCCGCGCCTTCATGTGTGCTCGCTGGCGCGGCTCGCCGCCACGGCCGACGCGATCCAGGCCGGGAGCCTCATGACCCTGCTCTCGCCCACCGGGGTGGTGGCCCTGCGTCCACCGACCGTGCCGGCCACGCGCCATCTCGTGGTCGGGGTCTCCGATATCGTCGCGGCGCGGGACGGCTACACCCACCCCGAGGCCTCCCATGTCGACGACATGCTCGCCTTCTTCGCGGCGTGGGACCGGCAGGCGCCGCTGCTCATCCACTGCTATGCCGGGGTCAGCCGCTCGACGGCGGCCGCCTTCATCGGCGTGTGCACCCTGTCCCCGCACCGGGACGAGGCCGAGATCGCCGCGGCGCTCCGCTCGGCTTCGCCGACCGCGACCCCGAATGCGCGTCTCGTCGCGCTGGCCGACCACCGGCTCGGCCGGGCGGGCCGGATGATCGCCGCCATCGCCGCCATCGGGCGGGGTGCGGACTGCTTCGAGGGCGAGCCCTTCGCCCTCGAAGTCGGCTGAGGACGGCCGCCTGGCTGCTTAACCGGCGTCAGATGCCGGCATACCACTGGTAGCCGTTGTCCTCCCAGTAGCCGCCCTTGCCGCTGCCGATGTCCTGGAAGCTCTCAATCAGTTCAATGCGTTTGATGTACTTGTTCATCTTGTAGCCGAGCTGTCGCTCGACGCGGAGACGCAACGGCGCGCCGTACTTCACCTCCAGCGGCTTGCCCCGCATGGCATAGGCCAGGATCGTTTGCGGGTGACGGGCGGCAAGCAGATCGATTGTGCCGTAGAACGGCGTCGGGCCGGACAGTGCGCCGTCGTCCATGGTGTCGAAGCAGTGGAACAGGACGTAGCGGGCCTCCGGCTTCACGCCCGCTTCGTCCAGCACGCCCGCGAGCGGGGTGCCCGTCCACTGGCCGATGCAGCTCCATCCCTCCACGCAGTCGTGCCGGGTGATCTGGGTCCGCGCCGGCCGGGCGCGGAGCTCGGCCAGGCTGAGCTTCAAGGGCTTCTCGACAAGGCCGTCGACCACAAGCTGGTAGTCCTTAAAGCCGTTCGCGGCCATCTTCCTATAGGCCTCGTCGTCCGGATCGGTCGAACCGTTGGCGTAGAAGACGGGCGTGATGTCCGCTTCGGCGTATTCGCGGGCGAGCTGCTGGGGGGCCAGGATCGTTTCCTGGGTCCGGCGGGTAAAGGCATCGACCTCGGCGAAAGCGGCCTGCGCGGCGTCGCTGTTGATGACCTTGTCGCAGCCGGCCAGAGCCAGCGAGCCGGCCACGGCGGTGCCGCGCAGGAGGGCGTCGCGACGGGTGAGCTTGGTGTCAGCCATGGGTACGACGCTCCCGGCCGATGTCGTACCAGCCCGTGATCATGGATCGCATGTTGTTGAGGACGCCAGAGACCAGCACGAGCACCACATGGATGACCACGAAGAGCACGATGCCGAACGCCGCGAAGAAGTGGATCGACCGGGCGGTCTGCCGGCCGCCGAACAGGCCGAGCAGGCCCGGAAAAGCGCTGTCGAGCCCCGGAGACAGCGTCCAGCCCGCAAGGACCACCCCCGGAAGGAGGATGAACACGACAAGCGCATAGGTGATCTTCTGGATGGCATTGTACTGCCGGGCCTCGTCCCCCTTCGGGAAGCGGAGCAGCAGGTGCTCCTTGATCGCGGCGCCGATGTGCCGCCACTGCGGTCCGGTCGGCACGAAGTCCCGTCGGAAATGCCGCGTCGCGAAGCCCCAGACGAGGTAGATCAGGCCGTTCAGGACGAACAGCCAGGCGAACAGGAAGTGGATCGACCGGCCGGCGCCGAGGTCCTGGTAGGAGGGCAGCGTCGCCCAGGACGGAAAGGCCCGCTCGGTCGGCTTGCCCTCGACGTTCGACAGCCCGAGCACGCCCGTCGTGTCAAACCGGTGATCGCCGATCCGCACGATGCCGCGGGCCTTGCCGTCGATCTCCTCGCTGCCGATCGCCATCGGGGGATGATCGAAGTCGGTCTTGCTGCCGAAGTCGAGCTGCGGCCGGGCATTGAAGATCTGCAGTCCGCTCATCAACAACATGGTGAGGCACAGGACATTGACCCAATGCGTCAGCCGCACGAGAACGCTGTGTCGCTTCACGAGGGTCGGTTGGCCGGTCTCCGGTGACGGTCGGGGCCTGTCGTCGGCGACTGCGGAAGGCGACATCGAGGATTCCGTGTTGGACTGGGCTCTGCTCGGTAGTTACGCGGCGGAGCGGGTCGAGGTTACATCGTGAGCGAGAACGCAGCTGCTACCGGCGACATCGCATCGCTTCCCTTCGAGAGGGCTCTCGCCGAGCTGGAGACCATCGTCGGCCAGCTCGAGAAGGGCAGCGTCTCGCTGGAAGACTCCATCGTCATATATGAACGCGGCGAGGCGCTGAAGCGCCATTGCGAGGCTTTGCTCCGCGGCGCCGAAATGCGGATCGAGAAGATCACGCTGGATGCGGACGGCAAGCCGACCGGCGTCGCCCCGCTCGACGTCGACTAGGAGGCTCAACGTGCCCAAGGCCTACTTCATTTCCTTCTACCGCTCGATCTCGGACCCCGACAAGGTGGCGGCCTATGCCAAGCTGGCCGGCCCCGCCATGATCGCCGCGGGCGGCCGCTTCGTGGCGCGCGGGATCGCCGCCGATGCGCACGAGGCGGGGCAGTTGCAGCGTACGGTCGTCATCGAATTCGACAGCCTCGAGGCCGCCAAGGCGGTCTATGCCACACCGGCCTACCGGGAGGCGCTGGACGCGCTGGGTGACGGAGCGGAGCGGGACATCCGGATCGTCGAGGGGGTCGGCTGAGGCCCCCTCCGACTCGCGAGCAGGTGCCTATCCCGCGACCTTCGACAGGTCGGCCACGGTCAGCGTCGTCTCCCGGAGACCGTTCAGCAGCCGCAGACGGTTCGCTCGCAGCGCCGGGTCGGTGGCGTTGACGGTCACCTGCTCGAAAAAGGCGTCGACCGCCGGCCGGAGCGTCGCGATGGCGCGCATGGCGCCCTCGAAATCCTCCGCGGCAACCGCGGCCGCGGCGGCCGTCCGGGCTTCGCCCAGCGTGACGGCCAGCGCCCGCTCGGCGGGCAGCTCGAGCAGCGCGGGATCGAAGGCGGCCGCAAAGGCCCCTGCCCCGTCCTTCTTCTCCTCGGCGCGCAGGATGTTGGTGGCGCGGCGGGCGCCGGCGAGCAGGTTCCTGCCGTCCTCCGTGTCGAGCAGCCTGCCCAGCGCCTCGACCCGGCGCACGACCAGCAGGAGATCGTCCTGCCCCGGCAGGGCGAAGACGGCGTCGATCAGATCGTGCCGGGCGCCCTTGTCGCGTAGGTAGACCTTGAGGCGGTCGGCGAAGAAGGCGAGGAGATCGGATGCCAGTTCTGTCGCGGTCTCAAGCCAAAACTCTGGCTTCTCCTTTTCTCTAAACGAAGGTCGCTGGCTGCCCAATTTTCTCCCTAGACTCTCGACCCGTTCAAAGATTGCGACGAAGCCGGGAAGTTTCTCCTCCTGCGAAGAAGTCTCTGCTCTCTCGATGGCGACGAAAACTCTAGAACCTGAATCGACTAGTACTTGTCGTAGCTTCAAACCTATTGCACGCTCAACTATAGTTCGAACGATCCCCAGCGCCGCCCGGCGCAGCGCATACGGGTCCTTGCTCCCGGTCGGCTTCTCATCGATCGCCCAGAAGCCAACCAGCGTGTCGAGCTTGTCAGCCAGCGCAACGGCCACCGAGACCGGGTCCGTGGGCACGCGGTCGGAGGGGCCCTGCGGCTTGTAGTGCTCCTCCACCGCCGCCGCGACCGCCGGGTCCTCGCCTTGCGCAGCCGCGTAGTAGCGGCCCATCAGGCCCTGCAGCTCGGGGAACTCGCCGACCATCTCGGAGACGAGGTCGGCCTTGGCCAGGGTCGCCGCCCGCGCGGCTTTCTCCGGGTCGGCGCCGACCAGCGGCGCGAGGTCGCGCGCCAGCGCGACGACCCGCGTCACCCGCTCGCCCTGCGTGCCGAGCTTCTCGTGGAACACGATGCTGTCGAGCTTGGGCAGACGGTCTGCCAGGGCCACCTTGAGGTCGCTCTCCCAGAAGAACTTCGCGTCAGACAGCCGGGCCCGCACGACGCGTTCGTTGCCGGCGACGATCGCGCGGCCCCCGTCGCTCGCGACGATGTTGGCCGTCAGCAGGAAGCGGTTGGCGAGCGTTCCGTCCGGCCGGCGCAGCACGAAGCATTTCTGGTTGACCCGGATCGTGGCGCGGATCACCTCGGGCGGGATCGCGAGAAAACCCTCTTCGAACTGCCCCATCAGCACCACCGGCCACTCGACCAGTCCTGCGACCTCCGCCAGCAGCGCCTCGTCCTCGACGAGCTCGAAGCCTTGCGCGAAAGCGAGGTCGCGCGCGTCGTGCAGGATGATGGAGCGCCGCCGCTCGGGATCGAGCACGACCCTGGCCCGTTCGAGCGCGGGCACGTAGTCGTCGAAGCGCTTCACCCGGAACGGGGCGGGCGCCATGAAGCGGTGCCCGCGCGTCGTCTCGCCCGCGGCGATGCCGCCCACGGCGAACGGCACGATGTCCGGCTCCTCCGTGTCGGCGCCGAAGGTACAGACGATGGAGTGGAGCGGCCGCACCCAGCGCAGGGCGTCGGGCCTGTCGGACCCGCGCCCCCAGCGCATCGACTTCGGCCATGGAAAGCTGGTGAGGAGGCCCGGCAGCACGTCGCTGAGCACCTCCGGCGTCGGGCGGCCCGGCCGCTCGATGCGCGCCACGTAGGAGGCCCCCTTCTTGTCCTCGACGATCGTCGCCTCGTTGATCGACATCAGGCCGGCGCTCTTGAGAAAGCCCTGGATGGCGCCCTCCGGCGCGCCGACGCGCGGCCCCTTGCGCTCCTCGCGCGTGTCCGGCTGGCGCGCGGGAAGGCCGACAACGTGCAGGGCGAGCCGCCTCGGCGTTGCGAAGCTCTGCGCCCCCTCGTAGGTCAGCCCCCGGTCGACCAGCGCGGCCGTGACGAGCCGCTGCAGGTCGGCCGCGGCCTGGCCCTGCATGCGGGCCGGGATTTCTTCGGACAGGAGTTCGAGCAGGAGATCGGGCATCGCGGGACTTTGATGGGAGATGCCGCTTGGTAGTGAGGGCGGCCCCAAATGTCACGCCGGCCTGTTCCCCTGCCGCCTCGCAGCGGGACCGGGTCAGGCGGTGATCGCGCCCTTCGCCTTGGCGGCCCGACGGCGGGCGTGGAGGATCCATTCGGTGTAGCCGTTCGGCTGCTCGCGCCCTTTGAAGACGAGGTCGCAGGCGGCCCCGAACGCCTCGCCGTCGAAGCCGGGCGCCATCGGCGTGTAAGCGGGGTCGCCCGCATTCTGCTTGTCGACGATGGCGGCCATGCGCTTCAGCGTCTCGGTGACCTGGGCCTCGGTGACGACGCCATGCTGGAGCCAGTTGGCGACGTGCTGGCTGGAGATGCGCAGGGTGGCGCGGTCCTCCATCAGGCCGACATCGTGGATGTCAGGCACCTTGGAACAGGCGACCCCCTG
>CAXTVD010000060.1:0-13041 GCA_964247575.1 uncultured Lichenihabitans sp.
GGTCGAGGTCGGCCGCGACAACAAGAAGCTGAAGGTCGGCGATCGGATCGTGGTTCCCTTCACGATCTGCTGCGGCGAGTGCCGCCAGTGCAAGTGGGGAAACTGGAGCTGCTGCGAGCGCACCAATCCGAATGGCAAGCTGCAGGCTGAGACCTTCGGCTATCCGCTCGCCGGCCTTTTCGGCTTCTCGCATATCACGGGCGGCTATGCGGGGGGTCAGGCCGAGTATCTGCGGGTGCCCTTCGCCGATGTCGGCCCCATCAAGATCCCGAACGGCCTCGATGATGAGAAGGTGCTGTTCCTCAGCGACATTTTCCCGACCGCCTATCAGGCGGCCGAGCACTGCGAGATCGGTCCGGAGGATACGGTCGCGGTCTGGGGCTGTGGACCGGTCGGCATCCTCGCGATCAAATCCTGCTTCCTCCTCGGGGCCAAGCGCGTCATCGCGGTCGACGGCGTTCCCGAGCGCCTGGCGCTCGCCCGGGAGGCCGGCGCCGAGACCATCGACAACTCCAAGGAGAACGTCCAGGAGGCGATCATGGAGATGACCGGCGGCTTGGGGCCCGATTCGGTCATCGAGGCGGTCGGCATGGAGTCGCATGGGGCCGATACGATGGCCCAGAAGGTCAGTTCCGCCGTGATGGAGGCGACCACGAGCATGGAGCGTCCCTTCGCGCTCAACCAGGCCCTGCTCGCCTGCCGGCCCGGCGGCATCCTGTCGATGCCCGGGGTTTATGCCGGCATGGCGGGCCCGGTCGGGCTGGGTCTTCTCATGAACAAGGGCATCACGCTGAAGACCGGCCAGACCCACATGGTCCGCTACATGCAGCCGCTGCTCGAGCGGATCGAAAAGGGCGAGATCGATCCGTCCTTTATCATCAGCCATCGCTCGACCTCTCTCGAGGAGGGTCCGGCCCTCTACGAGAAGTTCCGCGACAAGGCGGACCACTGCACGAAGGTGGTCTTCAAGCCGCACGGCTGAGAGGCGAAGCGGTTCGACAGCCGAGCCCGTCGCCCGCAGGGCGCTGGGCCACTCGTCCGTGCGAGCATGGGCTTGGGGTTCAGCGCGGGATACGGGAGAGCGCATTCAGGTGAACGGGGCGAAGGTTGTCCTGCTCGGCGCATCCGGGGCGGGCACGCAGCATCGCACCCGACAACCTCTCGCGAGACGAGCGATGGTTGGGGGTAGGTGGGGCCAGATCAAGCGACGGACCACCCGCCATCCACTAGCAGGTTCGTGCCGGTTATGAGCGTCGCCGCCGGCGAGGCGAGGAACACGACGGCACCGACGACGTCGTCCGTGTCGCCGATGCGTCCGAGTGGGATATGGCCGAGCGTACGGCGGTGGAAGTCGGGATCGGCCAAAGCGGGCCTGGTTCCGTCGGTCCAGATGAAGGTCGGCGCGACGCTGTTGACGGTGATGCCGTGCGCGGCCCATTCGGCGGCCAGACAGCGCGTGAGATGGTTCAGGCCTGCCTTCGTCATGCAGTAGATCGACTCGCCGCGCAGCGTCACCGTCCCCGCCTGCGAGCTCATGATGATGATCCGGCCGGAGCCGCGCGCGATCATGCCCCGCGCGACGGCCTGGGTCATGAAGAAGGTCCCCTTCAGATTGACCGCGACGGTCGCATCGAAGTCCTCCTCCCGCACCTCTTCGGCGAGGTTGCCGGGGGCGATGCCGACATTGTTGATGAGGACGTCGATCCGTCCGAAGCGGTCGAGCGCTGCCGCGACCGCCGCGTCGACGTCGCCGCGGCGGGCGATGTCGAGGGTGACGGGCAGCACCTCGCGTCCGAGAGCCTGGATCGCGCCGACGAGGTCGGCCGAGCCGGCGACATTCCGGACGCCGAGCACGATGTCGGCGCCCGCGCCGGCACAGGCGAGCGCACAGGCCCTGCCGATGCCCCGGCTCGCCCCGGTGACGAGAACCACCCGTCCGGCCAGGCTGAAATCGGGCGCGGCTCCCTGTGTCGCCATCATCATTCCCTCCCATGGCAGAAAGCGGCGGGCCTCCGCTCGCGGCTGGCGCCTGAGCCTATCAGATAACCTGCTGCGGTCCTCTGGCCAGTCGCACGCGTCGTCACTGTCTCCCGCTTCTTCCGTCCGCCGCGCCGGACGGCGGAGAACGCGTCGACGACAAATACATTCCCGACGGAAAGACCCGCCGCTTGACCATCGCCACGCCTTCCCGGACACTGCAACTCAATCCAGGCAACAAGCCCGGAAGCTGTCGGGGAGGAAAGAATGTCGCTTTGCAGGCGTGCTTTGTTGGGCGGCGTCTTCGCCCTGGCCGTGGCTGCCGCCCCCTTGACGCCGGCGGTCGCCAAGGACCTCACGATCCTGACCTCCGTCCCCGGGCTCAACTTCCCGTTCTTCGTCCACATGCTGAAGGCCATGGAGGCCGAAGTTTCGGCGCAGGGCGCGACGCCCGTCGAGGCCGACGGGCAGAACAACGCGCCCAAGCAGACGGCCGACGTGGAGGCTGGGCTGACGAAGGGCGTCGACGGCGTCGTGCTCGATCCCATCGACGTGAACGCCATGGCGCCGGCCCTGTCGGAGATCATCGATGCAGGGGTGCCGGTGGTCACGATCGATCGCCGCGTGACCGCGGCCAAGGGGATCCTGGCCCATGTCGGCGCCGACAACGTGAAGGGGGGCGAAGCCCAGGGACACTGGCTGATGGATACCTTCCCGAACGGCGCGTCGGTCGTGAACCTGCAGGGCCAGCCCGGCGCCAGCCCCGCGATCGATCGCAACAAGGGCCTGCACAACGTGCTGGACGCCCACGCGGACAAGTACAAGTTCGTCGCCGAGCAGACCGCCAATTTCGCCCGCGACCAGGGGCTCTCGGTGACCGAGGCGCTGCTCGCTTCGCTGGCCACCCCGCCCGACGTGATCGTCGCGGCCAACGACGACATGGCGCTCGGCGCGATCGAGGCGGTGCGCGCGCGCAATCTCGGGGACAAGGTCAAGGTGATCGGCTTCGATGCCCTTCCCGACGCCCTCGCCAGCATCCGCGACGGCGGCCTTGCCGGCACCGTCGAGCAGTTTCCGGCCGAGCAGAGCAAGACGGCCGTCGACATCCTGATGAACTACGTCAAGAGCAAGAAGAAGCCGGACAGCGATCTCGTCCTTCTCACCCCGATCGTCATCACCAAGACCAATCTCAACAAGGCCGAGCGCCTGGACGAGGTGAAGTGAGCGGGACGGAAACGTCGATCGCATGAGCCTCGCGCGACCCGGATCCGAGCCGCTTCTGCGGGTCAGCGGCGTCGGCAAGCGTTTTCCAGGGGTCGTCGCCCTCAGCGACGTCGACCTGGAGCTCGCGGGAGGCGAGGTGCTGGCCCTGCTGGGCGAAAACGGCGCGGGCAAGTCGACGCTGCTCAAGATCCTGTCCGGCGCCCAGCGGCCGGATTCGGGGACCATCACGCTCGAGGGCGAACCCCAGTCCTTCGCGCAGCCCCACGAGGCCCAGCGGAAGGGCATCGTCACCATCTACCAGGAGTTCACGCTGATCCCGACGCTCAGCGTGGCCGAGAACATCATGATCGGGCGCGAGGCCGGCCGGGCGGGCTTCGTCAACTGGCCGGCGACGTTCCGCGCGGCGCGCGAGGCGCTGGACCGGCTCGGCCTGTCCATCGAACCCAGGCGGCTGGTGCGCGATCTCAGCATTGCCGACCAGCAGATGGTGGAGATCGCCCGCGCCCTCTCGGTCAAGGCCCGTCTCATCATCATGGACGAGCCGACAGCCGCCCTGAGCGCCGCCGAGGTCGGTCGGCTGCTCGATCTGGTGCGCGTCCTGCGGGGGCGCGGCATCGGCATCATCTATGTCACGCACAGGCTGGACGAGGTGATGGCGGTCTGCGACCGCGCGACCGTGCTGCGCGACGGCCGGCTGGTCGGCTCCGTCGAGGTCGCCGGAACAAGCATCGACCAGCTGATCCGGATGATGGTCGGGCGCGACCTCGGCATTTTCGCGCCCATCGAGGGCGGCACGGCCCGTCCCGGTCCGCCGGCCCTGCGGATCAGCCATCTCAGCACGGCCCGAAGCGGCCTCGACCCGCATGCGACGGCGGTGTCGGACGTCTCGCTGACGGTGCAGCCGGGCGAGATCCTGGGCATTGCTGGCCTGGTCGGCGCGGGGCGCACGGAACTGGCCCGGGCGGTGTTCGGCGCCGATCCCGTCTCGTCCGGCGAGATTTTCGTGGACGATCGACCGGTCCTGATCCGGACGCCGGCCGACGCCATCGCGCTCGGGATCGGGCTCGTGCCCGAGGACCGCAAGCAGCAGGCCCTGTTCCTGTCGCTGGCCATCCGCAACAACATGGCGGTGGCGGCCATGGGACGGCTGCGGGCCCCGTTCAACTACGTGTCCGACACCTGGGAGAACGGCATGGTCCGCGACTTCCGCACGGCGCTCGGGATCCGCATGGCCAGCCCCGACCAGGCGGTCGCCAACCTGTCGGGCGGCAACCAGCAGAAGGTCGTGCTCGCCCGCTGGCTGGCGCTGAAGCCCCGGATCCTGATCGTGGACGAGCCGACGCGTGGCATCGACGTGGCCGCCAAGGCCGAGGTGCATCAGCTCATCGCCCGGCTGGCGCGCGATGGGATCGCCGTGATCGTGATCTCGTCCGAACTCCCGGAGGTCATGGCCCTGGCCGATCGCATCGTGACGTTGTGCGAAGGCCGGCTGACCGGCGAGATTGCCCGGAGCGAGATGTCGGAGGAACGGCTGATGCGCCTGATGACCCTGCGCGGTGCCGCGCTCCAAGCCGCATGAGGACGCGCCGTTGACCTCCGCGCCGACCCATATCGAGCCCCCGAGGAGCGCCCGTTTCGACGCGTTCGGCCTGTTGGCCCGCTTCGCCCCCCTGCTCTTTCTCGCGATCCTCATGGCGGTCTTCGCCACGCTGCAGCCGCGGTTCCTGTCCACCATCAATCTGCTCAACGTCCTTCGCCAGGTCTCGATCTCGGGCCTTCTCGCCATTGGCATGACTTTCGTCATCCTGACCGCAGGGATCGACCTGTCCGTCGGCTCGCTCCTGGCCGTCTGCGGCATCGCCGCTGCCATCGTGGCGAAAGGCAGCGCCACGGGAAACTTCGCGGCGCTCGGAGGCGCGGGGGCCGGGCACCCTTGGGAGGCGGCCCTCCTGGTCGCCGTGCTGATCGGCCTCGCCGGCGGCCTGATCCAGGGAACCGCCATCACGCGGCTGAAGGTTCCGCCCTTCGTCGTGACGCTCGGCGGCATGTCGGTGTTCCGCGGGGCGGCCCTGCTGCTGTCCGGCGGGGGCCCGATCAGTGGCTTCGACGAGAGCTTCCAGTTCTGGGGACAGGGCCGGATCGGCATCGTGCCGACCCCTGTCGTGATCTTCATCGGCTTCGCGGTCCTCGCGCATCTCGTGCTGCGCTACACGCGGTTCGGACGGCAGGTCTATGCGGTGGGCGGCAACCCCGAGGCGGCCCGGCTGTCCGGCCTGCGGGTGCCGCGCATCCTGCTCAGCGTCTACGTGCTCATGGGCTTCTTCTCCGGGCTGGCCGGCTTCGTCCTGGCGGCGCGGCTGAACTCGGCCGAGGCCGTCGCGGGGCTCGGCTATGAGCTGACCGTCATCGCCTCGGTGGTCATCGGCGGAACCAGCCTGTTCGGCGGGGTCGGCACCATCTTCGGAACCGTGATCGGCGCGGTGCTCATCGGCGTGCTGCTCAACGGTCTCGTCCTGCTGAACGTGTCCTCCTACATCCAGCAGATCGTGATCGGCCTCATTATCGTTCTGGCCGTGGCCTTCGACACCTTCGCCAAATCGCGGCGCCGGCTCGCGTGAGAGCCTCCGGGCCGGACGGGTCGCGCGTAGGGACAGGCCATCAGGTCGGCGCCACGATGCCAATAGCCCGGCAGCGCTCGACGCGTTGACGGACCGCCTCTCCTTGCGCCGCAAGGATGTCCGTGCGACCTGGGCCCCGGCCGGACCGCATGCGAGCGCGCCGCCGCCCTCCCACCGTGAACCCGTCTTGCGCCTCACCATCACGACCTGGAACATCAACTCGGTCCGGCTGCGGCTGCCGCTGCTCCGCCAGTACCTCGCCTTGCACCAGCCGGACATCCTCTGCCTGCAGGAGACCAAGTGCCGCGACGGCGAGTTCCCGCTGCGGGACGTGCGCGACCTCGGCTTCGACCATGTGGAGATCAACGGCCAGAAGGGCTATCATGGCGTGGCTGTGCTCTCGCGGCTGCCTCTCGCAAGCACGGAGAAGGGCCGTTTCTGCTGGAACGGGCACGCCCGCCATATGGCCGTCACGCTGGCCGACGGCGCAGGCGCGGCAGCCGGGTTGACCGTGCACAACTTCTACGTTCCCGCCGGGGGCGACATCCCCGATCCCGCCGTGAACGACAAGTTCGAGCACAAGCTGAACTTCCTCGTGAACATGATGACCGGCCCCGACCGCCTAAAGGCGCAGCGTGCCGTCCTCGTCGGCGACCTCAACATCGCTCCGCTCGAGCAGGACGTGTGGAGCCACAAGCAGCTGCTCAAGACGGTGTGCCACACGCCGGTCGAGGTCGACTTGTTCGCCCGCGTGCGCGAGGCCGGGCCCTGGCTCGATGCCATGCGCATGCGCGTGCCGGCGTCCGAGAAGCTCTACACCTGGTGGAGCTATCGCTCGCCCGACTGGGCGGCCGCCGACCGGGGCCGGCGGCTCGACCACGTCTGGCTCAGCCCGGACCTCGGCCCGACGCTCGACACCATCGCGGTGTGCCGCGAAGCGCGGGGATGGGAGCGGCCGTCCGACCATGTTCCGGTGAGCGTCAGCCTGATCGTCTAGCCCTGGGCCGCGTCGAGCCGCTCGGCGAGGTCGCGGGCGAGCACCTCGCGCAGCCGTTCTGCGCTGCCGGGGAACTCGGACAGCACGCGGTAGAAGAGGCGCCGGGTGATCTTGAGCACGGTGGCCGCTTCGCGGGCCGTGGCGGTAGCCGGACGCGCGATCGCCGACAGCAGGGCGCGCTCCCCGATCAGCGCCCCGGGTCCCACGACCTGCAGCGGCGGCCGGCCCGCACCGGTGGCCTCGATCGCGATCCGGCCCGACAGCAGCACGAAGGCGCCGTCGGAGGCTTCGCCCTGACGGAACAGGACGTCGCCCGGCTTGAACATCCGGGTCTCCCCCGAAAAGGCGATGAGGCGCAGGGCCTCCACCTCGAGCTCGGCGAGCAGCGGGATGGCCGAAAGGCGCCGCATGTCCTGTTCGAGGGTCATGCGCGCCTCGCGGGGTGACCGGGACACGGCCGCTTCATGGGATCAGGCGGTAGCCGCCCGCCTCCGTGACCAGCAGTTGGGCATGGGCCGGGTCGGGTTCGATCTTCTGCCGCAGCCGGTAGATATGCGTCTCGAGCGTGTGGGTGGTCACGGCCGCGTTGTAGCCCCAGACCTCGCGCAGCAGCGTGTCGCGATCGACCACCTGCGACCGCGCGCGATAAAGGAAGCGGAGGATGGCGACCTCCTTCTCGGTCAGCCGCATGCGGTCGCCCGCCTCGCTCACGAGGTTTTTGGCCCCGGGATTGAACTGGTAGCCGCCGATCTGGAACAGCGCGTCGAGGCTCTCGTCGTACTGCCGCAGATGGGCGCGGATCCGGGCGAGCAGGACGGCAAAGCGGAACGGCTTGTTGACGTAATCGTTGGCACCCGCTTCGAGCCCCAGCACTGCATCGTCATCGGACGCATGGCCCGTGATCAGGATGATGGGGTGCTTGTAACCGCGCTGCCGCATCAGGCGGACCACGTCGCGCCCGTCCATGTCGGGCAGGCCCACATCCATGAGCACCACGTCCGGGCAATCGGCGCGGACCGCAGCCAGGGCTTCGCCCCCATTCTCGGCCTCGCAAGCGAGAAAGTCGTCGTCCAGGGAAAACTGCTCGATCAGCAATTCACGGAGGTCGTCGTCGTCGTCAACGATCAGGATCTTGCGAGCCTGAGCCATGCACCCTTCCTTGTCCCCTCGGCGGGTCCGGACAGGTCCGGACGCATCGCCTCGGCCTTCCCGCCCACCTGGCGCCGCCGGAACGGCGGGCTAGGGCGCGGCATCAGGGCATCATCCCGCATCGCAGCCCTGCCGCGCCCGGGGGAACGGCCTTCGTCGACGCTCTCGTTACCGATCAAATTGCTTAAACTTGGCGCCAAGCGCAAGGGTCGTCCGGCCGGACAGCGCTGCGCCGGAGAGCGAACATGACGGATTCAAGACCGCACAGCCAGGCCCGGACGCGGAGCCTGTCCCTCCTCAAGGTCCGGCCAAGACTGGGGGCTCCTTCGAACGGATGGTTGTTCGCAGGCTCCCTTGCTCTGCCATGCCAGCTCGGTCCGGCGGGCCTGACGCGGCGCAAGCGGGAGGGCGACGGGGCGACGCCCGCCGGCCGCTTCGACCTCCTGCACGGCTTCTTCCGCCCGGATCGCGGGCCGCGCCCGGCAGCCCGGCTGCCCTGCCGTCCCCTCCGGTCCGACGACGGCTGGTGCGACGATCCGCGCGCGGTCGGCTACAACCGGCCGGTACGCCTGCCGAGCCCGGCCGGCCACGAGGCGATGTGGCGGGCCGACCGGCTCTATGACGTCGTCCTCGTGATCGACTACAACGTCCGGCGCCCCCGCAGAGGCCGCGGCAGCGCCATCTTCCTGCACGTCATGGCTCCGGACGGGCGGCCCACGGCGGGCTGCGTGGCCGTGCGCCCCGCCGACCTACGCCGCCTGCTGCCCCGCCTCGACCGCCGGTGCCGCATCGCGATCGGTTGACCGGCGGCGCGGCCGGTTGACCAGCATGACGAGGGCCGCCACGCCGAGCGGCAGCATCATCCAGCGGCTGCCTGCCACGAGCAGGGCTGCCGTCACCCCCAGCAGCATGGACATGACCATCTCCATGAGGGCAAGGAGCTTAGATTCGCGATGCCGCGCCGCGAAGCCGGACCGGGGCGCGGGCTTGGTGTGCCACAGGCTGAGCAGCATGGCGATGGCAACCGCGAGTCCGGCCAGCAGCGCGGTTTCCGCCGCCGCCCGGAGCGACAGCGTCGCGAGCCACAGGAGCGGCCCCCCGGCGAGGCCGGCGCAGAGTTCGGCCACCGCGATGAGCTTGCCGCGCTGGAGCGCCGACGAGGTGACGGGCGCGCTCGCGAGCAGATCGGGCGCGTCCTCGGCGGACAGGCTCAGCCACGTCATGGACGCCGACACCTGGTAGGCCACCACCACGATCATGGGCGCAAGGGCGACGGGCAGCGACTTGCCCGCGCCGGTGCCGTTCATCAGCATGAAGAGCATCGGCGTCATGTAGAGCACCTGCAGCAGCAGTTGCGACAGCAGCCAGGGATCGCGCCGGATCAGCCGCCACTCCTTGTGGCGCAGGGTGGACCACAGGCCCGAGCGGAACGGCCGGTCGATCCCGCGCGCTCGGCGCGCCCGGCCCGACGGCGCGGGAAGGCCGGATGCGGCGGCGATACCGCGGGCGAACTGTCCGGCGAAGGCGAAGACGGCGCCCGCGAACAGGACCGCGCCGAGCCCGAGCCAGAGGAGGAGGCTGGTCCCCTCCCCCGCTGCCGCGCGCGTGGGCAGCAGCCATAGATCATCGAGGGCAGCCGGGCCCGGGATGGTCCATGCCGCCGGGTCCAGCGCCGGCAGGAACCGCCGGACCTGGAGCCAGACCATGAAGCCGCCGCCCGCGAAGGTCGCCACGATCTGGGCAGCCAGCCGCGTGCGACGGGCCCCGAGCGTCGCGAGCAGGCTCATGACGATCGCGAGACCCACGGCGCTGGTGACCAGCGCCGTGCCCGCCAGCATCGGCAGCAAGGCGAGGGCGCGCCAGGCGCCCTGTAGCAGGGCCACGTCGGCCACCGGAACGACGAAGATCGCGGCCGAGGCCGCCGAGCCCAAGCCGACCGCAAGGACGCGGACGGCGAAGACGGTCCGTGCCGAGAAGGGCGAGGCGAGGATCAGATCGAGATCGCTGCGCCCGTAGAGCGCCTTGGTCAGGCCGCTCAGGGCCTGCGCCAGCATCAGCAGCAGGATGAAGGTGACGCCCGGCGCGAGGTCGGCGATGACGCGCGCGCGACCGGCGGCATCCGCCCGCCCGATCTCGGCAAGCTGGGTGCCCGTCGTCCAGGCGGCGCCGTGCATGGCGAGCACCAGGAGGGCCACGAGAACCAGGAGCCCGCGATTGCCGAGCAGCCGGAAATGGCCGCGGAACTCGCGCCAGCCCAAGCGCAGGTCATGCGCGAGGAGGAACAGCACCGGGGCTCCTCGACGGGCGGGCCGGGACGGCATCAGGCCGCCTCCTCGCGGGGCTGGGTCAGGGCCAGGAACACCTCCTCGAGCGTCCCGCCGCTCCGGCCCGCGGTCGCCGCCAGCTGGGCCGTGGTGCCCTCGGCGAGCAGGCGCCCGCCCCGGATGATCCCGATGCGGTCGGCCAGCCGTTCGGCGACCTCCAGGATGTGGGTCGTCAGGATGACCGTGCAGCCGGCCGCCACCCGCGCCGTGAGCAGCGCCTTGACCTGCCGCGCGATGGCGGCATCGAGGCCCGTCAGGGGCTCGTCGAGAATGAGCAGGCGGGGCTCGTGGATCAGGGCGCCCGCGAGCGCGGCCTTCTGCTTCATGCCGCGCGAGAACCCCTCGCAGCGCTCGTGGCGATGGGACCACAGGTCGAGCGTGTGCAGGAGATCGTGCGCGCGGGTTGCGGCCAGGCCCGGCTCGACTCCCCAAAGCCCGGCGACAAATTCGAGGTATTCCAGCGGGGTGAGCTTGTCGTAGAGCATGGGATCGTCGGGCAGCCAGGCGACGATGCGCTTGGCCTCCAGGGGCGCCGCGGCCGTGTCGATGCCGAAGATGCTGATCGACCCGCGATCCCGGGGCAGCAGGCCCGCCACCATCCGCAATGTCGTCGTCTTGCCGGCGCCGTTGGGACCGAGCAGCGCGTAGAGCGAGCCGGCGGGCACGGTCAGATCGAGGTCGACCACCGTGCGGCGACCGAACGCCTTGCGGAGCGAACGGATGTCCAAAGCGGGCTGGGTCGATGCGGGAAGGACGGGCTGGGTCATCCCCCAGCTTCGCCGGACAATGCTTGACGGAGTCCGCAGGACCGGGCCACGCGGGACGTCTTCCTTCGACATCGCTGAAGATCGCGTAAACGATCTCGCGTCGTTTGAAGCCGCCCGCCGACCTCCTCGATCTTCTCTGCCGAACAGTTAAGCTTCTGCCGCGTTGACGGTCACGATGGGCAAGCCCCGTGCATGGAGGCCACGCAATCGTGCAAGGAGGGGATCATGTTCTCCAAGATCATTGGAACCGGGATCACGGCGGCGCTTCTCAGTGCCGCATGGCTCGCGCCGGCGTCGGCCAATCCGCCCGGCCTCGAATTCAAGCCCGGTAACGGCGGGCCGATCAACGGCAACGGCGCGCGTCCCGGGAACGGCTATCAGGCCGGCGGCCTGGGCGGCAGCGGCTTTCGCCGGCAGGGTGGTTTCGGCGGTGGAGGTCAGGGTTTCGGAGGCGGCAACCGCCAGTTTGGCAATGGCGGCGGTGGAAACCGCCAGTTTGGCAATAACGGGGGCGGCTACCGTCGCCACGGCGGTGGCGGCTATGGCGCTGCGGTCGGTGCCGGCGTTGCGGGCCTTGCGGCCGGCGCGCTGATCGGCGGCGCGCTTGCCAACCAGCAGCCCTATTACGGCGATCCCGGCTATGGCGGCGGCTACGCCCCCGGCTACGGCTACGGCGCTCCGACCACCTATGCCGCCCCGGTCTATGCCGATCCGCAGGCCGACGAGGCGGAGGATGCCCCCCAGCCCGCGGCCGGCGATCCGTCCGAATACTGCGCCGGCCGCTACAAGTCCTACGACCCGTCGAGCGGCACGTTCCTCGGCTTCGACGGGCTTCGTCACCCCTGCCCGTGATCGCCAGCGGACGGCAGGGCTTCTCTGCCCTGTCGTCCGCGCCCGATCAGCGCCGCCGCACCGCGACCCCGAGGTGATCCTCGATGATGGCGAGGTTGCGCAGGTTGGCCTTGAACGCCGCGTCGAACAGGTCTCCGATCACCGGGATGGCCCCGGCGATGGCCTCGATGGCGACGTTGCGTATCATCTTGGCCAGAAGCGGACCCGGTACCCCAAGGAGGCGTGCCTCGTTGACGATATAGAGCGAGATGGCGGCCAGAACGGCATCGCCAGCCGCCGGTGTCAGGCCGATCAGGCTGTTGAGCCCGAAGCGGAACCGGGTGAACGGCAGCCGGAACGCTCCGTCGATCAGCCACGCCACCCGGCGCAGATTGTTCAGACGCGCCTCGCCCGAAAGCCGGTCGGTGACGTATTGCCGTGGTGCAAAGCTTTGCATGGCGCCCTCTCTTCGGCGCTGAAGATGGGTGGCGCCGCCCGGCTTTCAATCGGCCTCGTCGAGACCCTCGACCAGGCCGGTGAGGAAGCGCTCGACCTCGTGCGGCTGCACGACCGCAAGGCGGATCATCTCGTCGAACCGCCGCGCGAAAAGGCGGATATGATCCGAGCCGTTGAGCACGAGGTAGCTCGGCCCGAGAAAGACGACAGCCCGCTTCGGCCCGAAGACGGTGAAAGGCGCCGAATAGACGGTGCGGAGATCGTAGAGGTAGAGCCGCAGGCCCGGATAGGCCGCACGGTAGAGGCTCCGCAGATGTTCGAGCTGCTCCAGCCGGTCCGCGCGGTTCAGTCCCTCCCAGACATCCCGTCCGGCGGCGAAGGCCCGCAAGGTCTGCAGGGCGACGCAGACCTCGACGTCGTTGTCCGAGCCGCACATGTAGTCGAACCGTGCCTGGACGGAATCGAGAGGCAGGCCGGCCGGTGAATGGCCGTATTCGGCCCGCAGCACCGCCTCGGTCTTGATGAAATCCGGCAAGGCGACGGGCACGGTCCTGATCCGGTAGCCCTCGGCCTCGGTCAGCCAGCCGAAGAAGGCGTCGTCCGCCGGACCGCGCGCATGCACCTCGATCTGCAGCATGGCCTCGATGATCTCGGCCCCTACCTCCTCGCGCTGGCTGAGGCCGAGCAGCCAATCGGTC
>CAXTVD010000060.1:13051-15996 GCA_964247575.1 uncultured Lichenihabitans sp.
GAGCCGGCGATCGCGATGAGCGTCTCGGCCCGCGGCAGGCGTGGGTCGCTGTCGTCGAGCAGCTGGGAGAGGGTCGACCGGTCGACCCCGGCTGCACGGGCGAACCCGGACGGGGTCTGTCCGGAGCGCGCGATGACGCTGTCCAGCCTCTTACGGAACAGGAGGGCGGTGACATGGCGCGGCGTGATTCCCATCGTCACAGGCTGACCAGCAAACGATGCCATCGTCAACACATGGTAGCTTTCGAGACATTCGCTTCGATCGCGCGACATCAGCAGCGTTGCGTCGCATGCGACGAAAGCCGCATCCTTCGGACCAGCGATTCAGTCAGACCAAAGGAGCCAGGCGGTGTCGGCCCATGCCACGCGATCCTCCGTCGTCCGCCGGAGAAGCCGCTACGTCGAATGGCCTTCCGTCGCGCTCTGTGCTTTCATCTATGCGGGCTTCGCAATCGTCACCTACTGGCATGCGGCCATGCCGCCCGCCGTCGTCGCGGTCCTCGGCGCGCTGCTCATCGCCTGGTACTCTTCGCTCCAGCACGAGTTCATCCACGGCCATCCCACGCCCTCGCGGAAGCTCAACCGCGCCCTGGCCGCTCTGCCCCTGTGCCTGTGGCTCCCGTTCGAATCCTACCGCATGAGCCACATCGTCCATCACTGCGACGATGCGCTGACCGATCCGCTGGACGATCCGGAGAGCTATTACTGGTCGGCCGCGGACTGGGCCGCCCTCGGCCCGGTCGGCCGGGCGGTCGTCCGGGCCCATACGACGCTGGCCGGCCGGCTGGTGATCGGGCCGGCGTGGAACATCGGCCGCTACTGGATGGGGGAAGCCCGGGCGCTGCGGCGCGGCGACCGGCTGCGTCGTCGCATCTGGGCCTGGCATGCCTTGGGGGTCGCGACCGTCCTGCTCTGGGTGGTCGGCATATGCCACATGAACCTGTTCTTCTACGTTTTCGCCATCGTCTATCCCGGCACCGCTCTGCTCCTGCTGCGGTCCTTCGCCGAGCACCGGGCCGAGGCGGGCGTGTTCGAGCGGACGGCCATCGTCGAGAACAGCTGGTTCTTCGGGCCGCTGTTCCTGTTCAACAATCTCCACGCGGCGCACCACGAGCGGCCGCTGATTCCCTGGTACGAGCTGCCGGGATGGTACAGGGCGAACCGCGCGCGCCTGCTCGCCGCCAACAACGACCTTGTCTATGACGGCTACGGCGAGGTGATCCGCCGCTTCCTGTTCACCCCGCATCACGTCAACGTGCATCCGTTTGACGCCGGCGTGCCGGTGCGATGCGAGCCCACCGGTGATTTGTCGTCTGAGGCGGGCGTCACGTCCTCCGCCCCAAGACCGCTCCCGGTCAGCCCGGCGCAGCCCGCTTGATCCGGACGATCGCGCGATCGAGTTCCTGGAGGAAGGCCGATCGCTCGCGCGGGCCGAACGGCTTCGGGCCGCCCGTGATCTCCCCCGCGCCGCGCAACTGGTCGAGAAGGTTGCGGGTCGCCAGCGCCATGCCGATCGAGGCTTCCGTGAACGGCTTGCCGTAGGGCGCGAGGACGGCAGCTCCCGCCTTCACGCAGCGCGCCGCGAGCGGCACGTCGGCGGTGATCACGACGTCGCCCCGGGTCGCCCGCTCCGCGATCCAGTCGTCGGCCGCGTCCGGCCCGCTGCCGACCACGACGCGCTGCAGCCAGGGTTCGCGCGGCACCGCGATGGGGCTGTTGGCAACGACGGCGACCGCCATGCCATGCCGCTCGGCGACGCGGTAGACCTCCGCCTTGACCGGGCATGCGTCGGCATCGACGTAGATCAAAGCAGCGCCAGGCCGGCATCCGGGCCGACGCCCTCGCGCGCCGCCTCCAGCTCCCGCCCGCGCCCGATGCGGGAAAGGCCCTCGGCGAGCTCCGGACGCGAGGCCAGACGACGGCGGTACAAGGCCGTCACGGCGGCGCGCAGGCGCCCCTGCCGGTCAAGCAGCCCGTCGGCCAGCTCGATCATCGCGAGGTTGGGCCAGGCCTGCGGACGGACCGCTGCCACGCGGTCGAGCAGCGTGCTCTCCGCCGCTTCCGGATGCGCCTGCGCGAGCAGGATCGTCATCGCGGCGGTCGAGCGGGAGATGCCCATATGGCAGTGCACGAGCAGGTGGCCCTCGGCCGGCGTACCGTCGTCGAGCGTGTCGCCAAAAGCGAGGATCGCCTCGATGTCGGCGCGGGAGGGCGGGATCATCCCCGGCGCAGGGTCGACGATGTCATGAAAGCGCAGCGTGGTGCGCCGGTGCGGCGGATAGGTCCCGAAATCGGGCTCCGGCGTGCCGGGATCGAGGATCGACAGCACGTGGCTGACCGCGCGCGGGCCGTGGCTCGGGAGTTCATCCAGTCCACAGACGGTGAGGAGATCGAAGACCTTGCTTGCCATCCCCTCCACATAGGGCGCCGGACGGCCCGGCCCAAGCGCCGCGGCGACGGGCCGGGTGGAGCGTCAGTCCTCGTCTGGCTCCGCATAGGCGCCTCGGTCCACGCCGCCCCCCACGAGGATCTCACGCTTGCCGGCGTGGTTGGCCGGGGCGACGAGCCCCTCCTTCTCCATGCGCTCGACGAGGCTGGCCGCCTTGTTGTAGCCGACCGACAGACGGCGCTGGATATAAGAAGTCGAGCACTTCCGGTCCCGGAGGACGATGGCGACGGCGCGATCGTAGAGGTCGCCCGACTCCTCGGCATCCATGCCACCGGGCGCCGGGGCCGCCTCGTCCTCGGCGGCCCCATCGAGGTCCTCGGTCGTAACGTCGAGGTAGTCGGGCTGGCCCTGCGTCTTGAGATGGGCGACCACCGCCTCGACCTCGGCGTCGGACACGAAGGGTCCGTGCACGCGGCTGATGCGCCCGCCGCCCGCCATGTAGAGCATGTCGCCCTGACCGAGCAGCTGCTCGGCGCCCTGCTCGCCCAGGATCGTGC
>CAXTVD010000061.1:0-15922 GCA_964247575.1 uncultured Lichenihabitans sp.
GGGTCGGACCTTGCATTAGAAAAACGAATGTTCATAATGGATGGCATCACAGATTATGATGGTTCACCGTGGCCCGAAACCTCGACACCAGCCTCCTCCGCGCCTTTGTGGCCGTGGCTGAAACGGCCAGCATGACGGCCGCAGGCGCCATGCTCCATCTTACGCAGGCGGCAGTGAGCCAGCAGATCAAGCGGCTCGAGGAGGGCTTCGGCTGCGTGCTCTTCGACCGGGACCGGCGGGGGCTGCGGCTGACTCCGGCGGGCGAGCGCCTGCTCGGCAAGGCGCGGGCGCTGCTGGCCCTCAACGACGAGGTGTGGGCCGACATGGCCACGCCGGCCTTCCAGGGCGAGGTCAAGTTCGGCATTCCCTACGACCTCGTCGGCGCCTTCCTGCCGCCCATCCTGAAGCGCTATGCGTCGGCCTTCCCGCAGGTGGAGATCACGCTGGTCTGCCTGACCTCGCCGATGCTGGTCGACAGCCTGGTCGCCGGGGAAATCGACCTCGCCGTCGTGGAGGAGCCGCTCGGCGCACCGCCGGGCCCCGCCGCCCGCGAATGCCTCGCGACGGACCGGCTCGTCTGGATCGGGGCCAAGCATGGCGAGGCGTTCCGCCGCCGGCCGCTGCCGGTGTCCTTCTGCAGCGAGTCCTGCGCCTTCCGGCCGCCCATGCTGGCCGCCCTGCAGAACAGCGGTCTGCGCTGGCGAACGGTGTCGGAGGTCGGCAACCTCGAAGCGGTCAGCGCCACCGTGAAGACGGACCTCGCCATCTCGGCGCTGCTCGCCTCCACGCTGCCCGACGATGTCGACGTGCTGTCGAGCGAGGCGGGCCTGCCGGACCTGCCCGGCTTCGCGATCAACCTCTACCTGCCGGCGGCGGGCGCGAGCGCGATCACTCGCGGCCTGGCGACCGAGATCCGCGAAGGGTTCCTCGGACGCCAGAAGAAGGCAGCCTGACGGCGCCATTTGACAAGGCGGACGGATCTTCCGACCGTCGCCACCCGGAAGGGTGGAACCGCCGGACCGGCGGACATCGGTCCGAACTACGGGAGAGTGTGATGGTGACGCGACCGATCCCGCGGCACGATGCCGTGATCGAAACGTCGCTCAGCGGCTACGATCTGATCAACCGCCCTCTGCTCAACAAGGGCACGTCCTTCTCGAACGAGGAGCGGGACGCCTTCCACCTCCACGGCATCCTGCCTCCCCATGTCGGCGACCTCGTCAACCAGGCCGCGCGGCGGCTGAAAGTCCTGCGCGCCTTCGGGAGCGACTTCGAGCGTTACGCGTTCCTGCGCGACCTGCTCGACACCAACGAGACGCTGTTCTACCGGCTGCTCGTCGACAATCTCGAGGAGCTCCTGCCGCTCGTCTACACCCCGACGGTCGGCGAAGGCTGCGAGCGCTTCAGCGAGATCTGGCGCAAGCCGCGCGGCGTGTTCCTGAGCTTCCCCAACCGGGGCCGGCTGCGCGATATCCTCGCCAATCCCCTGTTCGATGCGGTCCGCGTCATCGTGGTGAGCGACGGGGAGCGCATTCTCGGGCTCGGTGACCAGGGCGCGGGCGGGATGGGCATCCCCATCGGCAAGCTGTCGCTCTATACCGGCTGCGCCGGAATCCATCCCGGCGAGACCTTGCCCATCCTGCTCGATGTCGGCACCGACAATCCCGAGCGGCTGGCCGACCCGCTCTATCTCGGCTGGCGACACGAGCGCGTGCGCGGGCAGGACTACGACGACTTCGTCGAGGAGTTCGTCCGCGCGGTGGAGGCGCGCTGGCCCGACGTGCTGCTGCAATGGGAGGATTTCGCGGGCTCCAATGCGGGTCGCTTCCTCGAACGCTACCGCGATCGGCTCTGCACCTTCAACGACGACATCCAGGGCACGGCGGCGGTGGCGGCCGGCACGCTCCTCGCGGCTGTGAAGATCACCGGACAGCCCCTGACCGAGCAGCGCATCGCCCTGCTCGGCGCGGGCTCGGCCGGCTGCGGGATCGCGACCCTGCTGCTCGAAGCCATGGTGGCCGACGGCCTGCCCGAGGAGGAGGCGCGGCGGCGCTTCTACGCGGTGGACGTGCACGGCCTGCTCGTGGACGGCATGAACGACATCCGCCCGGCGCAGCAGCCCTTCGTGCAGGCGCGCGCGGCGGTCGCGGACTGGTCGCTGGCCGAACCGGGCAGGATCGGGCTTGCCGACGTCATCGCCAATGCCAAGCCGACGACCCTGATCGGCGTGTCCGGGCAGCCGCGCTCCTTCACCGAGCCGATGATCCGGCAGATGGCGGCCGGCACCCCGCGACCGGTGATCTTCCCGCTGTCCAATCCGACCTCGCGCGCCGAGGCGGCGCCCCAGGACCTGATGAACTGGACCGAGGGCCGTGCGCTGATCGGCACGGGCTCGCCGTTCCGTCCGGCCGACTGGAACGGGCAGAAGGTCCCGATCGGTCAGACCAACAACTCCTACATCTTTCCCGGCGTCGGGCTCGGGGTGCTGGCCGTGGACGCCCGCCGGGTGACCGACGGGATGTTCATGGTCGCCGCGCGCGCGCTCGCCGCCCTCGCCCCGGCCGCCAGGGGCGAAGGCGAGCGGCTCCTGCCGCCCGTGTCCGACCTGCGCGCGGTATCCCGCACGGTGGCCCGCGCCGTGGCACGGCAGGCGATCGCCGAAGGCGTCGCAGACGCGCGGACCGGGGATGACATCGACGCCCGCATCGACGCCCATGTCTGGGAGCCGGTCTACCGACCCTACCGGTATGTCGCGGCCGCGTCCGGGCCGCGCTGACTCACGGTCTCTCGCCGCGCGCGAGCCGCCCCTCGACGGCGCTGATGACCGGCAGGAGGTCGGCGACGCTGTCGATGACATAGTGGGCCCCGGCGGCCGTGAGCCTCGCATTCGCGGCGGCGCGCCGGCGGGCGAAGTCGTCGGGCGGCAGCGCCCGGGTGTCCTGCTCCGACAGGCCGAAGACATTTCCGCTGACCGCGACGCCGACCGTCCAGGTCCCGGCGTTGAGCCCCTCCGCGATGCCGACCTCGGTGTCGTCGACCTTGACCACGCTCCAGGCCGGCCAGACGTCGAGATCGAGCAGGCTGCGGTAGATCATCAGCGGCGTCGGCCGGCCTTCGGACGTGTCGCCCGTGCAGACGAGGCTGTCCGGCGCGAAGCCCGCGGCCGCCGCGCCGGGCGTGATCTCCGCCATGATCGACCGGGTGTAGCCGGTGGTGGACCCGATCTTCACGCCCCGGCCGCGCAGGGCGGCGACGACGTCGGCCACGCCGGGAATGACCGTCGAATAGGCCGCCGCCACGGCCGTGTTCCGGGGCACGAACACCGCATAGACCGCATCGATGTCGGCCTCGGTCGGCGCGTGGCCGTGCTTGTCCCGCCAGGCCTGCGCGACGCGGGGAAGCGCCATCAGCGCGGCGACGTGGGGGCGCTTGGCCATGCCCATGGGACCGCGCGCCTCGGCGATCGACAGCTCGACGCCGAACTCAGCGAAAGTCTCGACGAAGGCCCCCATGGGAGCCAGCGACCCATGGTCGACCACCGTGCCCGCCCAGTCGAAAATGACCGCCCTGACCGCCATCGAAAGCCCCCGTCCTCAGCCAAACAGTTCGGCGACGACCTCTTCGCCGATGGCGAAGGAGGTGCTGGCTCCCGTGCCGCTGGTGATGAGGACGATGCGCAACGCGTCGGACGGCCGGTCGACCAGCATGAGGCGGTCGGCGGCGGAGGCGTAGGTGCCGGTCCAGCGCTCGACGACCGTGGGCGTGTCGCCCGAGAAGACCTGCCCGTATTCGTCGAGGATCAGCTCGTCCACTGGCGTGGGTGCGAAGGGGTCGGGGGTGGCCGCGTAGTGATGCGAGTCGCCCACCACCAGCGAGCCATCGGCCGATCGCACGACGATCAGGTGGACGCCATGGGCGACGTGCTCGCCCTGCTCGGCCAGCAGCCGGGCCCGCAGCGCCGCCGCGCCCGGCTGCTCGGCGTAGCCGAGATAGCGGATCAGGCCGAGGTCGGACATCACCGGGGGCAGGCGGGCGTCGAAGCCTTCGGCCCTGACGCGCATCATGTGGAGCTTGCAGCGGGTCAGGCCGTAGGCGGCGATCCGGTCGGCGTGCAGGGTGCGGAAGTCGTCGCCGGGGCAGACCACCACCGCCTCGGCCATCACCGGGCCGCGGCTCGTCTCCAGGCGCGGCGGCGCGGCGGCGAGCACGGCCGTGTCGCGGAGGATGGTGACGCCGAACTGGGCGGCGAGATAGGCGGCGAGTTTCGGGATCGCCTCGCGCGACTCGACGCGGAGTTCGTGCGGCGAGTACAGCGCCCCGGCGAGATCGGCGGTCCGCAGGCCCGTAAAGCGATCGGCCAGCGCGCCCGGCTCCAGGAACCGGCAGGCCTCGCCCATCGCGGTGCGGCAGAAGGCGTCGAGGACGGCGCGCGCCTCCGGCCGCCGGGCGACCGTCAGGAGGCCGTGCTGCAGGATCGGGATGCCGGCCTTCGGGGCGATCTCGGCCCAGACGTCCCGCGAGCGCATGGCGCGCGCCCAGCACGCGCCGGCCTGCTGGCCGGTCACCGTGATGAAGCCGAAGTTGCGGACCGAGGCGCCGTTGGCCTGGGCGTCGCGGTCGATCACCACCACCCGCTTGCCCCGCCGGGCGGCGGCCAGGGTGTGGGCGAGGCCGCAGACGCCGGCGCCGACGACGGCGAGATCGAAGCCCCGTGCGCCTGTCACGCCTCCTCCTCGTAAAGGACGCCGGCCCGGGCGAGATAACCGGTGAGCGTCCGCTCCTCGCTCCGCTGGCGCCAGGTCATCATGCGGTCGAGGCCCTCCAGGCGCAGGGCGCGGGCCGCCCGATCGGTGGCGCGGTCCGTCATCTCTCCGGGATCGGCGTCGAGATCGAACAGCACGGGCGGCAGGCCGGCGAAATGCACGTATTTCAGCTTCGCCGTGCGTACCACCTCAAGATGACACCACTCCGACGGAAGCCCGAACAGCCGTTCCATGCGCCGGGTGCGGATGTCGCGGAAATCAAAGCTCCAGTGAACCTCGTCGCGCCACCCGGCCGGCCGGCGGCCGGCGCAGAAGGGCAGCAGGCTGTGCCCGTCGGTGTTGCGGGGAGGGCGCAGCCCGACCGCCTCCAGGATCGTCGGCATCACGTCGATCGACTCGGTGAAGGCGGCGACGGTCTGCCCGCGCCCCTCCTCGAAGGCGATGCGGGGATCGTGAATGATCAGCGGGATGTGGGCGGACTGGTCGAAATAGCCGGCCTTGCCGAGCATCCAGTGGTCGAACAGCTGCTCGCCATGGTCGGCCGTGAAGACGATGAGCGCCTCGGCCCAGCGGCCGCTCTCGCGCAGCGCCGCAAAGATGCGGCCGAGATGATGGTCGACTTCGCAGGCCATCCCGGCATAGAGCGCCCGGACCGTGCGGACCACGTGCTCGTCCGCGGCTTCCGACAGGCCGGAGAGACCGGGGGCGAAGCGGCTGGTGTCCATGCCGTCCAGCAGGGCGCCGACGAGCGGGTGCTGGGCCCGCTCGACCGCCGGGCTCGGTCCTCGCAGCGGCAGCGACACGTCGGCCGGATCGATCATGGCGTGATAGGGCGCGGCCGCCGCGAAAGGCGGGTGCGGCGCGACGAAGGACAGGTGCGCACAGAAGGGCGTCCGGCCGGCGACCGACAGCCACTGGAGGAAGCGGTCGGCGAGGAAGGCGGTCTCGCTGTCGGCGGCGGCAAAGACTGCGGCCTCGCCGAAGCCGCGCTGCGCGAAGATGCCCTCGCGTCCCGCATCCGGATCGGGGACGGCCGTGCCTTTCGCCTTCAGGTGAGCCAGCCAGGCGGTCGACCGCTCGATCAGCAGCGTGTCGACGTCCATGCCGGGACAGACGCCCTCGTATTCGCCGTTGTCCGGATCGGCCGCCGGCTTGCCGCGAGGATCGCGCGTCGTGTCGGTGTAGCCGAACAGGGTCGGCCGGTAGCCCGCGCGACGCAGTTCGGTGAACAGCGTGGGATGGCGGGCGTCCAGCGGCACCCCGTTGCCGATCGAGCGGTGCTTGTGGGCGTAGAGCCCGGTCACGAGGCCCGCGCGGGCCGGGCCGCAGGGATAGGCCTGCACGTAGTGCTGGGCGAAGCGCGTGCCGGCCCGGGCCAGGGCGTCGAGGTTGGGGGTGCGGGCAAAGGGGTGGTCCGCGGACCCCAGCAGGTCGCCGCGCCACTGATCGACCGTGATCAGCAGGATATTGGGCTTGGCGACGTCCACGGTCCGTCCGCCGGCCGGCTCAGCCGGCCGTGGTCATCTGCGGAAGCGGCATCAACGGGTAGCTCTCCTCGGCCACCACCTCCTCGCGGTCGATCAGCACCCGCCGCTCGACGCGGCGGCGGCGGGCCTCGTAGGCCAGCGCACCGACCACCGTGATGCCCACCATGAGCAGGGCCAAGGCGTTGATCTTGGGCGTGATGCCGGCCCGCACCTGGGAGAAGACGTAGACGGTCAGGGTCGAGGAGTTCCCTGACGTGAACAGCGTCACGTTGAAGTTCTCGACCGACTGGAAGAAGGCGATCACGGCCGCGGCGGCGAAGGCGGGGTAGAGGTGCGGGATGATGATGCGCCGCATCACCTGGGCGTGCGAAGCCCCGAGGTCGAGCGCGGCCTCTTCCAGCGCCGGATCGAGGCTCTGCATCCGGGCCAGCACGAGCAGCATCGCATAGGCGCTGATGAAGGAGGCCTGACCGAGTACGGACAGGTGCAGTCCCGCCGGGACATTGAGCCGGTTCCAGAACAGGATCGTGGCGATGCCGATCACGGCGCCCGGCGTCAGGATAGGCGCCACCATGATGCCGTAGAGCACGGAGCGGACACGGGCCTGGACGCCGTTGATAACGAAGGCCGCGGCGGTCCCGATCGGCACGGAGATCACGACGACCGCCACGGCGACCGCGACCGTGTGGATCGCCGCCAGCCACATCTGCTGGTCGTGCCAGAGTTCGACGAACCAGCGGGGCGTGAGGCCGACCCAGGGATAGATGGAGGGAAAGCGCGAATCGTTGACCGCCGCCCCGCCCATCACCAGCAGCGGGGCCAGCAGGTAGACGGAGAAGACGACCACGTAGGCGGTGATCAGGAGGCGGCCGAATCCGAGCCGTTTCATGAAGGCGCCCTCACTTGGCGACGTCGACGAGTCGCACGTTCAGCAGCCGCATCATCAGGCTGACGAAGACGGTGCACAGGACGAGCAGCAGGAAGGCATAGGCCGCGCCCGTATTCCAATCGAGCGACTCGAACATCCATTGCTGGATGATCTCGGTGAACCAGCGCGAGGTGGTCGAGCCCAGGATGGAGGGCACGAGGATGGAGCCCGCCGAGAGCATGAAGACCATGATGCAGCCCGAGCCGATACCGGGCTTGGCATGGGGAATGACGATCCGCCAGTGAATGCGCCAGAGCGGGGCGCCGAGGTCCTGCGCCGCCTCGATCTGGTTGCTGTCGAGCGACTGGATGGCGTTGTAGATCGGGAACACCATGAACAGCACGTAGGTGTAGACGAGGCCGATGATGACGCCGTTGAACCCGGTGCGCCAGCGGATCGGCCGGTCGATCAGCCCGACCCCATGCAGCAGCGCATTGAGCGGCCCCTGATAGGCCAGGATGATCGACCAGGCGAAGGAACGCAGCACCTCGCTGACCCAGAGCGGAATGAGGAGGATCAGGAACCAGGTCGCTGCATTCTGCGGCGGCGTGACCTTGGCGAGGAAATAGGCGACGGGATAGGCGAGCACGAGGCAGATCAGCGTGACGATGGAGCTGTAGAGCACCGTCAGTCCGAAGACCTCCATGTGGATGGGACTGGAGAAGAAGGTGGCGTAGTTCGCCAGCGTGTAGACGTCCCTGGCCCCGCCCATCTGGTTCACGGGCAGATAGGGCCGGAAGGAGAAATGCAGCAGGATCAGGTTCGGCAGGATCACCATGGCCAGCAGCCACAGCGCCGTCAGGGCGATGATGAGGCCGGTGAGGGGCTTGCCGTAGCGCGCGACGAGGACGGACATCGACGTCTCCTTACGCGGACGCCCTGGCCGCATCGGCCAGCACCACGGCGTTGTCGGGCGCAAAGGCGAGGCTGAGATGCTGCCCGATGGCCGGAACCGGCATGCCGGGATCGTTGCGCATCTGCACCATGTGGGTGCGTCCCCCGGTGTCGTGCGCGTGGACGTTGATGAAGCTGCCTTCGAAGGCGACCGCGCTGACCGCGATGGGCAGGCTGTTACCGGCCTCGGGTTCGGCGGAGAGGCGGGCGTTCTCCGGCCGCACATAGAGCCGGGCGGACGAGCCCACAGTGATGCCGGGCCCGAGCCGGGCCAGGAACGAGCCGGCGGGCGTATGGACGCGGCCGTAGCCGTTCTCCAGCCCGACGACCTGCCCGGGCAGGTGGTTGTTCTCGCCCACGAAGGACGCCACGAAGCCGTTGGCGGGCTGGTTGTAGATGTCGGCCGGGGTGCCGACCTGCTGCAGCACGCCGGCGGACATGATCGCGACCCGGTCGGACATGGCCAGCGCCTCGCCCTGGTCGTGCGTGATGTAGACGAAGGTGACGTCCGTTTTCTTCTGGATGGCGCGGAGCTCGCTGCGCATGTGCTGGCGCAGCTTGAGGTCCAGCGCCGACAGAGGCTCGTCGAGCAGCATGACCTTGGGCTCGACCGCGAGTGCCCGGGCGATGGCCACCCGCTGCTTCTGACCGCCCGACAGCTGGCTGATCCGCTTGTCGCCCGATCCGGCGAGGTCGACGATACGCAGGAGTTCCTCCGAGCGGGCGCGCCTCCTCTCCTTCGGCACGCCACGCACTTCGAGGCCGAAGGCGATGTTCTCCCACACCGACATGAGCGGGAACAGCGCCAGGTTCTGGAAGATCAGCGCCGTCGGCCGCCGGTTCGGGCCGATGCCGATCATGTCCTTGCCGCCGATCCGGATGGCGCCGGCCGTCGGATCGATGAAGCCCGAGATCATGCGCAGGATGGTGGTCTTGCCGCAGCCGGAGGGCCCGAGGAAGGAGAAGAACTCCCCGGCCTTGATCGTCACGTCGACATTGTCGACGGCCCGGAACGCGCCGAACTCGACGGTGACATGCGACAGCTCGACGTCTTCGCTCATCCATCACCCTTCAGACGAAACCGCCTCCGCGGCGCAGCTGCAGCCAAGCCGCACCGAGGACGAGGGCCGTCATGCAGATTGGATGCCGCCCGAGGGCCCGGGCGGCGACGCAAGGAACAGGCCGCGTGTCAGGCCGACTTGAACTTGTCGGCATATTCGCCGCGCAGCTTGAGGAACCACGAATCCTGCGCCGGCCACCACCACATCTTGCCGAGGGCGTCGCCGGGATAGGCCGCCTTGTAGAAGGCCGCGACCTTGGGATCGAGCAGCGCGGCCGCGCCCTTGCCGGTCGGATTGGCCGAGAAGGCCGTCGCGTTCAGCGCCGAGCCCTGAGCGGACGATACGAAGTTGGCGAATTCGGTCGCCTGTTCGACATTCGCCGCGTTCTTCATCAGGAAGTAGCCCTGCATCCAGCCGAACGCCCCTTCCTTCGGCGCGACATAGGCGAAGGGAAGCCCGTCCTTGCCCAGGTTGTAGCCGGTGGAGTCCCAGCACAGGCCCAGCGTGCAGCCATTGGTGCGGAAGGCGGCCTGGGCATCGTTCTCGCCGTTCCAGAACTGGGCGATGTTGGGCTTGGCTTTGACCGCCGCGGCCAGGACCACGTCCCAGACTTGGCGCATGGTCGCCTCGTCCTTGTAGCTGTCGAGGAAGGGCTTGGGGAGCTTGCCTTGTTCGTCGAGCACGCGGCCCATGGCGGCCAGGGCCGAATGCGCGCGCACCACGACCTTGCCGTCGAATTTCGGGTCGAACAGGGAGGCGAGCGTCGTCTGCGGGTAGTCCATGGGCGCATCGGCGGTCGAGTGGACCAGAGCCTCGGTTCCCCACACGCTGGGCAGGTAGAAGCGCTTGCCGTCCACGGTGGCGGCGTCGCCCGCGGCACCCGACACGAAGGCCGGGTCGTAGTTGTCGAGCTTGACCTTGTTGAGATCCCAGGGCTGGACGATGCCGTTCGACACCCAGGCCGGCACGCGGTCGAGGGTCGGCTCGACGAAATCGACGCCGCCCGTCTGCAGCGCGACCTTGCACTTGGCGTACATCGTGTCCTGATCGGGCTGGTCCAGGAAGTTGACCTTGATCCCCGTCTGCTTGGTGAAGGCGGCGAACAGGTCGTCGAACTTGTAGCCCGACCACCCCATGAAGTTGACCTCGCCGGACGAGGCGCGCGCCTTGGATGAAATAAGGGCCGGGGCGCTGACCGCGCCGAGCCCGACCGCCGCGGATTTCAGCAGTGAACGCCGGCTCAGGCCGCTTTTCTGATCATCATCACGCATGGATCAACTCCCAGCTGGTCAGGGTCATGAGGCCAAAGCGGCCCGGCAATACTTGTCGTGTTCGGTCGCGTGCAGCGCTATGCCTCCCGAACGGACACGCAGGCAGAGGTCAGACGACCTGAACCGGCGGGTCCGCCCTCCCTGAGGCAGCCAAACAAACAACAACTTTGCTGCAAGGGCAATGCGAAAGCTGCGCTGCAAAACGAGAGGCCTTGCGCGCCGGTCACGGCAGGGGCAAGCGCTTGGACATGAAGACGCGCCGCAGGCCCTTTTCTTCGGCGCGATGGGTTTCGACAAAGCCGAGCCGGCGATACAGCGCGATGTTCTCGACCATTCGCTCGTGCGTGTAGAGGCGGAGGGTCGGGTGGCCGGCCGCGATGGCCTGCTGCTGCGCGAACTCGACGAGCACCCGGCCGAAGCCGCGACCCTGGGCGTCGGGCCTGACCGCCACATTGTCCAGCAGCATGGCCCCGTCTTCCGGGATCAGGACCACCAGTCCTTGGATCGCGCCGCCCTGCTCAAGGAGGTAGACGCGCCCCTGCTCGATCTGGGCGGCGTAGTCGTCGAGCATCGGTCCGGGCTCGCGCCCGATCCGCGCGATGTAGCCGCGATAGGCGTCCGCCACGATCGTCTCGACGACGGAGCGATCGGCGGGGGCGGCAAGCCGGATGGAGACGGTCATCGCGGATCCCAAAAAAGAGAAGCGTCGGGCGCAGAGTGCCACAGCGGCGGCGAGAACCCCATCGCCGGCGGGGAACGGCTTCGATCCCCTGCGCACCAGCGCCACCCCCCGCTGTCGGGCCTGAAGTGTCAGTTCCTCGTTCCTGGTCGCGTTTTGAGCGATCCATGACGCTGTCGGCCGTCGACGCACGGGAGACGTCGGGGAATGAAACTGCACCTCAAACCATTGGCGCTGGCCATCGGCCTCGCCGCCCTCGGCTGGGGGGGGGGGGGGCCGCCGACGCCGGAACGCAGCTCGAACGGGGCCGGTACCTCGCCACCATCATGGATTGCGGGGGCTGTCACACCACGGGGAGCTTCGTCGGACAGCCCGACCCCGCCAGGTATCTCGCCGGCTCCGACCAGGGCTGGCCATCCCGCCCGGGGTCTTCTGGCCCGCGAACATCACCCCGGACAAGGAGACCGGCATCGGCACCTGGTCCAGGGCCGACAGCGTGAAGCTCTTGCGCACCGGAATCACGCCCAAGGGACGGGAGGTCGCGCCGATGCTGCCGTGGCGGTCCTATCGCATGCTCAGCGACGCCGACGTCGAGGCGCTGGCCGTCTTCCTCCAATCGGTTCCCGCCGTGCATCACGCCGTTCCGGGTCCGGCGAAGCTGGAGGACGTAAAATCACCCTACCTGACCGTGGCGATGCCCAAGCAATAGACCGGCGCCCTCAACTCGCCAGCGCCGATCCGGGGCTGACGCGGCCCTGGATGTAGCGGTCGACCTCGCTGAGTTCGATGTCGGTCAGCCGCAGCCCGAGCTTGGTCCTGCGCCAGGCGAGATCCGCCGCCGATCGCGTCCACTCCTGGTCGATGAGGTAGTCGATTTCCGCCTGGGTCAGCGTGGACCCGAAGTCGCGGCCGAGATCGGCCGCGGACCGGGCGCCACCCAGGATCACCTTGGCGCGGGTCCCGTAGTGGCGGGCGAGGCGGGCGGCGTGCTTGGGCGTGAGGAACGGCCAGGCGCGGCGGAGGTCCGCGACGAGCGCGGGGTAGCCGTCGGTGGGAAAGTCGCCGCCCGGGAGGGCCGCCCGGCCGGTCCAGCCGGGCTTGCCGGCGAGACCGGGACAATGGGGTTTCAGCAGGTCCAGCGCATGCTCGGCGAGGCGGCGATAGGTCGTGAGCTTGCCGCCGAACACGGTGAGCAGCGCCGCCCGGCCGCCGCTCGCATCCACCGAGAGGACGTAGTCGCGGGTGGCCGCCTGAGCGGCGCCGTCGCCCTTGTCATAGAGCGGCCGGACGCCCGAATAGGTCCAGACGATGTCGTCCGGCGTGACGGGCTGGGCGAAATAGTCGCTCGCCGACCGGCAGATATACTCGATCTCCCCGGCGGAGGCTTTGACCGCGGAAGGATCGCCCTCGTAATCGTGATCGGTCGTGCCGATCAGCGTGAAATCCTGCTCGTAGGGGATCGCGAAGAAGATGCGGCCGTCGGCGTTCTGGAAAATGTAGCAGCGGTCATGGTCGTAGATGCGGCGGACCACGATGTGGGAGCCCTGCACGAGCCGGACCTTGGCCTCCGCGTTGACCCGCAAGGTCGCGTTCAGCACCTGCCCGACCCAGGGGCCGGCGGCGTTGATCACCACCTTGGCGCGGATCACCTGCGTGCCGCCCGTGAGGCTGTCGCGCAGCGTGAGCGCCCACTCCTCCGCGCCCCGGTCGGCGCTCACGGCCTTGGTGCGCGTCCGGACGGTCGCGCCGCGATCGGCCGCATCGCGGGCGTTCAGGGCGACGAGCCGGGAATCCTCGACCCAGCAGTCGGAATATTCGAACCCCTTGGTGAACTCGCCCGGTTTCAGCGGCCGGCCGGCCTCGTCGGTCGTCAGATTCAGCGTTCGAGTCGGCGGAAGCTTCTTGCGGCCGCCGAGGTGGTCGTAGAGGAACAGGCCGAGCCGCAGCATCCAGGCCGGCCGCAGGCCGCGATGGTACGGCAGAACGAAGCGCAGCGGCCAGATGATGTGCGGGGCGATGCCCCACAGGACCTCGCGCTCCATCAGGGCCTCGCGGACGAGGCGGAACTCGTAATGTTCGAGGTAGCGCAGGCCGCCGTGGATCAGCTTGGTCGCGGCCGACGACGTGCCGCTGCCGAGATCGTTCTGCTCGCAGAGGAAGACTTTGAGGCCACGCCCCGCCGCATCCCGCGCGATGCCGCACCCGTTAACGCCCCCGCCGATGATCGCGAGGTCATAGGTCGTCTCCAAAGCGCCCCTCCCGAGCATCCCCTTTTCTTTCCACGACGATAAGTCGAAAGGTTATGGCGAACAAGCGATCAAAATGAAGGCGCGAGCGAAAATCGAGGTGTGGACGGCGAGGATATGCTGGGGTCGCCGGGGTCATCGCTGCCTCGTCGGGCGGGCTGGATCATGCCGTCGCGCCTGCGGGCCCCTCGCCCGGACCGGCCCGCCGACGGCGCCCGCATGCGGGCCCGGTGACGTCGCGTTTGCCCCACGGACCGAACGAAGGCTACGCTCCGCGCAACACCGAACAAGACGCCGCTGCGGCGACGCCAAGGGAGAGACCAGTGTCGCCACGCATGAACATCGCCGTCCGCGGCCTGTTTGCGACGCCCGTCGCGGCGGTCGAGGTGCCCCGGGCCGAGGAGATCAACGCGGCCCTGTCCGCCCTCATCCTCAAGCGCCGCGAGGACACCCCCTCGGTGCAGGCGTCGAATGCCGGGGGCTGGCACTCCGACCGGGAGATCCTGGCCTGGGGCGCCCCCTGGGCCGGCCGCATCGTCGACCTCGCAAAGGGCGTGGCCGGGCAGATGACGGCCAACCGGCAGGGGGAGCTCGTGGCGCCCGCCTGGCAGGTCCAGGCCTGGGCCAACGTCAACACGACGGGTCATGCCAACGTCTGCCACTATCACCCGGGGTCGTTCTGGTCGGGCACCTATTACGTGGCGGACGGCGGCTGCGCCTCCGACCACAGCCTGGGCGGCGAGTTCGAGATGCTCGATCCGCGTGGGCCCGGGCCCGGCATGTATGCGCCAGCCCTCAAATTCGCGGGCGAGGACGGTGCTTCGGTCGGCGGCGCGGAACTCATCCGCCCCAAGCCGGGCCTGCTCTTCCTGTTCCCGTCCTGGCTGATGCACCAGGTGCGGCCCTATCGTGGCACGGGCACCCGCATCTCCATCGCCTTCAATTTCAGCTTGTGAGCGGGCGGTCCCATCCATGACGCTGTCGACCGCCCGGCTGTCGTCCCGCCGCCAGGTCGAGATCCTCGACTGGCTGCGTGAGAAGGGCCGCGTCACCGTCGAGGACCTCGCCGCCCATTTCGGCGTCACGCCCCAGACGATCCGGCGCGATCTCAACGACCTCAGCGACGCCCAGATGGTGGTGCGCGTGCACGGCGGGGCCATGGTGTCGTCGGGCGTGGTGAACCTCGCCTACGACGCCCGCAAGATGATCGCCGGCCCGCACAAGAAGCTGATCGGCGAGGCGGCCGCGCGGCTGGTGCCGGACCACTCCTCCGTGTTCATCAATATCGGGACCACCACGGAGGAGGTGGCGCGCGCGCTCGCCGGGCACAGCGGCCTGCTCGTGATCACCAACAACCTCCACGTCGCCAACGAACTCTACCGCAACAGCGCGATCGAGGTCTTCGTTCTCGGCGGGACGGTGCGTCACGCGGACGGCGGCATCGTGGGGGCGCATGCCGTCAATCTCATCGCGCAGTTCCGCGTCGACCTCGCCATCATCGGCACGTCCGCCATCGATGCCGATGGCACGCTGCTCGATTTCGACATCCGCGAGGTGCAGGCCGCGCGGGCCATCATCGAGCACGCCCGCAAGGTCGTGCTGGTGTCCGACAGCAGCAAGTTCGCCCGGTCCGCGCCGGTGCGGGTCGCCCATCTCAGCGAGATCGATCTATTCGTCACCGACCGGCTGCCGTCCCCGGCGGTCGCCGAACTCTGTCGCCTTCATGGCGTCGACGTGGTCGAGACCGGCGGCCCGCTTGACTCCGAACTGGAGGAGCCGGACTGACTTCGTTCGTTCTTGTGATCATTATTTTCGCTTGCTGAGACGATTATTTTCAACATACGCTAGCCACAACAGGAAAGAAGGCGCCCCAGGCGCCGAGCGGGAGATTCGCCGTTGGCGCACGCGTCACGCGCAGGACATGGGCTCATGCCGCAGATCCAATGCCAGGGAAGGCCGCGTCGTTGAGCTTCGTGCTGGACCGCATCGGCTATCGGGTCGGCGACGAGACGTTCATCCACGATGTCTCGCTGAGCCTCGATCCGGGCTCGATGAACGTGCTGCTCGGTCCGACCCTGTCGGGCAAGACCAGCCTGATGCGGCTGATGGCGGGTCTCGACCGGCCGACCTCCGGCAAGCTGATCGACGACGGCGTCGACATTACAGGCGTGGCGGTCCGCAAGCGCTCCGTCGCCATGGTCTACCAGCAGTTCGTCAACTACCCCTCGCTGAGCGTGTTCGAGAACATCGCCTCGCCCCTGCGGGTGCAGGGCCTGCCCAAGGCGGAGATCGAGGCGCGGGTGGGCCGGGCCGCCAAGCTGCTGCGGCTCGAGCCCATGCTGGGGCGCACGCCCGCCCAGCTCTCGGGGGGCCAGCAGCAGCGCACCGCCCTGGCCCGGGCGCTGGTCAAGCAGGCCCGGCTCGTGCTGCTCGACGAGCCGCTGGCCAATCTCGATTACAAGCTGCGGGAGGAGCTGCGGGAGGAACTGCCGCGGCTGTTCGCCGAAACGGGCGCGATCCTCGTCTATGCGACGACCGAGCCGACCGCGGCGCTGCTGCTGCGGGGCGCGACGGCGACGCCCTGGCAGGGCCG
>CAXTVD010000062.1:0-15772 GCA_964247575.1 uncultured Lichenihabitans sp.
AGAGCGGCGTGTTGGTCGCCTGGGCGATGAACACGGTGGCCAGGGTCAGATAGATCGAGAAGGCGTCGAGGTTGAAGGAGTAGCCGGTCGGCACCACGAGGCCCACGACCGACGGCTTGATGCCCATGGCCTCGAGCTTACGCATGATCTGCGGGAGCACCGCGTCGGAGGAGGCCGTCGCCAGCACGATGGTCAGCTCCTCGCGGAAATAGGCGAGGAAGCGCAGGATGCTGAGGCCCGTCGTCGCCCGCATGACCGCGCCGAGCACCACCAGCACGAAACCGGCGACCGCGACCCAGAACACGAGCACGAGGGAGGCGAGCTGCTGCAGCGAGCCGAGGCCGTACTGGCCGACGGTGTAGGCGACGGCGCCCAGCACGCCGAGCGGGGCGACCCGTACGATCAGGCCCATGGCGCGGAACAGCACGGATGCGAGGCTGTCGACCAGGCTCGTGATCCTGTGGCCGGCCTCTCCCACCAGCGACAGGCTGACCCCGAAGAGGAGGGCGAAGAACAGCACCTGCAGCACGTCGTTGCGCGCGAAGGCGTCGAAGGACGTGCTCGGGATGATGTTGAGGAGGAAGGCGCCCAGCCCCCCGCCCTGGAGCTTGTGGGCGTTGTCCGCGTAGGTGCTCAGCGCATGCGCGTCGAGGCTCGCGGTGTTGATGTTCATGCCCGCGCCCGGCTTGAGCACGTAGGCGAGGAGGAGGCCGACGGCGAGCGCGACCGTGGTCATGACCTCGAAATAGAGGAGCGCCTTGCCGCCGACCCGGCCGACCTTCCTGAGGTCGCCGGCCCCGGCGATGCCGTGCACCACGACGCAGAAGACGATCGGGGCGACGATCATCGAGATCAGCTTGAGAAAGGCGTCGCTGAAGACCTTCAGGCCGACCGCAAAGCCGGGTGCGGCCACGCCCAGCACGATCCCGGCGACGAGCGCCACGACGACCTGCCCGAACAGGGAACCCAGGATCGGCCGCGCATCGCGGGATGTCCGGACCGAAGCCTGCGTGACCATGACCGGGCCTCCCGCGCGCGGATCTGATCAGCGCGACCGGCCGACCAGACTATCGCATTGCAAGCGCCGTGCCTCTGCCCGGGGGCCGCCGGTCGTCCAGGAGCGGCGGTTGCCGCTAGAGGAGCGCCTCAAGGGTGATCGGCAGATTGCGGACCCGGATGCCGGTCGCGTGGTACACCGCGTTGGCGATGGCGCCGGCCGTTCCGGTGATGCCGATCTCGCCCACGCCCTTCACGCCGAGGGCGTTGACGTGGCCGTCGTCCTCGTGGACGAGGATCGCCTCGACCGAAGGAATGTCGGCATTCACCGGCACGTGGTATTCGGCGAAGTTGCCGTTCATGATCCGGCCCGAGCGCTTGTCGGTCGAGGTGTGCTCCTGCAGGGCGAAGCCGACGCCCCAGATCATGCCGCCGTAATACTGGCTTTCCACCAGGCGCGGATTGATGACGCGGCCCGCCGCAAAGGCCCCCACGAGCCGGCTCACCCGCACCTGCCCGAGATCGGGATCGACCTTCACCTCGGCGAAGACCGCGCCATGGGCGTGCATGGCATAGGCCTTTTGCGCCGGCGCGTTCGGGCCTGCGCGGCCCTGACCCTCCACCGTGGACCGGCCTGCGCGGGCGAGGATCGCCGACAGGCTCTCGCCGCGGCTCTCGTCGTCGCGGCGGACCAGGAAGCCGTCGCGCGCGATCACGCCGGCATTGCCGGCGCCGAACAGGGGCGAGCGCTGGTCGTTGGTGGCCAGCGCGGTCACCTGCGCAATGATGTCGGCCGCCGCCCCATGCACCGCGCTGCCGGCCGTTGCCGTATGGCCCGAGCCGCCGGCGATGCCGGCATCCGGCAGCCGCGAGTCGCCCATCCGCAGCTCGATCTTGTCGAACTCCACCCCGAGCTCGTCCGCAGCGATCTGGTGGAGGGCGGTGTAGGCGCCCTGGCCCATGTCGTGGGCGCCGATCTCCACCAGCGCCGTCCCGTCCGCCCGGAGTTCGGCCCGGGCCTGCGCCTGGAAGATGAGCGCCGGGAAGGTGGCCGTGCCCAGGCCCCACCCGACCAGCAGCCCGTCAGCATCGCGCATCATGCGCGGCGCCTTCGACCGCTTCTCCCAACCGAAGCGCTCGGCCCCCCTGGTATAGCACTCCCGCAGGGCCTTCGACGAGAAGGGCTTGCCCGAGAGGGGCTCGACGTCGGCATAGTTCTTCAGGCGGAAGGCGAGCGGGTCCAGGCCGCAGCTCTCGGCCATCTCGTCGATGGCGCTCTCGAGTGCGGCGCTGCCCGACGCCTCGCCCGGCGCGCGCATGAAGATGGGGGTGCCCGTATCCAGCCGCACGGCCTCGTAGGTCGTGGCCAGAGCGGGGGTCGCGTAAAGCGTGTGCGAGACGCCGCCGCTCGGCTCGAAGAAATCGTCGTAGGTGCTCGTGGCCGTCAGCGTGTGGTGCGCGAGCGCGGTCAGGACGCCCGCCTCGTCGGCGCCGAGACGCAGCGTCTGACGGGTGGGCGCGCGATGGCCGACCGGTCCGAAAAGCTGCTCGCGCTTGACGACGAGCTTGACGGGCCGGCCGACCAGGCGGGCGGCCATGATGCCGAGCACCTGAGGCGACGCCACCAGGCCCTTCGCACCGAAGCCGCCGCCGAGGAACGGGGTCCGGATATGGATGTCGTGGGGATCGATGCCGAACAGTTCGGCCAGTCGCCCCTGGGCGATCGCCATCCCCTGGCTCGGCGTATCGATGGTGAGCTTGTCGCCGTCCCAGGCCGCCACGATGGTGTGCGGCTCCATGGCGTTGTGATACTGCGCGGCGGTCTCGTAGGTGCCCTCGATCCGGTGGGCGGCGCCGGCCAGCCCCGCCTCGACGTCGCCCTTGCTCTCCTCCGGCGGTTGGCCGACGCCGACCGACGGGGGCACGAAGGGCACGTTGGCATCGAGGCCGACGCGGGCCGGCTCGACATCGCCGTAACGGGGGGCCAGCAATGCCGCGCCCTCAGTTGCGGCCTCGAGCGTTTCGGCGATCACCACCGCGATGGGCTGGTTGGCGTAGCGGACCGTCGTGTTCTGCAGCACGTCCAGCTTGAAGGCGAACGGGTTGGTCTTGGCGTCCGGCGAGATCGCCAGCGGCGGCGCATTGTCCGGCGTCATGACGGCGACGACGCCCGGATGGGCGGTCGCGGCCGCCACGTCGAGGTGCGTGACGCGGCCCCTGGCGATCCGGCTCACCGCCATGACGGCGTGAAGAAGCCCCGGGGGGTGATTGTCGGCGGCGAACCGCGCCTCGCCCTTGACCTTGAGTAGCCCTTCGGTGCGGGTGCGGGGCTGGCCGATATTGGAGCCGTGCCGGCTCCGGACGGCGATGGTGTCAGACATGGGCGGCGGCTCCGGATTGCGGTGCAAAGACTGAGGCGGGAAGCGCCGGCAGGCGCTCGGGGGTGCCGGCTGCGGCCAGTGTCAGCGCCCGCACGAGGAGACGGCGGGCGAGTTCGATCTTGAAGGCGTTGTCGCCGGATGGCCGGGCCCCGGCGAGCGCGGCGTCGGCCGCGGCCCGGAACCCGGTCTCGTCAGGCGCGCGGCCGGCGAGCACGGCCTCGGCCTCGCGGGCCCGCCACGGCTTCAGGGCCACGCCCCCGAGCGCCAGACGGGCTTCGGCGACGACCCCGTTGTCCAGGTGCAGGGCCGCGGCAACCGACACCACGGCAAAGGCGTAGGAGGTCCGCTCGCGGATCTTCACGTAGCGGGAATGCGCGGCAAACGCCGACGCGTCGGGCGGCAGGCGCACGGCGACGACAAGCTCGCCCGGCTCCAGCACCGTCTCACGCTCGGGCGTGTCGCCGGGGAGAGGATAGAACGCCTCGAGCGGAACATCGCGCAGGCCGGCGCGGCCCTCGATCTCGACGACGGCGTCGAGCGCGACGAGCGGCACGCCGAAGTCGGACGGGTGGGTGGCGATGCAGTGTTCGCTCCAGCCGAGCACGGCGTGCAGGCGCGTCTCGCCGCCCCGGGCGTCGCAGCCCGCTCCGGGATCGCGTTTGTTGCAGGCGCTCGCCGTGTCGTAGAAGTACGCGCAGCGCGTGCGCTGCATCAGGTTGCCGGCCGTCGTCGCGGCATTGCGGAGCTGCGGCGAGGCTCCCGACAGCAGCGCTTCGGCGACCGCGGGAAAGGCTGCGGCGAACTTCCGGTCGGTGGCGAGGTCGCTGTTGCGGACGAGCGCCCCGATCCGCCAGCTCCCGTCCGGGCGATGCTCGATGCCGTCGAGCCCGGGCAGATGGGTGAGGTCGACGAGGCGATCCGGCCGGCTGACGCCGCCCTTCATCAGGTCGAGGAGGTTGGTGCCGGCCGCCAGATAGGCCGCGTTCGGTACGGAGGCGGCGGCCACGGCGTCCGCGACGCTTGTCGCGCGATGATAGTCGAACAGCTTCACGCCGCTTCTCCCTGCAGGTCGGTCGCCCGGGACGCCTGGGTCAGGCGCCGCTGCCCATCGAGCACGGCCTCCGTGATCCCGGCATAAGCGCCGCAGCGGCAAAGGTTGCCGCTCATGGCCTCGCGCACCCGTTCAGGGTCGTCGCCGGCCTGCGCCTCGCGGATCAGGCCGATCGCGCTCATGATCTGACCCGGCGTGCAGAACCCGCACTGGAAGCCGTCATGCTCGATGAAGGCGGCCTGCACCGGGTGCAAGGTCCCGCCCTCGGCCAATCCCTCGATCGTCAGCACGTCCGCCCCATCGAGGCTGACCGCCAAGGCGAGGCACGCATTGATCCGCCGTCCATCGACGAGGACCGTGCAGGCGCCGCACTGACCGCGGTCGCAGCCCTTCTTGGCGCCAGTGAGCTGCAGCCGCTCCCGCAGCAGATCGAGCAGGGTGACTCGCGGGTCGTCGAGGACGATCTCGCGACGCGTGCCGTTGATCGTGAGTATGATCGTTTGGTTCATGGCCCCTCATTCCCAATCCGAAGACCGTTACGCCGAACAGAAGGCCGGGACCGCTGCATCCCTCATCCGTCAACGTGCAGGCCGTGGAGCAGCATCAGCCTACGCGGGACTCAGTCGTGCAACGCCGACCATAGCTGCCTAGATCGGAGGCGACAGCCTCGTCCGATGCGACATTTCACGGCGGCTGGTGATCGAATTTTGCATATCTGTCTTGCAAAAATCTATCAGCCGTGCTGAATAGCTCTCGAAAAAAGACCGCCCTGCAAGGGCGGCCAAAGTCTAGGGAGGAAACGCCCAATGAGGGCAAGCTGCTCACAAGCAGCACCCGAACTGTGCGCTATGGTGCTCGAACTAGCAAGCCCCTTCATGGGGCTATTTGCGTTGCTGCGATCGTTTCAGACCTGCGTTGTACTGCAAGTCCGCGGATCGGGACCTTGATCGGCGATCATCAGCACAGCAGAAGTGTCGACCCCTCCAGCAGGCTGGGCTTCGACGGCTCGACCGACATGGCCTGCAACGATGGCGTGTCGTTCGCCAGCGATATGCCCCGAACGGATCTGATCCGGGTGATGTCCGTCGGGCTGCAAATCAGGTGGCGGACGGCGCGGGTCCGCCCAGCGCGGCGACCTGCGCATGGCGGAAGCAGCTGGTCACATGGTCGTTCACGAGCCCCGTCGCCTGCATCCAGGCATAGGTGATCACGGGGCCGACGAACTTGAAACCGCGGGCCTTGAAAGCCTTGGACAGCTCCTGGGCGAGGGGTGTCTGCGCGGGCACCTCCTGCTGTCCGGGCCAGGCATTCTGGATGGGGGCGCCGCCCGTGAAATCCCAGACGAACGTACCGAAATCGCAGCCGGCCTCCTGCATGGCGAGGAAGGCGCGGGCGCTGCCGATCGCCGCCTCGATCTTGGCGCGCGAGCGCACGATGCCGGCGTCGCCGAGCAGCCGCTCGACGTCGCTCGCGCCGAAGCGGGCCACGGCAGCGGGGTCGAAGCCGGCGAAGGCGCTGCGGAACGCCTCGCGCTTGCGCAGGATCGTGATCCAGGCGAGGCCGGCCTGAAAGCCGTCGAGGACCAGCTTCTCCCAGAGCGCCCGGCTGTCGCGCTCGGGCACACCCCACTCCTCGTCGTGATAGGCCTGGTAGACCGGATCCGCGCCGGCCCAGGCGCAGCGGCAAAGCGGGACGGCCGTCATCGCCCGGCCGCCCCGTTCTGCAGGCGATGGAGCAGGTCGTCCGTCGGATTGCCGTCGGGGATTAGGCCGACGCGGGCCTGTGCGAGGCGGATGGAGTCTCGCAAAGCGAGACTGATCCGACCCTCCCGGTTGTCGACGGGCAGGCCACGCGCCGCCAGTTGCGCCTGCAGGGCGATGCGCGCCGGCTTGCCCATGGGCACGGCGGTCGGCCAGGGCGCCCGGATCCCGGCGTCGCCGCTCAGGCGGTCTGCCAGATCGGCGACGGCAAGCGCATAGGCGTCGGAGAAGTTATAGGTCTTCAGCACTTCGAAGTTGGGGGTGACCAGAAAGGCCGGCCCGGACGCGCCGGCGGGGAAATACAGGGTCGTCGGTCCGCTTGCCGGCAGCGCCGTCCCATCCGCGCGGCGTAGACCGCGCCCCGTCCAGTCGTCCGCGCCGCCATGGCTCACGCGATGGTCGAAACCGGGCGGCACCGTCACTTCGAAGCCCCATGGCGCGCCGGGCTGCCATCCCTTGGCATGAATGAAGTTGGCGATGGAGGCGAGCGCGTCCGGCACGCTCCCCCAGATGTCGCGACGCCCGTCGCCGTCGCCGTCGACCGCAAAGGCCTCGAAGCTCGACGGCATGAACTGCGGCTGGCCCATCGCGCCGGCCCAGGATCCCCGCAGCCCCGCCCGCGTGACGTCGCCGTCCTGCAGCATGCGCAGGGCGACGACGAGTTCGGCGCGGGTGAGATCGGGCCGGTAGTCCATCGCCGCCAGCGTGGCGAGCGAGCGGATCACGTCCTTGCTGCCGGACGAGGCGCCGAAGTTCGTCTCGAGACCCCAGATGGCGACGACGATCGGCCCGGGAACACCGAAGCGGCGCTCGATGGCGGCAAGATCGCTGCCCCACCGGCCGAGCTGTGCGCGGCCGGCCGCGACCCGCGCCGGTGTCACCTGGGCGGCAAGGTAGGCGCCGGTCGATTTGAGGTTTTCCGGCTGCCGCGCCGTCATGGCCGCGACGGTCGGATCCGGGCTCAGCCCGGCGAAGGTCGTGTCGAACAGGGCGCGCGTGATCCCGGCCCGTTCGGCCTCCGGCCAAAGCGAGCCGGCCAGAGCGGCGAAGCCGGCGGGTGCCCCGACGGGACCGGCCGGCGCCGCCTGGGAGGCCGCCCCGGGCAGGAGGAACGCGAGCAGGGCCGCCGCGACCGACAGCGTTCCAACGGCTCGCCTGATCGGGTCCATGCCGTCGGTCAAGACGGCGGCATCGCCGTCCAGACCGCCCCCGCCTGCGAGGAGCGGACGGCGGCGTCGATGAAGGCGAGCCCCTTCACGCCGTCCCGCACGCTCGGGAACAGAACTTCGGCCGGCGACGGCCTGCCTTCGCGAGCGGCCAGGATCGCCGCGGCCGCCTCGGCGTAGATGTTCGCGAAGCCTTCGAGATAGCCCTCGGGATGGCCGCCCGGAACACGGGACATGCGCTTGTTAGCGGCGTCCGCGCCTGCGCCGTTGCGGGTCACGGTCTGCCGGTTCTGCCCGAGCGGCGACCAGATCATCTGATTGCAGTCGCGCTGCGTCCATTCGATGCCGCCCTTCGTGCCATAGACGCGCAGGCGGATCTCGTTTTCGTTGCCCGTGGCGACCTGGCTGGCCCAGAGGAGGCCCCGTGCGCCGCCCCTGTAGCGCAGCATGACCTGCGTGTTGTCGTCGAGCCGCCGGCCCGGCACGAAGGTCGTCAGCTCCGCGCACAGTTCCGCCACGTCGAGACCCGTGACGAAGTCGGCCAGGTTGAAGGCATGGGTGCCGATGTCGCCGATGCAGCCGCCTGCGCCCGAGCGGGCCGGGTCGGAGCGCCATTCGGCCTGCTTGTGCCCGGTGTCCTCGATCTTTTCGGCCAGCCAGTCCTGCGCGTATTCGACCTGGACGACCCGGATCTCGCCGAGATCGCCGTTCGCGACCATGGCGCGGGCCTGCCGGATCACCGGATAGCCGGTGTAGTTATGCGTGAGCGCGAAGACGAGGCCGGAGCGCTCGGCCTTGTCCCGGAGCGCGCGGGCCTCGTCGAGGGTCGTGGTCAGGGGCTTGTCGCAGATAACGTGGATGCCGGCGTCGAGAAAGGCGGTGGCGGCCGGAGCATGCATATGGTTGGGCGTCACGATCGCGACCGCCTCGATGCCGTCGGGCCGGTTCGCTTCCCCCTGGGCCATGGCGGCGAAATCGGAATAGCTGCGCGCCGGATCGAGGCCGAGTTGCGCGGCCGACCGGGCCGCCTTGTCGGCGGTCGCGGAGAGTGCCCCGGCGACGAGCTCGTAGTGGTCGTCAAGCCGGGCGGCGATGCGGTGCACCGCGCCGATGAAGGCCCCCTCGCCCCCGCCCACCATGCCTAGCCGGATGCGCCGGCCCCGGGTCTCGCTGCGTCCCTCGATCATGCGTGTTCTCCGCTTCGCCTTTTCTAGTTCCGGTGCGCCGGGTGTCATCCCTGCCGTCCCCGGGAGGGCACGGGTGGGGTGGCACCCGGCGCGGCGCGCCGCCGCTCGAGCGGACGGGCAGACGTTGCGGGCTCAGCCGATGCCGAGCATCCGCCTGTTCCGGTCGGCATCGGGCGCCGCCCCGGCGAAATCGTCGAAGGCCTTCTCGGTCACCCGGATGATGTGGGCGGCGATGAAGTCCGCTCCCTCCTGCGCGCCGTCCTCCGGGTGCTTGAGGCAGCATTCCCATTCGAGCACGGCCCAGCTGTCGTAGCCGTGTTGCGCGAGCTTGGAGAAGACGCCGGAGAAGTCGACCTGCCCGTCGCCGAGGGAGCGGAACCGCGCCGCGCGGTCGATCCAGGGCTGGAAGCCGGAGTAGAAACCCTGCCGCCCCGTCGGATTGAACTCGGCATCCTTGACGTGGAAGGCCTTGATCCGCTCGTGGTAGATGTCGATGAAGCCGAGATAGTCGAGCCCCTGCAGCACGAAGTGCGAGGGGTCGTAGTTGATGGCGCAGCGGGGGTGGTTGCCGGCCGCCTCGAGGAACCGCTCGAAGGTCACGCCGTCGAAGACGTCCTCGCCCGGATGCAGCTCGAAGCCGATGTCGCAGCCCGCTTCGTCGTAGGCATCGAAGATCGGGACCCAGCGGCGGGCGAGTTCGGCGAAGGCGGTCTCGATCAGGCCCGCCGGGCGCTGCGGCCAGGGATAGACGAACGGCCAGGCGAGCGCGCCCGTGAACGAGACGCTGGCCTTGAGCCCGAGATGCCGCGAGGCCCGGGCCGCCAGCTTGAGCTGATCGACGGCCCATTCCTGCCGGGCCTTCGGGTTGTTCTGGACGGCCGCGGGCGCGAAGGCGTCGAACGCCTCGTCGAAGGCCGGGTTCACGGCGACGAGCTGGCCCTGCAGGTGGGTCGACAGTTCGGTGATCGCGAGGCCGTGCCCGGACGCGATGCCGGCGATCTCGTCGCAATAGGTCTTGCTCGCGGCCGCCTTGGCGAGATCGAACAGGCGCGCGTCCCAGGTCGGGATCTGCACGCCCTTGTAGCCGAGCCCCGCTGCCCAGTCGCAGATGGCGTCGAGCGAGTCGAAGGGTGCGGCATCCCCCGCGAACTGCGCCAGGAACAGGCCGGGGCCTTTCAGTGTGGTGGGCATCTCTCCTCCGTTTCCTTGTCTGTCGACCGATCCCGCCAGCCTCGAGGCGGTGCGGCGTTCGTCATCGCCCCGGCGGCGGGCCGAGGCTCGCGCGCCGAACGATTCGATAGTCCAGGGCCACGTCGTGGCCCACGAGGCTCGACCCCGGTGTCCAGTTCGCGATTAGGTCGACGGCCGCCCGGCCCATGGCCCGCCGGGGCTGCCGGACCGTCGTCAGGCCGGGTTCATGGATGGCGGCGAAGTCGATATCGTCGAAGCCGATCACGGAGAGATCGTCGGGGACGCGCAGCCCGGCGCTCTTGAAGGCGTGGATCGCCCCCATGGCGATCTCGTCGCTGGACGCGAAGACCGCGGTGGGCCGGTCAGGCCAGCCCAGGATCGCGAGGGCCGCCTCCCGTCCCCCTTCGATCGAGAAATGGCCCTCGACGCTGCCGAGCAGCGTGAGCCCCTGTGTCTTGGCTCCGGCCGCGAAACCGCGGGCCCGCTCCTCGGTGAGCATGTTGCCCCGTGTTCCCCGGATATGGGCGACGCGGCGGTGCCCGGCCCCCGCGAGGAGCGCCGCCACGTCTCGGGCCGCGGCTTCGTTGTCGATGCCCACATAGGGAATGCTGGCCTCGGGCACCCGTTCGCTCACCGCCACGACGGGCGAGCGCAGCAGATGGGCCCGCGCCGCCGTCTCCGGCGCGAAGGGAAGCTGGCCGTCGAGCAGGATCAGCGCGTCCGCCGTACGGGCCTGCAACTGCATCGCGTAGCTTTCCCGCAGGCCCGCGTCGCTGCCGGTATCGCCGATCAGGATGACGCGGCCATGCTCCCGCGCGGCCTCCTCCATGCCCTTCAGCAGTTGGGAGAAGAACGGGTTGCCGATATCGGGCAGCAGCACGAGCACCACGCCGCGGGACCGGCGGCGCAGCGAACGCGCGTTCAGGTTGAGCGTATAATTGAGGTCGGCCGTCGCCGTCTCGATCCGCTTCAGCGTGGCCGGCGAGAGCTTGTCGGGGTCGCTGAAGGCACGGCTGACCGTGGTCAAGGCGACGCCGGCACGTTCGGCGACCTGCCGCATTGTAGCCGGTCCAGCCTCGCCAGCTGCCACGCCGCCTCCCCCTGTCGTCGCGCCCGTCTATGCGGGCCTGGCGTTGCGCCACGTCAAAGCCTTACAAACGCATACCAGAGTTGACGCTTGATGGAAACGGTTTCATAACGGTTGGGACGGTCACGAGCCCGCAACAGGGCCGGCCGGGGTGGAGGATGCGAGTGGGGGCCGAGCACGCCTTGTCCGACGAGCGGGCGACGCTGGCCGATCCCTTGGCCGTGCTCGAGGCGCGTGCCGTCTCGAAGAGCTTCGGCAGCGTCGAGGTCCTCAGCAACGTTTCGATCGCGCTGCGGCCCGGCGAGGTGCACGCCGTGATCGGCGAGAACGGGGCCGGCAAGTCGACGCTGATGCGGCTCCTCGCGGGTCATCTCTCGCCCACGCGCGGCACGGTGGCCCTCGACGGAACACCCCTGGTCCTGACCAGCCCCGTCGAAGCCGAGCGACGCGGCATCGTTCTGGTCCATCAGGAAATCCTGCTCGCGCCCGACCTGACCGTCGCGCAGAACATCTTCATGGGCCGCGAGAGGCGGCGCGGCCTCGTGCTGGACGACCGGGCGATGAACCGCCGCGCGGCCGAGGCGGTGCGCCGGCTCGGGGCCGAGATCGATCCCCGCGCCGTCGTGTTCCGCCTGTCGATCGCGCAGCGGCAGCTCGTGCAGATCGCCCGCGCTCTCGACGTCGATCATCGCGTGGTGATCTTCGACGAGCCGACGGCCTCGCTGACCCCGCATGAAACCGATGCCCTGCTCTCCGTGATCGGCACCCTGCGGAAGGCGGGTGTCGCGGTTCTCTACATCTCGCACCGGCTGCCCGAGGTGGCGGCGGTTGCCGACCGGGTGACGGTGCTGCGCGACGGCAAGCTGATCGCGACCCGTCCGGCCGCCACCCTCAAGCCGCTGGACATGGCGCATCTGATGGTCGGGCGCGACATGGCACGGCTCTATCCCCGGCTCGCGCCCGTCCCGTCCGCAGGCCCGCTGCTGGAGGTCGATGGCCTGCAGGTGCCGGGCTTCGCGTCCGACATCTCGTTCGCCCTCAGGGCGGGCGAGATCCTGGGCTTCGCCGGCCTGATCGGTGCAGGCCGCACCGAGGCCTTCGAGGGGCTTGTCGGCCTCCGGCCGGCGCGGGGCACGGTCCGGCTCGAGGGCCGCGCCGTCCGCTTCGACACCGTGCGGGACAGCCTGGACGCCGGGGTGGTCTATCTCAGCGAGGATCGCAAGGGGAAGGGACTGCTGCTCGCCAAGGACCTGCAGACCAATCTGACGCTGGCGGCCCTCGAGCGGTTCTGCCGCGGCCCGTTCATCAGCCGCGCGCTCGAAAGCGCCGGCCTCGACCAGGCCATCGCACGCTTCGACATCCGGGCGCGCAGCAAGGCCATGCTGGCCGGCCAGCTTTCGGGGGGCAACCAGCAGAAGCTGCTGCTCGGCAAGATGATGCTGCGCGATCCCCGCATCGTCATCATCGACGAGCCGACCCGCGGCATCGACATCGGCACCAAGGAGCAGATCTACCGCTTCGTCGCCGACCTCGCCGCCCAGGGCAAGGCGGTGGTCGTCATCTCCTCGGAGATGCAGGAACTGATCGGCCTGTGCCACCGCATCCTCGTCATGCGGGCCGGGCGACTCGTCGGCGAACTGCAGGGCGAAGCGATGACGGAGCAGAACATCGTGGTGATGGCGACGGGGGCCGACGCGCAGGCGGCCCTCCTGGCGACAGAGACGGGCGCGTGAGATGACCGAGACCAGCCTGAAGACGGCGCCGCCCCGGGCGCTCCCGCGCATCGACATCGCGACGGTGGCCCCCTTCGCGGCGCTCGCCTGCCTCATGGTGCTGGGCGCTCTCGTCAATCCGAGCTTCCTCAGCGTCGAAAACCTCAGCAACGTGCTGACCCGCAGCGCCTTCATCGCGATCATCGGGGTGGGCGCCACCTTCGTGATCTCGTCCGGCGGCATCGACCTGTCGGTCGGCTCCATGGCGGCCTTCGTCGCCAGCGTCATGATCCTGTTCATGAACACAGGCCTTGGCGGGGGCGGCTGGAGCACGATCGGCTGCGCCATGCTGCTCGCGCTCGGAGTGGGGGCCTCCTGCGGCCTTGCGAACGGCCTCATCGTGACGCTCGGGCGCATCGAGCCCTTCATCGTCACGCTCGGCACGATGGGCATCTTCCGCGCCCTGACCATCTGGCTGGCCAATGGCGGCTCCATCGCGATGAAGTCGCAGGAGCTGCGCGGGCTCTACCGCCCGGTTTATTTCGGCACGGTGGGCGGCGTTCCCATTCCCATCCTTGTCGTCCTCGTCATGGCGGCGCTCGGCGCGTTCATCTTCTACAAGACGGCCTTCGGCCGCCACGTGATCGCGGTCGGCTCGAGCGAGGACGTGGCGCGCTATTCCGGGATCCCGGTCGGCCGCATCCGGACGGTGACCTATGTCGTGCAGGGCCTGTGCGTCGCGGCAGCCGTGCTCGTCTATGTGCCGCGCCTCGGGGCGGCGACCGCCACGACCGGACTGCTGTGGGAGCTGCAGGCCATCACGGCCGTCGTGGTCGGCGGAACGGCGCTGCGGGGCGGCGTCGGGCGGATCTGGGGCACGGTCTGCGGGGCGCTGCTCCTCGAGATCGTCGGCAATATCATGGTGCTGTCGTCCTTCGTGAGCGAATATCTGATCGGCGCGGTGCAGGGCGCCATCATCATTGTCGCCATGCTCGTCCAGCGCTCGCTGATGCGCGGACGGCGGTGAACGGGACCAGGAGATCGGGCGGCAGCACGCCGCCGGACGGGGCAGGGCCGCCCCGGTTCAACACACAACGGCCCACCGGGAGTGATCAGGCATGAACAGGTTGACCACGGGCTGCGCGGTTCTCGCGATGGTGGCGGGCTGCGGCCTTGCCCAGGCACAGGACAAGAAGATCACGATCGCCGTCTCCATCCCGGCTGCCGATCATGGCTGGACGGGCGGCGTCGTCTTCCAGGCGGAACGCGCCAAGGCGCTGCTCGAGGCCCGCCATCCCGGCCTCAAGATCATCGTGAAGACCTCGCCGGACGGCGCCTCCCAGGCCAACGCGCTGGAGGACCTGACGACCCAGGGGATCAACGCCCTCGTCACGCTGCCGCAGAACTCCGACGAGCTGACCGACCCCATCCGGCAGGTCAAGGCCAAGGGCGTCTTCGTGACCGTGGTCGACCGCGCGCTGTCGGACCAGTCGATCGAGGACCTCTATGTCGCCGGCAACAATCCCGATGTCGGCCGCGTCGCGGGCGAGTACATCAAGGCCAAGCTCCCCCAGGCCAATGCGGTCGTCATCCGCGGCCTGCCCATCGTCATCGATGAGGAGCGCCAGAAGGGCTGCGACGCCGCCATCGCCGGCAGCGGCATCAAGGTCCTGGAAAAGCAGTTCGGCAACTGGTCGCGCGACGACGCCTTCAAGATCATGCAGGACTACCTGTCGAAATACCCGAAGATCGATGCGGTCTGGTGCCAGGACGACGACATGGCGGTGGGCGTGCTTGAAGCGATCAAGCAGTCGGGCCGCTCCGACATCAAGTTCGTGGTCGGCGGCGCCGGCATGAAGGACATGATCAAGCGGGTATCCGACGGCGACAGCATGATCCCCGTCGACGTGCTCTACCCCCCGGCGATGATCGCGACCGCCATGGAACTAACGGTCGCCAACTTCTACGACCAGATTCCGGTGCGCGGCCGCTACATCATGGATGCCACGCTCGTCACGAAAGACAACGCCAAGGACTTCTACTACCCCGACTCGCCGTTCTGACGCGACGACGGCCCGGCCGGTTCATGGTCGATCGGCGTTCGCCAGGTTCGGCCCTCCCGCAGTCGCTGGAGGGCCGACCCCATATCATCCGACCACCTGCCGCTTCGTCTGGGAAAGATTGGCGAGCAGGCTCTTGTCGATCCGCAGGTGGGCGGCGACGAGTTCGGGCGGCGTCAGGGCCAGCCATTGCGTCAGCGACAGGTCGGCGTAGTGATCCGACTTGAACAGTTCGAGATACCTGACCGGGGTCGTCCCGGTGTTCTCGATGTAATGACCTTGGGCGAAGGGAACGTAGCCAACGTCGCCCCCCTGGTAGTCGAAGGTCCGTGCGTCGCCGCCCGACGCGAACACCGTCATGCGCGCCTGCCCGTCGATATAGTACTGCCACTCCGCCGCATTGGGATGCCAGTGCAGCTCGCGCATGGCCCCGGGCTTGATCTCGACCAGCGATGCGGCGGTCGTGATCGACGCCGGGAAATTGCGACTGTCCGTGATCCGGATGTTGCCCCATTCCGTCTCGATCGGCGCCTGGGCGGTCATCCGGTGGCTGTAGGGCTTGATCACCCGGCCGGCCGGGCCCGGCGGCATGTCGACATTCGGGTCGGCTGAGGCAGGCAGGGGCGCCTCGAAGATGTACAGCTCCTTGGGCGGCAGGTTCGCAAAGGTCGAGGCGGGCAGCTTGAAGTTCTTGGCGACCACCTCGGGCGGCGTGTGGATGAGCCAGTCGGTCAGCAGGAACGTATTGTCCTCCGAGAAGCTGCCATCGTCGAAGACGAGCAGGAACTCGCAACCGTCCGGCTCAAGACCCTGGATCGAATGCGGGATCCCGGAGGGAAAGAACCAGAGGTCCCCCTCGCTGACGTCGTCCACGAAGGTCCGCCCGTCCACGTCGATCGCCGTGATCCGCGCCCGGCCGGCCAGCATGTAGGACCACTCGGACGCCTTGTGCCAGTGCATCTCGCGCACGCCGCCCTTGTTGAGCCGCATGTTGACGCCGGCCATGGTGTCGGAGACCGGCAGTTCGCGCACGGTGGTCTGGCGGGCCCAGCCCCCGTTCTCGAGCCGCATGTGCGAATTGGCGAACGACCATTTCAGGTTCGGCATCGTGCCGTGGTCGGTGCGCGGGGGCACCAGGGTGTTGGGGTTCCCCTGGGCGACGGGGATGTTGCGTGGCCCCA
>CAXTVD010000063.1:0-15761 GCA_964247575.1 uncultured Lichenihabitans sp.
GCGCAAGGGCGCCCCGGCCGACGCGGCCGCCCGCTGAGCCGCGCAGACGCAGCTCGGGCACGGGAAGCCAGCCGATCGAGCGGGCCGGAGACGCGCCGGCGGGGAGCGCCGCGTCGCCCAACCCCGTCTCAATCGGTCGCCTCTCCGCGCCCGCCGCCCCGGAAGCGGCGAACGTAATCCGCGTCGTACAGCGCGCTCTCGCGAAAATCGCGGGCCCCGAGGGCCGGGCCGACAAGGATCAGGGCGGTGCGTTCCATCGGGGCCGCGGCCACCTGACCGGGCAGGCTGGCCAGCGTTCCGCGCACGACGCGTTCATCGGGCCAGGAGGCCCGATAGACGACCGCCGCCGGGCAGTCCGCCCCGTAGAAGGGAACAAGCTCCTCGCTGATGGCTGCGAGCCCGTGGATGGACAGGTGGATCGCGAGCGTCGCCCCCGTGGCGGCGAAGGCCGCCAGCTTCTCCCGCGGCGGCATGGGCGAGGCCCGGCCCGACGTGCGGGTCAGGACGACCGATTGGGCGAGGGCCGGCAGCGTGAGTTCGCTCCGCAGGGCCGCAGCAGCGGCGGCGAAGGACGGCACGCCCGGCGTGATCGTGGAGGGAATGCCGAGCGCATCGAGGCGCCGCAACTGCTCGCCGAGGGCACTCCAGACGGACAGGTCGCCCGAATGAAGCCGCGCGATGTCGAGATCCTCGCGGTGGGCGGCTTCGATGGCGGCGATGATCTCATCGAGGCTGAGCGGGGCGCTGTCGATCAGCCGCGCGCCGGGCGGGCAGTGCTCCAGCAGCGCCGGGGGCACGATCGAGCCGGCATAGAGGCAGACGGGACAGCGGGCGAGGAGATCGCGCCCCCGCACGGTGATGAGATCGGGCGCGCCCGGGCCGGCGCCGATGAAATGGACGGTCATGGCAGCGACTCGGCGGAAGCCGCGACGGCGCAGGTCGCGCCGCCGGCCGCGATGCGCGCCAGGATGAGCACCGCGCGGTGCCCTGCCCCGGCGAGCGCGGCGGCCTCGGACACGGAGGCGAGCCCGACAGCCGCCGTGGCCGCGGCCGACCGCGTCACCACGCCGGGCATGGCCGCGGCCAGGGCGTCCCGCGGCAGGCCCACGAGGTCGAGGCCGAGGCGCGCCGCCGCGGCGCACAGGCCGGGCTCCCCCACCTTGTCCAGCAGGGTGAACAGCCGAGCCGGGCGGTCCCGTCCGACGCGGTCGCGTGCCGCCCCGACCAGCGCGACGATGCTGTCCACCGGGCAATCGCGGCGACAGCCGATCCCGATGGCGAGGGGCGCCCTCACGGCTTGGCCCAGACCCACTGGGTGATCGGCATCGCGGCACGCCAGCCGTGGAACCGTCCGACCGGCTCGGCCTGGGCGAGACTGATGGTGGCGAGGTCGCCGCCCTGGGCGGCGAAGGTCGTCGCGAGCATCGCCTGGCTTTCGACCGTCACGGCATTGACGACGAGCCGCCCGCCGGACGGCAGGACCGCGCGGCAGCGTTCGAGCAGGCCCGCGCCCGTCGCGCCGCCGCCGACGAACACCGCGTCCGGCGGGTCCAGCCCGTTCAGCGCATCGGGGGCGGAGCCCTGGACCACCCGGAGGTCGGGCACGCCGAGCGCGGACGCATTGCGCGCGATCCGCGCCGCGCGGATCGCGTCCCGTTCGACCGCGACGGTGCGGTTGGCGGGGTGCAGCAACATCCACTCGATGCCGACCGAGCCCGATCCCGCGCCGACATCCCAGAGCAGGCCGCCCGGCCGGGGGGCGAGCGCCGCAAGCGTCAGCGCCCGCACGCGCGCCTTGGTGATCTGCCCGTCATGCTCGAACCAGTCATCCGGAAGGCCCGGCGTAAGCGGCCGGACGCGGGCTCCTGGTTCGGCCACCACCTCGAGAGCGATCGTATTGAGCGCGTCGACGTCGGGTAGGTCGAAGCCGGCCGCGAGCGCATCCCGAACCCGCTCGCGCGGTCCGCCCATCGCCTCGCACACGATCAGGCGGGAGCGGCCGAAGCCGTGCCGGGCCAGGAGGGCGGCCAGGGCGGCCGGCGTCGCGGCGTCCCAGGAAAGGGCGATAAGCCGCGCGCCGGGCCGAAGATGCGGGACGATCCGCTCCAGCGGCCGGCCGTGGAGAGTCAGCAATTCGCAGTCCTGCAGCCCCCAGCCGAGGCGGGCGGCGACAAGGCTGAAGGCGGAGGGCTGGGGCAGGCCGCGCATCTCGGCGGGGTCGAACCATCGGGCGAGCACGGAGCCGATGCCGAAGAAGAAGGGATCGCCGCTCGCCAGGATGCAGACGGGCTGGCCGCGGCGGGCCATGATGGCCGGGACCGTCGCTTCGATCGGCGACGCCCAGGACAGCTGCTCGCCCCGCGTCGAACCGACGAGGGCGAGGTGTCGCCGGCCCCCGACCACGAGCGCGGCCTCCGCGATGGCAGAACGGGCCCGGGGCGACAGGGCCTCCAGCCCATCCTCGCCGAGGCCGACCAGCGTGAGCCAGGGCTGAGTGGTCATGACCGGCACCGATGTCCGGCGCGAACTGGTGTTGTCATCGCGGCAACACGGAGCAGAGCGAGGACGCCATCCGGAGGCGGCGCGGGCGGCTGGAGCGCGCGGCCCCGCTTGCCGGGACGCGCCGTGCCGGCCTGCACCCTTTCAGGCGCAAGGGTCGGACAGCTAAGGTCGGCGAGCGACCGGAGAAGGCTGGGCCATCCTCGGCCTTTCTCCGGATCGCCGGAAGGACCTTGCCCCTGCCCCAAGCCTTGCGCCTGCTCCTCCTCGGCGGCACCACCGAAGCCAGCCGCCTCGCTTTGGCGCTGGCCGGCCGGCCCGATGTCGAGGCGATCGTCTCGCTCGCCGGACGCACGCAGGCGCCGGTCGCCCCGCCCCTGCCCTTCCGGATCGGCGGTTTCGGCGGCATCGAGGGACTGGTTCGGTATCTCCGCGCGGCAGGGATCCAGGCGGTGGTCGACGCGACCCACCCTTTCGCCGCTCGCATCAGCGCGAACGCCCGCATCGCCTGCGCGCAGCTCCCGCTGCCCCTTGCGGCCTTCACCCGCCTGCCCTGGACGCCGTCGCCCGGCGACCGATGGCTCACCGTGCCGGACCTCGACGCCGCCGCCCGGGCGCTCGGTCCCACGGCGCGGCGCGTGTTCCTCACCACGGGGCGGCTCGGCCTGGCGGCCTTCAAGCCGGCGTCCCAGCACGACTACCTCATCCGGACCATCGACCCGCCGGACGTTGCCGACCTGCCGGCGCGGTCCCGTGTGGTGCTGGCGCGCGGGCCCTTCGCAATGGCGGAGGAGATCGAGCTGATGCAGCGGCAGGCGATCGAGATCCTGGTGACGAAGAACAGCGGCGGTCCGGCCGGCGCGGGCAAGCTCGCGGCCGCCCGCGCGCTCGGCCTGCCCGTCGTTCTGGTCGAGGCCCCCCGGCCGCCGGACACCACGACCTTCTTCGATCTTGCCGACGTGCTCGCCTGGATCGCGGCCCATCAGCGGCTCGCGCCGTAGCTGCGGGGCGTCAGGAGCCAGCCGCGGCCGTCGGGACCCTCGATACGACGGGTTTCGCTCGAGCCCACGATCACCAGCGTGCTCATGTCGGCGAGCGTGGGGTCGGCCCGGCCTAGGGTGGTCACGACCAGCGCCTCGTCCGGGCGACCGACCGCCCGGGCGAAGGCGACCGGCGTTGCGGCCTGCTTGACGTCGCGCAGCACGGCGAAGGCATCGGCCAATTGGTTCGGCCGTGCCCGCGACGCCGGATTGTAGAGGGCCAGCACGAAGTCGCCCTCGGCCGCCGCACGCAGGCGTCGCTCGACGATGCTCCAGGGCTTCAGGTTGTCGGACAGCGACAGCACGCAGAAGTCGTGGCCGAGCGGCGCCCCGAGCCGTGCGGCGGCGGCCTGCATGGCGGACACGCCAGGGACCACGCGAATCGGCAGCGCGGTCCAGGACGGATCGCCCCCCTCCAGGGCCTCGAAGACGGCCGCCGCCATGGCGAAGATGCCGGGATCGCCGCCGGACACGACGGCCACGCGCCGTCCAGCCGCGGCCAGGGCGAAGGCGTGGCGCGCGCGGTCGCGTTCGACGCGATTGTCGCTCGGGTGCTTCACCTGATCCCCTCGGTCGGCAACGCGGGCGAGATAGGGGGCGTAGCCGATCAGGTCGCTGGCCTCCGCAAGAACGGCGGAGGCTTCGGGCGTGAGCCACGCGGCCGGGCCGGGGCCGAGGCCGATCACCGCGATCCAGCCGGCGTGGGCCTCGCTCACGGCCGTCGCCCGTCGCCCGGAACGAGCACCACCGAAAAGTAGGGTGCCTCGTCGTCGTCCTTGTCGCGCAGCGGAAGCACGATCTCCTCCGCCATGGTGCCCCGCTCGACATAGATCGCGCGGTCCAGCAGTCCGGCAGCCTCCAGCGCCGCCCGGACCTTGGGCAGGTTCTGCCCTAGTTTCATGAACACCAGGGCGTCGCTGCCGATCAGCTTCTCCCGCAGCACTCCCGCGGGGAGCGTCGCCGGCAGCACCGTCAGGACGTCGTCGCCCCAGGTCATCGGCACGCCCGCCGCCGTCCAGCAGCCGGACATGCCGGTCACCCCCGGCACGATCTCCACCGCGAACCGGTCGCGCAGCCGGATGTAGAGATGCATGAACGAGCCGTAGAACAGCGGATCGCCCTCGCAGAGGAGCAGCACGTCGCGGCCCTGCTCCAGGGTCGCCGCCAGGCTGTCGGCGGCCTCCGCGTAAAAGGCGCCGAGCTGGTCGCGATAGGCGTCGCTGTCGAACGGCAGTTCGGTCGTCACCGGATAGTGCAGCGGCAGCATGGTGCAGGAGGCCGGCAGCCACGTCTCCGCGAGCCGCCGTGCGATGCCGCAGCGACCGGCCTTGGCGAAGCACGCCGCGGTGGTCGCGGTCTGCAGAAGGCGCATGGCCCTCACTGTCACGAGGTCGGGACTGCCCGGTCCGAGGCCCACGCCGATGAGGCGGCCGGCTCGCGTCTTGTCCGTCACTCGGAGGCGCTCGCAAGGGCATTGACCGCGGCGGCAGCCATCGCGCTGCCGCCCTTGCGGCCCCGCACGATCAGGGCCGGCACCCGACCATCGGCTAGCAGCGCCTCCTTGGACTCCGCCGCGCCGACGAAGCCGACGGGCATGCCGACCACCGCCGCAGGCGGGGCAGCCCCCGCGTCGAGCAGTTCGAGAAGCCGGAACAGCGCGGTCGGGGCGTTGCCGATGACCACCACCGATCCGCCAAGCCTGTCGCGCCACAGTTCCATGGCGGCAGCGGTCCGCGTGGTGCCGAGTTCAGCGGCCAGGGCCGGAACGGAAGGGTCGCGCAAGGTACACACGACCGCATTGGCGGCCGGCAGGCGTGCCCGGGTGATGCCATCCGCCACCATGCTGGCGTCGCACAGGATCGGCGCGCCAGCCTGCAAGGCGGCGATGCCGGCCCGCACGGCGCCGGGCGCGAAGACGATGTCGCCGGCGGCCTCCACGATCCCGCAGGCATGGATGATGCGCACCGCGACCCGCTCCTCCTCGCTCGAGAAGCGGTCGAGGGCGGCCTCACGCCGGATGATGGCGAAGGAGCGGCGGTAGATGGCCGCGCCATCGCGGATGTAATCATAGGTCAGGAACGCGGCTCCCTCGGGTGTGCGTGCGCCCGCTCAGCATGGCGGTCACCGCCTCGACGGACAAGCCGGTCACGTCCGGCGGGTCGCCGGCCCGGCCATCCCGGACGAGGTCGTAGAGCCCCGCGCGGGCCACGAGCGTCAGGGGCGCGGGCGCGGCGTGAGCACAGCCCTTGGCGCAGCCCGACACGTGCAGCCCCGTCGTCCCGGGCGCAGGCGTCCCGACGAGGCGAGCCCAACGCGCCGCATGGACCTGGACCGGCGCCCCGGCCCGGCGGCAGGCCGGTTCGCCCGCGCAGGCTGCCACGGCGAGCCGCCTGTCGGTCGGATCGGTGACGAGGCCGGCCGCCGCGGCGGCTTCCAGCAGCAGCGCGGCACCGGCCGGGTCGAGGTCTGCCGCCAGCAGGCTCCGCCAGGGCGTGAGGACGAGGGTCACGGCACGGGCCCGCTTCGCCGCTTTGGTGAAGCGGGCGAGCGCGTCGGCCTCCAGGCGCCCGAAGGCCGGCGCCGCACCGACGACATGGGTCGCACCCACCTGCCACCGGCCGATGGGCGAGCGCGGCGGCGGCGCGGACCATCCCGACCCGGGGAGCGGCAGGCCGGCCCGCTCCAGGATCGCCGCCGCCCCGCAGGCGGCGACGAGATCCGCCATGCGATGGGGTTCGAGCCGGCGCTCGGCGCAGAGTGCGAGAAAGCCATCGGCCAGCGCGGCTGCCGCCTGGACGATGTCGCCGGCAGCGCAGAACCCCGTCGTTCGACCTTGTGCGAGATCGATGCGGAACCCCGGCCCGCCCGGTCCGGCCACCGCGGTGAAACGGACATCGCCCGGCACCTCCGCCAAGCCCAGGGATCCGCCGTCATCCACGGTCCAGTTGAACTTGGCCGGGAGACGGTGAAAGCGCTCCTCGTCCGCCAGCGCCTGTTCCAGTGCCGCCGCGGCCGGGCGGATGTCGAAAGCCGCGTCCGGCTCGCAACCGGCGAGCGGGCTGCAGAGGACGTTGCGGGCCGCCTCTCCCTCGGGCGTGAGATCGAGCAGGCCCGCCTGCAGCAGCGTCGCGGTCAGACCGGGCAACGTGCCGTCCGACACGCCACGGATCTGCAGGTTGGCCCGTCCGGTGATGTTCAGGATGCCGTTGCCGAAGGCCTGAGCGGCGGCGGTCACCGCCTCGGCCTGCGCGATCGTCAGCCGGTTGGCACGCGGCTTGACGCGCACGAGCAACCCGTCGCCCACGCGCATCGGGCGCAGCGCCCCGGGGCACCAGCCGACCCGCAGGCTCTCCACGGCGCTCACGACGTCTCCCGCATGTCGGCGAGGACGCGCGCGACCGAGTTGCGGCGGCTGGTCCAGAACCGCCGGTCGAGCGCGGCGGCGAAGCGGTCGGCGATGGCGCGCGCGGCGGGCGGGTTGGCGTCCATGAGGAAGGTGCGCACGGCCTCGTCGCCGCAGATGGCGTCGAACAGCCGATCGAAGTGCCGGCTCGGCACGGCATCCGTCGTGGCGGCGAAAGCGAAGAGGTTGTCGACCGTCTCGGCGATCTCGGCCGCGCCACGGTGGCCGTGCCGCATCTGTCCGGCGATCCAGCGCGGGTTCGTCGCCCGTCCCCGGATCACCCGCGCGATCTCCTCGGGCAGCGTGCGCACGGCGAGCCGCTCGGGCCGCGTCGTGTCGGCATGGTAGAGCGCCGGCGTGTTACCGAGCGCCGCAGCGGCGGCGGAAAAGCCTCCCTCGTGATCGGCGTTCGGGCTGGCGTCCAGGAGATCCGTTCCGGGCAGGTCCTGGTTGTGGACATAGGCATCCGCCCCGCTGACCGCAGCGCGGAACGCCTGTGCGGCCGCCCGGCCCTCACCCCCTGCCCCGAAGGCATGGGAAGTGGCGGCGAGATAGGCTTCGCCGAGTTCGGTCCTGCTGGTCCAGGTCCCCGCCATGATCGTGCGGCCGAGGCCGAGACCGTAGCGGCCCGGCGCGGCCCCGAAGACGCGGGGCCCCAGGGTGCCGTCCGTCGCGGCCCGTCGGCCGGCCGCGAGCGCGTTCTCCTCGTCCGCTTCCTCCAGCGCCGAGACGGCCCGGGACGCCGCATCGAACAGGGCGATCGCATCGGGAAAGGTATCGCGAAACAGGCCCGAGATGCGCAAGGTGACGTCGACGCGCGGCCAGTCCAGCAGTGCGAAGGGCATCACTTCGTAGCCGGCGACCCGGCCCGAGCCGCCGTCCCAGCGCGGCCGTACGCCGATGAGCGCAAAGGCCTGGGCGAGGTCCTCGCCGCCCGTGCGCATCGTGGCGCTTCCCCAGAGATCGAGGACCAGCCGGCGCGGCCAGTCGCCGTGGTCCTGCGCGTAGCGGGTCATCACCGCGTCAGCGAGGCGGCGTCCGAGCTCCCAGGCCGTGCGCGTCGGCACGGCGCGGGGGTCGACGGTGTAGAGGTTGCGGCCGGTGGGAAGGACGTCGAGGCGGCCGCGGGACGGCGCGCCGGATGGGCCGGGCTGGACGAAACCGCCGTCGAGCGCAGTCACGAGGTGCCGCATCTCGGCCGCGCCGCAGCGGGCGAGCTTGCCGTCGAGATCGGCCAGGCTCGCGCCGGCCCTGACGAGGGACGGGCGGTGCCGGGCCGCGTCGAGCGGCCGGCCGAAGACGTGCAGCCCGTCGCCGATGCGCATCTCCTTGATGTCGCACAGCCAGGCGTCGAGGCGCGCCAGGACGGCATCCTTGTCCTCGCCGTCGTCGAGGCCGGCATCCGCCGCGATGTCGGCGTCGCGGGCCTTGTCGAGGATCAGGCCGGCAAGCAGGCGAGCGCGGCGCGGATCGAGGGCGAGAGCCTGCGCATATTCGTCGAACAGGGTCTCGAGCTCCATCATCGTGCCATGCGCGCCGGCTTCGGCCAGCGGCGGCGTCATGTGGCCGACCGTGACGGCAGCGATGCGGCGCTTGGCCTGGGCCGCCTCGCCGGGATTGTTGACGATGAACGGGTAGATCACCGGCACGGGGCCGAGCACCGCTTCGGGCGCGCAGTCCGGAGCGAGGGCGACCGCTTTGCCGGGCAGCCATTCCAGCGTGCCGTGCGTCCCGAGATGGATCATCGCGTCGATCCGCTCGATCCGGCGCAGCCATAGGTAGAAGGCGACGTAGCCGTGGCGCGGGGGCCGGCTCGTGTCGTGGTAGTCGGCGCGGCGGTCGCCTGGGGCACCGCGGTCGGGCTGGACCGCGACGGTGAAGCGGTCCGCCCGCAGCACGCGGAAGGCGAAGCTCCCGTCGTGGACCGCAGGGTCCCCGGCCGGGTCCCCCCAGGCGGCATGCACCGACGCGACGAAGGCCTCGGGAAGCCTCGCCAGCTCCCGTCGATACTCCGCCAGCGACAGGCGCGCCGTGGGCGGGCTCTCCACAAGCACCTGCATCGCGCCCGGTGCGTCCGGCAAGGCGCCGACGGCGAAGCCGGCGTCCCGGAGATGGTCGGCGATGGCGATCAGGCTCGCAGGGGTGTCCAGCCCGACGGCATAGCCCGTGCGGCCCTCGCGGCCGGGATAATCGGACAGAATGCAGGCGATCCGCCGCTCGGCCCGGGGAAGCCGGCGCAGCCGGGTCCAGGCGAGCGCGAGATCGGCGACATGCACCACCCGCGACGGCTCGGGGCGGTGGACGAGCCGGGTGAAGCCGAGCGCGTCGGACCGCTCCGCCTCCGCCTTGAACGAGATCGCTCCGGCCACCAGCCGTCCATCAACCTCCGGCAGAACCACGTTCATGGCGAGGTCCGTCGCGCCGAGACCCCGCGCCGAACCGGCCCATCCCTCGCGCGTTCCCGTCGACAGCACGACCTGGAGCACCGGCACGCCGGCCCGGTCGGTCACCGCGCCCACCGAGCCGCGCCGGGACGAGAACCCGGTCGTGTTGAGAATAACGTCCGGTGGCTCGGCCCGCAGGTGGGCGGCAAGGATGGTCTGCGCCGCCTCGTCCTTCAGGCTGCCCACGAACAGGCTTGTCACCCCGAACCCGCGCGCGGCAAGGGCATCGGCCAGCGCGGTGACCGGTGCCGTGTCGACGGCCAGCATCAGGGAACGATAGAACAGCACCAGCGCGCGCGGCGCCTCAGCGGCAGCAGCCCGACAGCCCGGCTCGAAGCGACCGGCCGCCGGCACGGGAACCGGCTCGCGCCACGACAGGCTGGCCCCGGCCTGCCCCGCCATGAAGCGCAGGGCTTGGCCGACATTCTCCGTCCCGCCTTCCTGGAACCAGCGCCAGAGCCGTCGCAACGCGTCGGGCGGCAGCGTGGAGGCGTCGTCGAGGCGGTCGTCGGCACGGTCGTCCCCCGGCACCACCGCGAGCTGGAAGCCGTGCCGCCGGGCAGCGGCGGCGAGCTCGTCGACGCCGTAGCGCCAGTAGTCGAGACCGCCGAGCAGGCGCACGAGCACGCTCTTGGTCTGTCCGCCCAGCCGGCCCACGAAAAGGTCGACGCTGAAGGGATGCTTCAACGCCCCGAGCCGCGTCAGGCGCAGGCTCGGCATGTCCTCGCCCTGCACCGCATGGGCCTCGGCCACGACGGCCAGGTCGCTGTCGCTGAACGACAGGACGACGAGGTCGGACGGCGCCTGCTTGAGGTCGACCGCGACCGCCTCGTCGTCCAGCGAGCCCTGCGCCGTCGCGAGAAGGTGCATCGGCTAGGTCGCGAGAAGGTCGGCGGTGATGGCCTGCCGGTCGAGGCCCTTCTGCCCGATCACGACGAGGCGGCTCCGTCGCGCCTCCCCGGACGCCCAGGGCCGGTCGTACTGCTGGCGGAAGCGCGCGCCGACGCCCTGCACCAGGAGCCGCATCGGCTTGCCCGCCACCTCCAGAAAGCCCTTCATCCGCAGCACGTCGTGACGGGCCGCGACCGCGGTCAGGCGGGCCACCAGCGCCGTCGGGTCGCGCGCGGCGGGGAGGTCGACGACGAAGCTGTCGAAGTCGTCGTGGTCGTGCTCGTCCGCACCGTCGTGGTGCGAAGGCCGCCCGGTCAGATCGTCCTCGGCCGCCGCGGCGAGGCCGAGCAGGACGGCGGGGTCGAGCCGCCCCTCCCGCGTCGTCACGATCTTGACGGCGCGCGGCACGGCTGCCCGGATCTCCTCACAGACGCCGGCCAGACCGGCCTCGTCGAGAAGGTCGGCCTTGTTGACCACGATGAGATCGGCGCAGAGCAGCTGGTCCTCGTAGACTTCCTCGAGCGGGTTGTCGTGGTCGACCGACGCATCCGCCTCGCGCTGGGCGGCGAGTTTGGCCGGATCGTCGGCGAAGCGGCCGGCCGCCACGGCGGCCCCGTCCACCACCGCCACCACGCCGTCCACCGTCAGCCGGGCCCGGATGGCCGGCCAGTCGAAGGCCTTGACCAGCGGCTTGGGCAATGCCAGCCCCGAGGTCTCCACGATGATGTGATCGGGCTTGGGCGTGCGGGCCAGCAGCGCCTCGATGGCCGGGATGAAATCGTCCGCCACGGTGCAGCAGAGGCACCCGTTGGCGAGTTCGACGATGTTCTCCTCCGGGCAGCTCGCGATCCCGCAGGACCGCAGGATGTCGCCATCCACGCCGACGTCGCCGAACTCGTTGATGATCAAGGCGAGGCGGCGACCGTCCGCTTTCTCCAGGAGGTGCCGGATCATGGTTGTCTTGCCCGCCCCGAGAAAGCCGGTGACAACGGTGACGGGTGTCTTGGCAAGAGAGCTCATGGCGTTGCCTTGGCTGCGGGAAGGGGATGGGGCGGCAGGCGGGCGACCACGCCCTTCTTGATGGCGTCGCTGCGCAGCTTCCAGGGGATCAGCCCGTCCGCCGTCGCCCCGTAGAGTCGGAGGGCATCGAGAAGGACCGGCGTCGCGGTCTCGGGCGGCAGGTCGCCATAGACGTAGGTCCATTTGCCGGGTGCGGCAAAGCTCACGGTGCAGGGCCGCTTGCAGACGCTCAGGCACTCGACCGGCACGATCTCCACGTCCCGCTCGGCCTCGGTTGCCGCGCGCAGGCTCGCGAACAGCCGCGCCCCGGCGCGATTCTCCATTGGCAGCGCAGGCTCGCCTTCGCCCCGGCAGGTCGTGCAGACATAGACCCGTGTTGTTTCGCTCACCCTGGACTCCGCCAGGCGCAAAAGCCCGGTTCCACAGGGTGCTCGCGGCCGGGCCCCTTCAGGCCAAGCTCATCCGTTCGCGGCAGAGCCGCAACCGAAAGGCGCCGGGACACCCCGCCCGGCACACGCAGATCGTTCGAGGCAGGTCTCCTGGCTCGCGGATGAAAGCGTCACACACCGCCTTCCCGGGATGGATCCCAGTGGCGTTCCGGTGTGCGACTCTCCGCTCACAGTTGCGGGGGCAGCCGCGGCTTCCCGGCTCGACGCCGGACCGCATTCCCTCTTGGGCCCTTGCGGACACCATCGGACACCAACCCGTATCGGCTGGTGGGTCGCCGAGTCAACGGGCGCGCAGCCTGCCCCAGGTGGCAGGCCCCGCGTCGAACGTCAGACCTGCTTGAGGGACGACAGGTCCACCGCGCCGCTCTGGCTCGTGAAGGACAGCGCCTGTCCGTGGCTGTCGCTCTGCGACACGCCGCTGATGCGGTGGTCGCCCGTGTCGTAGGTCGCGACCGAACCACCCTTGTCGATCACGAGGCGGTGCTTGTCGTTGAACACGGCATAGCGCATCCCGTTCTGCGCTCCGCTCGTGGAGGGCGAACCCAGGTCTTTCGGCCACCAGGCCTCGCCGCCGTCCATGGGCTTCATCGGCTTCATGGGCTCCATCGGCTTCATCGGTTCCATGGGCTTCATCGGTTCCATTTTAGGCTCCCTTTCTCGCAGGTCCCGGGCGACGCTCCGCCCTCACCTCCGCGGAGGAAACGACCGAAAGCCGGACAAGTTTACCGGGATGACGAAAGCAGGACGCGATGGCTGCGCCGGCTCGCTCCGGCGAGATCGATGGAGGCAGCCCCTGGGTCGATCAGTTGAGTACCCGCCTCGCATGCGGGCTGTCGAGCGAGAAGGCCGGGATCTCGACCTCGAAGCTGCGCTCGGTCTCGTCGACCAGGCTATAGGAGCCCGTCATGATTCCGCTCGGGGTCTGCAACGGGCACCCCGACGTGTACCGGAAGCTCTCGCCCGGTTCGAGAACCGGCTGCTCGCCGACGACGCCAAGGCCGCGGACCTCCTCGACGCGGCCCTCGGAGTCCGTGATCTGCCAGTAGCGGGAGATGAGCTGCACCCGCAACCGGCCCTTGTTCGTGATCTCGATCGTGTAGGCCCAGAAGAAGCGGCTCTGCTTGGGGTCCGATCGGTCCGCCATGAATTCGGGGAGGACCGTCACCTGGATGTCCTGCGTTACGGCCGTATACATGATCGCCTCTCCATCGACCCTGCCGGGCCGGGCCGATCAGCGCATCGCCGCGACGTTGCTGCCCTGCCAGTCGAGAACGTCCAGCGCCTGGCTGAGATCATCGACCAGATCGTGGACGTCCTCAAGCCCGAGCGAGAGGCGCAACATGCCGTCGCCGATGCCCAGCGAGGCACGGACCTCTGCACTCAGGCGCTGATGGGTCGTCGTCGCGGGGTGGGTGATGAGGCTCTTCGCGTCGCCGAGATTGTTGGAGATGATGATGACGCTCAGCGCGTTGGCGAAACGGAACGCCGCCTGCTTGCCGCCCTTTATCTCGAAAGCGATCAGCGTGCCGCCACCCTTCATCTGCCGCCGGGCGAGTTCGGCCTGCGGATGGTCGTCGCGGCCGGGATAGATGACGCGGGCGATCTGCCGGTGCTCGGCCAGCACGTCGGCGACCCGCGTGGCGGCCGCGGTCTGGGCAGCCACCCGGATCGGCAGCGTTTCCAGCCCCTTCAGCATCACCCAGGCATTGAACGGCGACAGAGCCGGGCCGGTCCGGCGCAGCAGGGTCTGCATCTTGGTCTCGATGAACTCTTGCGAGCCCAGGATCACGCCCCCGAGGCACCGTCCCTGCCCGTCCACGTGCTTGGTCGTGGAGTAGACGACGCAATCCGCCCCGAGTTCGAGCGGGCTTTGCAGCATGGGCGTCGCGAAGACGTTGTCCACGACGAGCGTCGCCCCACCGTGATGGGCGATATCGGCCACGGCCGCGATATCCACAAGGCTGAGAAGCGGGTTGGTCGGGCTTTCGAGGAAGGCGACCTTGGTGTTGGGCCGCATGGCCGCCGCCCACTGATCGAGGTCCTCGCCATCGACCAGGGTGCTCTGCACGCCGAAGCGGGGCAGCAGTTCCTCCACGACGTAGCGGCAGGACCCGAACAGCGCCTTGGCGGCGACGACGTGGTCGCCGGCCTGCACCTGCCCCATCAGCGAAGCGGTCACGGCGGCCATGCCGGTAGCGGTGGCGCGGGCCGCCTGGGCGCCTTCGAGCAGGGCCATGCGCTGCTCGAACATGGCCACGGTGGGATTGGAGAAGCGCGAATAGATGAAGCCGGGATCATCGCCGTTGAAGCGGGCCTCGGCCGCCTCCATCGTGTCGTAGGCATAGCCCTGCGTGAGGAACAGCGCCTCCGACACTTCGCCGAACTGCGAGCGTATGCTGCCGCCATGGACCAGGCGGGTCGCGGGACGCAGATGCGCCTCCCGCCCAGCAAGCTTCGAGGTCTTCATCGCCGAGTTCTCCAGTCGCAACAACATCGAGCGCGGCTGAACGGACAAACGTCCCGGAACAAGACGAAAAGGGGGCCGATCGCTGCGGCCCGGCTTTTTAGCGCCTTGTTTAACGTGGCGGCAAGCCAGCCGGCTCAAATGACCACGCGGCAGCGGTACACGGGCCGGCACAAGCGGTCAACGCGATCCGGACCTTTGAACGGCTCGTTCCGCCGGGGCGATATGGCACGCATTTCGGCATTTGCCCGGAACTATCCCTTTAAGGCGTGATTGTTGGGGCAGGAAACCGCCAATGGGAGCAGTGGCATGGCCGATCTCAACAACGCGCCGGACAGCACGACGGGGACGCCGGACAAGGCGGCGGTCCTGACCAGCGTCAACGACCTGAAGACCCAGGCGTCGCAGGCCGCCGAAACCGCCAAGAGTTCTCTGAACGCGCTGGCCTCGGAAGCGCGCGGCAAGGTTACCGAAATCGTCGACACGCAGAAGCAGGCGGGCGCCGACCAGCTCGCAGGGTTTGCCAAGGCGGCGCAGTCGGCCGCGGGCGATCTCGAGAATACGAGCCCCGCGGTCGCACAACTGGTGCGCGATGCCGCGACGTCGGTCGACCAGTTCGCCGGCAATCTGCGCAGCAGCGACCTGCGCGAGGTCTTGTCCTCCGTGTCCGCCTTCGCCCGCCAGCAGCCCGTCGCCTTCTTCGCGGGATCGGTTCTTGCCGGGTTCGTCCTCGCGCGTTTCCTCAAGAGCGACGCAACGGCCGCCGGCCGGTCGGCGGGAAGCTCTCCCTACAGCAGCACGACAGGCGCCGGGTATCGCACCTGGAGCTCGACTCATCCGGACGACAGGGTCCTCTGATCCGATCAAGAGACCAAGGGGGCTTTCGATGAGCGACAACCTGACGAGCCGGCCTCCGACGACGAGTTTGTTCGCGGACGCCCTGGCTCAGATGACGACCCTGTTCGAGACGGAAATCCGTCTTGTGCGCAGCGAAATCAGCGAGAAGATCACACAGGCCGTCACGGCGGTGGCGGCCGTGGTCATCTCGGCCGTGCTGTTCGTGGCCGCCTTGTTCCTGATCCTCCAAGGGATCGTGGATCTGTTGATCGCGTTCGGCATGAAGCCGTTCCTGGCCGACTTCCTGGTCGGCATCGTGGTCGCCATCATCGGGGCGATTGCCATCTTCATGGCGAAAAAGGGTCTCTCGCCCGCCAATCTCACGCCGTCCCGGTCGATCCACCAGCTCGGCAAGGACGCCAAGATCCTCAAGGAGCAGACCAAATGAGTACGTCGTCCGACGCGCCCTCGCCCGCGGAAGCCGAGGCGGACGCCGAGCAGGCACGGGCGGGCCTTGTCAGCACGCTCAACCAGCTTCGCGAGAACCTCAAGCCGGCCAATATGGTGGACGAGGTAATGACCAACGCGAAGGTCGGCGCCTCCGCGATCACCGATCAGATCTGGGACACTGCGCGCAAAAACCCCCTGCCAGCCCTGATGATCGGTGCCGGCCTGGCCATGATCTTCGGCCTGGGAGCCCGGTCGACCCTGGGC
>CAXTVD010000064.1:0-15746 GCA_964247575.1 uncultured Lichenihabitans sp.
GTGCCGTTCAGTGTCCCGCTCCCCGGAGCGCCGCTGCCGCCCAGCGCGGCGCCGCCGCCAGAGGCCCCGCCCCCGACACCGGCTGCTCCACCGCTCTGAGCCGAGGCAGGCGCGGCAGCCAGCAGGGCTGTGACCACGGTGACGATGAGTGCTGGTGTTCGCATGGGGTCGACCTCTGACGGTTGTGTCTTTCGCCGAGGCAGACACCGCGACCCCCTCGATTGTTCCGGCTGCGTCGGATCCCCGACAGGATCAGGTTGCACCGCAGCTTCGTCGGCGGATCGACAAACGGATTCCCGAGTTCATCCCAACTGCGGAACAGCCGGGCCTTGCACCCAATCGACGTGCCCTCCCCTGTGCGACGCCGGCGATGCGTTTCGAAGCAGGACCGACCGCCGGGCCTGCAATGGCAAACGCTCGTTCAGCGCAGCCTTGCGTCGCCCGATCATCGCGTCACCGCTGCACGCGCCTGCTGTAGCGCAGCACGAAGTTCGTCATTGTCCCGGTTTCGTCCTCCGGCAGGTTACGGTCCGGGTGCACCATCCAGGTCGCCAGGAGCGCGAAGTCCGGGGTGAGTCCCAGGTCGCCTTCGATGTGCTGAGCCCGATAGACGGCGTGGTCGACCCAGGCTGCGTTCGTCTCGTCATTGTCGCGGCCGTCATAGATGATCCCGATCTTGAGGCCCGCCGCGCGCATTCGCGCGACCGCATCCTGAAGCTCGGGCGCCCAGACTCTGTACTCCTGGGGATCGAAGCTCTTCTCCTGTCCCCAGGCCACGTCAAAGATCATGGCGGCAAGGGGCCGCCCGGACGCGGACCGAAAGGCCTCGGCCCATTGTTGCAGCAAGGCGCCATAGGCAACCGGATCGGTCTCGCGGCTGACGATCGGCTCGGTATCGACAATCTGCACGTCAGGAAAGGACCGGCGCACGTCGTCCACGACATGCGCCGCATTCTGAGCAAGGGAGGCAAGATCAGCCTGGCAAAGGCCCTCGTTCTTGCGCCAGAACGTCTTTGCGACATGCCCGAACCAGAGTGGCTCATCCATTGCGATGAAGCGCACGTCGGCGCCCAGACGCTTGAGCCGCGATGCGATGCGGCTCATCTCGCCCTCTGAGAAGTACCCCTCGACCCCCGTCCCGCATCGCTGTGCTCCGGGCGTGAGCATGTCACCCTCGAGGACGAGATCGAGGCCGTTCGCCTTGATGAAGGCGATCGCCGTCGAAAGCGTCGCGTCGTCGGCCCGCTCGATGAAGTAGAGTTGCAGTTCGAACGCGGTGAGGGCAGCCAGGCTTCCCGGCCACATCTCCGGCTTGGCGAACATCTGGGTGGTGTCGGGTCGCAAACCCGAGAAGAACCAGATCGGCGGGTCGGTGCGTCCCGCTCCCCGTCCATCGGCGGACCAGCCGAACGGTATGCTGGCCAGAGCCACCACGAGGCTGATCGCGGCAGCCTGGACCGTCCTGTTCAAGATCCGCTTTCCGTCGCGCAATGGTCCCATCGCTTTGGCCTCTTCTTACGGTCCGAAGGGTCGGCGAGCTCGCTTCCGGAGGCAACGGCCTCAGGGCTCCGGGGCTCGATCCAGAACCGTCGCGAAAAGGCGTTGCTGCCGGCGGAGTTCCGCTGCCAGTGGGGCATGCGCCGCGCGTCCTCCGTCTCCGAACGCGAGGTCGAACAGGCCGTTGGGGCAAGGGCGGTCGTCGTCCCATCCGGGGTGGTTGGCGATGGGGTAGAGACAGATGCCCTCCACCGGAACCCCGGCGCGCCGCGCTGCCCGGACCTCGGCACCGACATAGGCCAGCCAGCCCGGGCGCCGCTCCGCCTCGATGCCGGTCTCGGCCACGAAGAGCGGTCGACCGTAACGGGCATAGGTCTCGGCGAGCAGGAAGCGAAACGGCTTGTAGCGGGGATGGCCGACGTCGATCGGCGGACCGCCGTGGATCCACTGGTTGTTGAAGTAGTAGTTGACCCCGACGATATCGAGGTAGCGCCGCGCGCCGCCGAGCTGCGGCCAGGACAGGCCGGCCAGCATGTCCCAGCCCTGGAACTGGGCCTGCCGGTGTCCCTCGGCATGGCCTTGCTCGTGCCGCCGATGCGGATCGGTCAGGACGTTGATCACCGGGTCGGCGTGCACGAAGCGGGCCCGCGGCTCGACCGCCAGGATCGCGTCCATGGCGGCCAGGGCCGCCCGTGTGAGTTGCACCTTGAGCTCGAAGCCGCGGCCGCGCGCGAAAGGATTGAGATAGCCCGCATCGCCGCCGCCCCAGGCGAAGAAGGAGATCTCGTTCACCGGGCAATAGAGCGGGACGGCATCGGTCTCCTGCCGCACGACCGCGGCGAGCGCGCCGGCGAACCGCGCGAAGCGGTTGATGAAGGCCGGGCGCCAGATGTCGAGGTCGTCCGGCCAGCCGTAGTGCAGCACGTCCCAGATCACCTCCGTGCCGCTGTCCCGCGCGGCGCGGAGCATCGGCAGAACGCTCGACCAGTCATACCGGTCCGGGGTCTTCTCGATGAGGTGCCAGCGCACCCCGTCCCGCACCGTGAGCAGATCGTGCCGGGCGAGCTGGCGATAGTCCGCCTCGGCGTGGCTGTCGTGGCCGATGGCAGCCAGCAGGTCGAGCCGCCGCCCGTCGCCGCGGCGGTGGGTCGAGGCTTCGAAGCCGCCCTGGAAGAAGCTCGCGAAGAGGCGCGGGCGCGGTGCCGCTTTCCGCTCGGCGAGCACGTCGTCGAACAGGGCCTGCCACTGCGGCACCAGGGCGGCGACGGCATAGTCGCGCTCCACCTTCGCCCGCAGCGCGGCGCCGAGACGGCGGCGCAGGGCCTCATCGCGGAGGAGCCGCAGCATGGCCCCGGCGACGGCGGCCGGGTCCTCGTGCGGCACGAACAGGCCACTCGTCCCGTCGTCGATCTGCTCCAGCGTGCCGTTGTCGGCCGTCGCGATCACCGGCAGGCCCGCCGCCCCGGCCTCGGCCACGACGTGGGGCATCCCTTCGCCGCGGGACAGCCACACGAACACGTCGAGGCCCGCCAGCAGGCACGGGACGTCCGGTCGATCGCCGAGGAAGAGAAGCACGTCGGAGAGGCCGAGGCCCGCCGCGAGAGACTTCAGCGTGTCCGCATAGTCCGGCATGAAGGCGTCGGGTCCGCCGATCACGACGAAACGGGCGGAGGGTTCGCTGGCCCGGACGATCGCCGCGGCGCGGAGGAAGTCCTCGACCCGCTTCTTGCGGTCGAGACGTCCCACCCAGCCGAAGACGATGGCATCGGGGGCCGCGCCGAACAGGGCGCGGGCGGCGTGCCGGTCACCGGGGTCGAACTCGGACAGGTCCACCATCGAGGGGATCTCGAGCGCGTGGCGCTCCCGGCCGGGCATGCGCGCCGCCGCGGCGTCCCGTATCGTGCGGCAGACCCCGACATAGCGCGTGGTGAAATGCTTCGGCCCGGCCTCCGCCTCCGAGACGAGCCCCCCGTGCTCGATCAGCGGTGGGCGGTGGTGCAGCCCCTCCAGCGCCGGATAGATGTCGGCGACGTTCTGGCAGGATACGACGATGTCGTAACCCGTCACCTTGCTCGCGAGATAGCCGACGGTGTCCTCGAAGCTGAGGTGGTAGGGCCAGGTGTCCACCTCGACGCCGAGCGCCCGAAGCTGGTCATGCGTCTGCTCGGGCATGCCGTCCTTGCGGAAGCAGGCCACGACGTCGAGGCGAAAACGGCTCGGATCGAGCGTGCGGGCGAGCAGCCGCACTTCGGTCTCCTCCCCGCCGACGACGAGCCAGGCGAAGACGAAGAGAACCCGGACGGGCTCGGGCGGCGGGTCGAGCGTCAAGCCGCGCCCTTGAACACGATCTGCAGGAACTCCGGGCGGCTCTGCACGAGGTCGGCGAGGAAGGCCGGGCCGTCCTCCAGGGGTACGATATGGGTGATGATATGCCGCTTGATGGCCTCGCCGTCGCTCCGCAGCAGGCCGATCGTCTCCTGGGCGAGCCGGCGTCGATCCCAGGTCGCGCCCAAGCCCCGCGGCACGCGGCCGATCTGCGCGCAGCGGATCGCGAGCCCGTTGTGGTGGAACTCCTCCCCGAGCCGGACGGCGTCCGCCCCGCCCTGGTAGAAGGCGAGGTCGATGACCGTACCCTGCGGCCGCAGCGCCTGAAGGGCGACCTGCAGGCTCTGGGCCTGCGCGCGGGTCTGGAAGACGAGGTCCGCGCCCCGGTCGGCGCCCCCGTGATGCCAGCGGTCCTTGACGACGCGCATCGCATCCTCCTCCGACACGGCCTCGAGGCCGAGCGCCTCGGCCTTCTCGCGCCGGAACGGCGAGGGATCGGCGACGATGACGTCGCTCGCTCCGAAGCGACGGGCGAACAGCGCCGTGATCAGGCCGACGACGCCGCCCCCGATGACCAGCACCGGTCGCCCGGCGACACCCGCACCGAGCGCCGGCACCTGGGCGCCGAACAGATCCGCATCGGCGTGAAGGATGCCGTTGGCCGCGATCGGGCCCATCTGCGCGACGTAGATGCCCAGGATCGGATCGAGGCCGGCCGGCAGCGGCACGAGAAGGTCGTGAAACGGGTTGGCGGTGTGGCCGCTCTTATGGGCGTGGGTGGTCGCCACGATCGTGCCGGCCGGCAGCGCCGCGTTGCGCGACTCCGTCACGCGATCAACTTCCATGTAGCCGAGGAACGGCACGGGGAAATGCATGCCGGCCTCGCCGGGCAGGAAGACGCCGCGTCCCCCGTCCCAGCGGGAATGCAGGTAGGGGTTGGTGCCCTTGAAGAAGGTCAGCTCGGTCCCGGCGGAGAAGCCGGTGTAAAGCATGTCGAGGCGTGCCTCGCCCTCGCCGGGCGGGCCTTCGTCATAGTCGAAGAAGAAGGCCTGCCCCGGCCGTTCGACCCCCAGCGATCGGATGCGGCGATGATCAGACATGGGCGGCGTCCCGTTGAGACTGGAGGTCGACGGCCAGGCCGGTCGCGGCCGAGCGCCCGATCGCCATCACGAGGCGATGCGTCTTGAGCGCTTCGCCGTAGGGAACCCGGATGCGGTTCTCGCCCCCGCGCACGGCGTCGATGAAGTCGCGGTCCTCCCGCCAGACGGGATCGCCTTCGGCGTGCCGGACCGGACGCCCCCGGCCGACATCGACCATCAGATCGTGGTCGGTGATCTCCATGGCCAATCCGTCCGCGAACACGTGCAGCCCGACCCGGTGGTTCCACCGCAGCAGGCAGGTCGAGCCGATATTGCCGACCGCGCCGGACGCGAAGCGCAGGCTCGCGGTGCTGGCGGTCGCAACGTCGAGGCCCGGAAAGTCGGCCCGTACCTTATGGCCCATCAGACCGAACACCTGCGTGACCTCGCCGGCGAGATGGCGGATGAGGTCGACGATATGCGTGGTCTGCTCGACCATCTGGCCACCGGATCGGTCCTGCTTCCACCACCATTGCGGCGGGGGCGTCGAGTCGAGCCAGTAGCCCGACAGGAACTGCGCCGGGTTGTCGGCGAGCAAGGCGCGGGCCTCGTCCACCGTGTCGAGATAGCGCCAGTGATAACCGACCGCCGTGATCAGCCCGGCTTCCGCGACCGCCCGGCCGATCGCCTCCGCGGTGTCGAGGTCGGTCGCGAGCGGCTTTTCGACGAAGAACGGAAGGCGCTTGGCCAAAGCGGCCTGCTCGACGGCGCCGTGCGCGAAGGGCGGAATGCAGATGTAGAGCGCGTCGAGCGCCTCGGCCTCCAGCATCGAACCATGGTCGGCGTAGCTGCGGGCCCCGAAGCGCGCGGCGACGGCCGTGGCGCGGTCGCGGTCGACATCGGCGAAAGCCACGAGTTCGACGTCTCCGAACTGTTCGAGAACACCAAGGTGGCGGTGCGCGATGCCCCCCGCGCCGATGAAGCCGATGCGGGTCCGTGCCCCGGGCGTACCGTCCATTCGTTCGTGGTCCTTCTCGCGGATGCGTCCGACACCGTGGCGCCGGTACAGATGCAGGGTGTCGGCCGCCATCCCGGCGGCCGTGAACAGTGTCTCGAAACGCCGGCGGCCCGCTTCGCCCAAGGAGACCGCGCGCGCCGGCGTTCCTAGAACGACCTTGAGCGCGGCGGCAAGGGCTGGAGCGTTGCCGGGGGATACCAGCAGGCCGCTGACGCCGTCGAGAACGGCCTCGTCCGTGCCGCCCGTGGCCGTGGCCACGACCGGCAGGCCCGCCGCCATCGCTTCGAGCACGGCCAGCGGCAGCCCTTCGAACAAGGAGGGAAGAGCGAAGACATCGGCCGCCCCGAGCAAATCCGGCACATCGTCGCGGTACCCGAGGAACAGGATCGACTGGCCGACGCCCAGTGCCTGCGCCCGCTCGCGCAGGCTGTCCCGGAGCGGCCCGTCGCCGGCCAGCACCAAGCGGGCACTGGGCCGGCTGGCCAGCACGGCCGGCCAGGCCCCGATCAGGGTGTCGTGGCCCTTCTGCGCGGTCATCCGGGCGACCGTCAGCACGACCGGAGCGTCGGGATCGAGGTCGAGCGCCCCTCGCACGTCGAGACGGCTCCGCCGGGCTGGGCGGCCCCGCAATCCGTTGCGGATCACCACTGCCTTCCCGTCCAGTCCGCCGCCGGCGTGGAAGGATCGGGCGACGGCGTCCGACACGGTGATCACCTGGTCCACGAGCCTGCAGCCGGCCCGGTGTAGTTCCCGCTGTTCGACATCGGTGATGACGTCCGGCAGGTGCTCGGTCCGCATGATCGTCGGGACCCCGGCCGCGCGGCCGCGCACCGCCAGATCGTGCCCTTCCCAGCCGATGCCGGCATGGACATGCAGCAGGGCGACGTCGTGCCGCCTCAGCCAACGGGTGACCTCGTCCGGGTCATCGGGAAGCAGCAGCACGCCGAGGCCGGCGGCCGCAGCCCTGTCGAGCAGGTCCCGGCCGCCGCGGCTGGGCGGGCAGGCAAGGACGATGTCGAGTTCGGCGCGTAGTTCCTCGGCCAGCACGAGCATGTGCTCCCCGACGCCGGACGGCTCGCGGCTGTCGGTCGCAAGGCACGCCCGCACGATAGGACGGCTTTGGGGCCGAACGCCCGTCTGGGGCACCGGCGCCGCTCAGACCAGCGCCGGGTCGACCTGACTGGCCGGGTCGCTCGCCGCGGCCAGACGGGGGGCCAGCCGCCGATAGGTCGCCAGTGCCTGCGCGACCACCTGATCCATGTTGTAGTAGCGATAGGTCGCGAGCCGCCCCACGAAGCTGACGTCGGAGCGGGCGAGCGCCAACGCCTCGTAGCGCTTGAACAGCGCCTGGTTCTCCGGGCGGGGGATGGGATAATAGGGGTCGCCGGTCTCGCGGGGATATTCGTAGGTGACGCTGGTGCGCGGGGAGACCTGTCCGGTAAGGTGCTTGTACTCGGTCACCCGGGTATAGGGCACGTCCTCGCCGGGATAGTTGATGACCGCGACCGGCTGGATGCGGCGCTGATCGAGCGTCTCGTGCCGGAACTCCAGGCTGCGGTAGGGCAGCTTGCCGTAGCGATGATCGAAGAAGGCGTCGATCGGGCCGGTGTAGACGGTATGCCCGACCTCAACGTCGCGTCGGACATCCTCGTAGTCGACCCCCAGTTCGATGCTGATCCGCGGATGGTCGAGCATCGCCTCGAACAGGCGGGTGTAGCCGTCCGCCGGCATGGCCTGGAACTTGTCGAGGAAGTAGCGATCGTCCGTGCCGGTACGGGTGGGCACCCGCTGCGTCACCGAGCGATCGAGTTCGGAAGGGTCCAACCCCCATTGCTTGCGGGTATAGCCGCGAAAGAACGTCTCGTAGAGCTCGCGGCCGACCTGGGCCACCACGGCGTCCTCTGCCGTTCGGATCTCCGCGACCGGCTCGGCCCGGGCGCGCAGGAACGCCTCGGCGGCGGCCTCGTCCGCGAGCGGCAGACCGAAAAGCTGCGTGAGCGTCGTCCGGTTGATCGGCATGGGCAGCAGTTGGCCGCCCACGCTGGCCAGGACGCGATGCTCGTAGGGGCGCCACCGCGTGAAGCGCGACAGGTAGTCGAAGACCTCCTGCGCATTGGTGTGGAAAATGTGGGGCCCGTATTTGTGGACGAGAATGCCGGCTTCGTCGTGGTGGTCGAAGGCGTTGCCCGCGACATGCGGCCGGCGGTCGACCACGAGCACGCGCTGACCCGACCCGGCCGCGAGACGCTCGGCCAGGACGGCCCCCGCAAAACCCGCACCCACGACCAGGACGTCGTAGGCCCTGCGGCGGGCGGAGCGCCCGACCGGGGCGGCCGGCCTGAAGCGCGGCTTGCCATCCCGCGCCAAGCCAGCCAGTTCGCTCCGCCGTGTCACGGCGGCTTCGAGCAGGGCGGCCATCGCGCGGTGCGTCATGTCCCAGGAGGAACGGCCGAGCATGGCATCCACGGGCGTGCGCCACCCATCGGTTCGGCCCAGCGCCATCATCGCGGCGCAGGCGGCCACGAACTGGTCGGGGGAGTCTGCGATGGCAACCGCGGCGCAATCGCCGTACTGCCGGACGACGTCCCGCACCGCCGTCGAGACGACCGGTCGCCCGGCCGCAAGATATTCGGGCGTCTTGGTCGGGCTGATGAAGCGGGTCGCCTCGTTGAGGGCGAAGGGCATCAGCGCGACCTGCCAGCCTGCGCAGTAGCCGGGGAGGGCGTCGTAGGGTTTTGTGCCGAGATAGTGGATGTTGGCGGCGCGCGGCAGGTCCGCCGGATCGATCTTGACGACCGGCCCGACCATGACGACGTGCCAATCCGGCCTCTGTCGGGCCACCTCCGCCAGAAGGTCCAGATCCAGCCGCTCGTCGATGACGCCGTAATAGCCCAGCCGGGGATGAGGGATGGCCGCCTGATCGGCGGGCTCGACCATCCCCGGATGGCGAGCCGTCGCAAAATGCGCGACGTCGACGCTGGAGGGAAAAGCGTGAATGTTGTCGTGCCGGTGCTGCTTGGCCTCGAACAGGCTGTGCCCGCCGGTGAAGACGACATCGGCCCGCTGCATCAGCTCCGCTTCGAGACGGCATAGTTCGGGCGGTGCGAACTTGAACGCCGCGAGTTCATCCATGCAGTCGTAGACGACCGCCCCGGCGTCGACGTGCCGGGCGAAGCCGAACATCATGGCGGTGTAGAACCACAGAACCGGCCGGCCGCCGCCCTGGATCGACAAAAGGGTGTCGAGCATGTCCCGCAGGGCCTGCTGCCTGGCTGCTTCGTCCCACCAATGGGGCACGCGTGGCCGCAGGGCGATGACGCCCTGCTCGGGGAAGGCGTGGTGCTCGAGGTAGGGCCGGTCATGATCGCAGGGGATCGGCTCTTCGAAGAAGAACACCCGGCGGGACCGCGCGAACCGCGTCATGAGGTGCTGCGGCCTCTGGAACACGAAATCCCAGCGCAGATGGGAGAAGCAGATGAGCGGGGTCGTTGGGTCGGCGATGGCGGAGAGTTGGGCGCATTTGTCTAAGGATTGGGCAGCGTAGGGGTGAACCGACAAATGCAAGGCCTCCTCGTCATCGAGCCGTCCTGTTTCAGCCCCACTGATGCCACAGGCCGAACTTGGCTTCCATCGTCGCAAGCCGGACATGTCAGCGCATTATAGAAAGCTGCGAGGACCGTGCCATTTCGGGCTCTCCGCCATTATAGAGCCGAGGCGGTCCACCGTGTGCGGCCACGTCCACCGCGCCAGGGCTGCGGCTCGCGGATCGAGGTGCCGGGCACGGTCCAGTAAGGTGACGAGCCCCTCGTGGAAGCGCTCCGGCGTCGCGGCGAGTCCCGTTTCAGGCAGAATGAAGTCGAGCCCGCAGCGTAACTGCACATTGGCCAGCACCGGCAGGCCCGCCAGCATGTACTCCGTCAGGATGGCCGGCGCGCCATCGTCGATGCCGCACACCACGCCGACGCGGGCGAGGTTCATGAGGCGGTTCACCTCCGCAAAGGGCACGCCCGGCGGCCCGACGAAATCCACGTCGAGGCCGCGTTCGGCCGCCTGACGGCGCAGTTCGTCGCCCAACTCGCCATAGCCGAAAACGCACAAAGCCCTCAGGCGTCGGGGCGCGCGAGCAAGCGCGTCGAACAGGATATCGTGCCGCTTGTAGCCCTGGGCCGCCGCCACATAGACCACATCGTAGCGCTTCTCGGTCCCCAGCGGGCGGAACGTCTCGGGGTCGGCAAATTCGGGCCCGATCGGCATCACGGCGCAAGCCATGCCGGGGTGGCGCGCCCTCACCTCCTCGCTCTGCCATTCCGCGCCGGTCAGCACGAGGTCGAAGCAGGCGCTCACCTCGGGCGGCACCCGCAGGGACGGCGCATCGATGGAGTTGTAGATCTTGAAGCTGCGCTCGCAGGCTTCGAGCAAAGCGCGATCGACGCCCAGCCCCCAGACGCAGAGCATGCGGGGTGCTCCAAAGGCGCGGACGAAGCCGAGCATGCTCGCGGACCGGAACGGAGGGGTCTCATCCCCGACCCGGAAGGCGCGCCGCGCCAGCACAGAGCTGTCGCGGGTGAAGGAGCCCGGCGTGTCCGGCCGCCAGTGATGCCAGATCTCCGCGTGGTCGACCAAGCCCCGGCGGACGCAGGCGAGTGGCAGCCGCTCGAGGTAGCCCCCATGCACCGGGACCGGTTCATCGGCAGGCAGGGGCGCGGGGGGCGGCCCCAATCGGCCGTCCCGCCACGCCCGCTCCATCATGGACGGATCGGGCTCGGGGTTCTCGGCCGGCGGCCACCCGTCCCGGAAGTCGCTGATCGCGACCAGCATCGGCGGCTCCGCCAGCGGAACCGGGGTGGTCTCAGTCAAAGTCGTGCGACTCGCTCGGTTCGACGACCTCGTCATCCGTCTCCCCGCAGCTGAGCACCACCGCCGTGTGCCCGGGGATGTGCCAGCCTTTCGACCAGTCGATGGGCGGCGTCCCGGTGCCGCCGTAGCGGGGATCCTCGCTCGACCAGAGGACCTGCCATGTGCAGCCGCGCGGAGGCGCCAGCAGCGGATCGGCGACGCTGCTCGGATTGAGGTCGCGTCCGAAATTGACGACGAGCAGCCGGTCCTTGCCTTTCGTGTCGAAGAAGCGCAGCGCGAGCGCCTCCGGCCCGAGCACCGAGCCATCGACGGCCGGCCGGTGATGGGCGTCGAAGGCCGGGTCGGTGCGGCGCAGGGCGAGCAGGTCGCGGTGCATCGCCAGGACGCCGGCGTTCTTCTCCGCCTCCGACCAGTCGAGCTTGCAGATGGCGAAGGTCTCCTCCGCCTCAGGATCGGGCAGCTGGGCCTGACCCTGCTTGGTCGAGAGGCTGGGGAAATGGGCGAGATAGGCGTGCCGCCCGGCCCGGACCAGCTTGGCGAGGTCCGGCCGGTGGTCGGCGAAGTAGCGGAACGGGGCCGAGGCCCAGAACTCCTGGCCCTGGAACAGCATGGGCGTGCCGGGCATCAGCAGCGACAGGGCCGTGAGCGCCCGCGCGCGGCCGGGACTCGTCAGCTGGTGCAGCCGCAGCCCCTGTGCGGAGTTGGCGACCTGATCGTGGTTCTGGGTGAAGGTCACGAAGGCGTCGGGCATCATGTCGAGCGCCGGGACGCCGCGACGCTCCTTGGACGAGGCGTAGCGCTGCCCCTGGAAGAGGTACCCGTATTTGGCCGCCGAGACCAGCTCCTGCGGCGTGCCGTGATAGTCCTGGTAGTAGAACTCGTTGCGGCCGGTGACGGCGACCATGGCGGTATGGTGGAAGTCGTCGTTCCACACGCCGTCGAGCCCGTAGCCGCCGGCCTCCGCGGGCCGGATCAGATCGGTGTTCTGGGGCTCGTTCTCGGCAATGAGGATGATGGAGCGGTCGCCCGCCGCCTTGCGGGCCGCGCGGCCGAGCGCGGCCACCACGGGGTTGTCCGAGTCGTCGTAGATGTTCTGGGTTGCATCGAGCCGCAGACCGTCGAAGTGGAACTCGTCTATCCAGTAGGCGGCGTTGCTGATCGTGAGATCGCGCATGCCGTGCGCCTGGGGACCGTCGTAGTTTAGCGCCTCGCCCCAATCGGTGGCATGGCGGTCGGTGAAGTAGTCGGGCGAGAACTGGGCCAGGAAGTTCCCGTCCGGGCCGATGTGGTTGTAGACCACGTCGAGGATCACGCCGAGGCCGAGCTGATGGGCCCGGTCGACGAAGCGGCGGAGGTCGTCGGGCCTGCCGTAGAGATGGGTCGGCGCGAACAGGTCGACGCCATCGTAGCCCCAGCCGAACCGGCCCATGAACTCGTTGACCGGCATCATGTTGACCACTGTGACGCCAACGTCCTTCAGGAACGGCAGCTTCTCCATTGCGGCAGCCCAGGTTCCCTCGGGCGTGAAGGTGCCGACGTGCATCTCGTAAAGGACCTGATTACGGATCGTCAGGCCGCGCCACGCGCCGTCCGTCCAGGCGAACAGGCCGGGATCGACGACCGCGGAGGCGCCCATCGGGCGATCGGGCTGCGAGCGCGAGGCCGGATCCGGATAGAGGGTGGATCCGCTCCCGAGCCTGAGATGGTAGCGCGCCCCGTCCCCCACGCCGGGCACGGTGGCGCTGAAATAGCCGTCGCGATCCGGCGCCAGCGGGTGTTCGCCGCCCTCCAGCACGACGGCGACCGCGTCGTGCCCGGGCGCCCAGACCCGGAAGGAAACGCCGCCCTCCACCACTTCCGCACCGATGGGGTAGCGCCTCGTCGTCGACATCGTCCGTCCTTGCTGTGATCGCCCGCTCATTGCGTCAGCCCGCTGTGCGACGCAACACGAGTTTCGGCAACGATCCGAAACGAGGCCGTGTTCCAGCCGTCGGCGGGCGCGGTTCGACGGCCGGAGGTGTGGTTCGGCCGCTCAGCGCATCGGATGCGTCGCGAGGAAGTCGAGCAGCGCTTGGTTGAACGCGTCCGGCTCCGTCACGGTGAAGCCGTGCCCGCCTTCGGGCGCCATCCAGAGCGCGGCACCGGGGATGCCGGCCGCCAGCTGCTCGGACGCCGTGTAGGGAACGAGCACGTCGTCGCGCGAGGCCGCGACGAGGGTCGGGACCGTGATCGTGTCGAGACGGTCCGAGACGTCGAAGGCGATCAGCGCGCCGACACGACGCTCCAGATTCGCCGCGCCCTGGAAGTGGGCGACGCCATGCGCCTCCTCGCGCGCCACCCGCTCGGCATTCCGGGAGAGCCAGGCGGCGGGATAGAGGAAGATCGGCTGCGCCCGGACATAGGCATCCGGTCCGACGCGGCGCAGCAAGGCGAGGCGCATGTCGAAGCAGCGCCGCGTATGGGAGTCGACCCTCGCCCAGGCATTGACGAGGACGAGGCTCCCCAGCCGTCCGGGCGCGCGCACGGCGAGGTCGAGCCCGATGAGACCGCCGAGCGCGTGGCCCACCAGATGGGCGCGGGCGATCCTCGCCTCGTCCAGCATCGCGAGCACGTCGTCCGCCATGTGCCCGATCGTGTAGTCCTCGGGCAGCGGGCCGGCATTGGCGCCGGTGCCGCGGTGATCGTAGAGGAGGAGGCGATAGCGCCGCCCCAGCGCGTCGAGCTGGGGCGCCCAGAAGGCCCCCGCGCCGCCGAGCCCGGCAGACAGCACGACCGTCTCGGCATCGGCTTCGTCGCGACCTTGCAGGCTGTAGCTCAGGCTCATACGGCCGTTCTTGGGAGGAGCGGGAGAGGCGGCAAACCGGCCGTCGTGAGCTTCGGCAAATCAGCCCTTCTTGCCGATATGCGCGATGCTCGCGATTTCGACCAGCGCATCCGGCTTCACGAGGCCGCACAGGATGCAGTAGCGGGCCGGTTTGTCGCCGGGGAAGAACTCGGCATAGACCCTGTTGACCGCCGCGTAGTTCGCCCAGTCCGTCACGAAGATGTGGTTGAAGGTGACGTCCGCCATGGTCCCGCCGGCCGTCTCGATGACCGATTTGATGGTCTCCAGCACGTGCCGGGTCTGGGCGGCCGCATCGCCGACATGAACGACGTTGTTGTCCTTGTCGAAAGGCAGCGTGCCCGACACGTAGACGACGCCGTCGGCCAGCGTGCCCGGCGAGAAGGGTGCGATCGGTGTTCCGGTGCCGGGCGGCGTGATGACGGTCTTGGGCACGGGCTACTCCTTGGCGGGGGTGGCGGGCGCGGCCTGCAGGATCGCGCCGCAGAAGTCGTTCACGGTCGACACCCAGCCGAAGAACTTCTCGATGTTGTAGAGGGCGGCCTGCTGGATGAAGTCGGGACCGAGGTGGTGGGTCGCATCCTCCAGCACCACGCCGAAATATTCGAGATGGAAGGCGTCGCGCAGCGTGGACTCCACGCAGACGTTGGTGGCGACCCCCGTGAAGACGAGGTTGCGGATGCCCCGGGCCCGCAGCAGGCTGTCGATGTTGGTGTTGAAGAAGCCGCTGTAGCGCGTCTTGGCCACCACGATGTCGCCCGGCTGCGGCGCGAGGTCGTCGACGATGGCGTAGTCCCAGGTGCCCTTGGCGAGCAGCGTGCCCGCAAGCTCCGGCCGGGCCCGCATGGTCTTCAGCGCGTTCGACTTGTGCCAGTTGGGCGAGCCTGGCGTGCCGGCCTCCACGTAATCCTTGTCCCAGCCGTTCTGGAAGTAGATCACCGTGACGCCGGCCGCGCGGGCGGCCTCCACGACCTTCTTGGTCTGCACGATGGCGCCGGCCGCGCCCGACACGTCGAAGCCGGCGATGTCGACATAGCCGCCCACCGTCGCATAGGCGTTCTGCATGTCGACCACGATCACCGCCGTCTCGGCGGGATTGAGCCGCAGCGGCTCGGGCCGGGCCGGCAGCACCACGGCAGCGTGGGCGCCGGTGGGCGGGGCGAAGCCCGCAACGGGAGCAGCAGCGGCTGCCATCATGCGACCTCCTTCAGGGTGGGACTGTCCTTGCGGCAGGCCATCAGCGGCTGGACGCGCTCGCCAAACAGCGTGACCCCGGACACGAACTCGTCGAAGGTCAGCAGCACGCCGGCGACGCCGGGCACGGCCGCGATCTCGTCCAGCATGCGCGCGACGCTCGCATAGGAGCCGACGAGCGTGCCGAAGTTGAGATTCACGGCACCCTCCGGCGCACCGAGCTGGCGCACGTTGGTGTCGGCGCCCGAGCGGGTGTCGACCGAGGCCTGCTGCGTCAGCCAGGCCATGGCCGCGACGTCCGCGCCCGCATTGTAGTGCTGCCACTTGGCATGGGCCTCCTCGTCGGTCTCGCCCATGATCAGCATGACCAGCACGTAGGTCGTCACCGCGCGACCGGTCTTGGCGGCGGCAGCCTGCATCTTGCCCACGACCGGCGAGAAGGCGGTCGGCGTGTTGACGCCCTTGCCCAGGCAGAAGTTGTAGTCGGCGTAGGCGGCGGAGAAGGCGAGGCCGGCATCGCTCTGGCCGGCGCAGATGATCTTCATCGGCACCTGCGGCCTTGGGCTCAGGCGGCAGTCGTCCATCTTGAAGAAGTCACCCTTGAAGTCGGACTGTCCGGTCTCCCACAGCTCGCGCATGATGCCGACATATTCGGCAAGGTATTCGTAGCGGCGCTCGAAGTACTCGTCGCCCGGCCACAACCCCATCTGCGAATATTCCGGCCGCTGCCAGCCCGTGATGACGTTCAGGCCGAAGCGCCCATGGCTGATGGAATCGATGGTTGAGGCCATGCGCGCGACGATGGCGGGCGGCATCACCAGCGTGGCGGCGGTGGCGAACAGCTTGATCCGGGTGGTGACGGCGGCGAGACCCGCCATGAGGGTGAAGGATTCGAGGTTGTGGTCCCAGAACTCGGTCTTGCCGCCGAAGCCGC
>CAXTVD010000065.1:0-15545 GCA_964247575.1 uncultured Lichenihabitans sp.
CGCCCCGGCCCATCGACAGCGGGCTGTCGGGGTAGCCGATGGCGGTTTCGCTCATCTGCGTCGCCATTCCCTCCCGCACGGCAGGGAAGCCAAGAAAAAGCCTGATCGCGAGATTGCGGGCCGCCTGAGCGAGCGGGTTCGACAGGGTGGCCATATCGGTGATCCGGCTCGCATTTCGCAACACCATGTCACCCACCGCCGAGCGCTCGACGCTGTAGCTCTCGAGCAGCTCCGCCCCGCCTTCGCCGCGGAGCACCAGAGCGAGCCGCCAAGCGAGAGCGACGGCGTCCTGCATGCCCGTGTTCATGCCCTGGCCGCCCGCGGGGCTGTGAACGTGGGCGGCGTCGCCGGCGAGGAAGGCGCGGCCCCCGCGATAGCTGGCGACCTTGCGCTCGTTGATGCGGAAGTTCGACAGCCACACGGGGTCGGTGGCGCGAAAGCCGCCGCCCGTGCGGCTGTCGATCATCGCCTGGACCTCCCGTAACGTCGGGTCCGGCCTCGGGGAAGCGGGGTCGGTCTTGCCCACCGTGGCGATGACGCGAGCCCGCCCGCCCGGGATCGGGAAGATCACGAAGGGTCCGTCCCGGTGCAGATAGGGGGCGATCTCGTCGTCCGGCGGTCGGCCGTCACCTTCGAGCCGCACATCGGCCAGCATCCAGTCATCGCCCTGGGCCTCGCCGCTGAAGGGCAAAGCGAGCCCGTGCCGCACCGCACTGTGGGCTCCGTCGCAGCCCAGCAGCCAGGGCGTGTCCACCGTCTCCTCGCTCCCGTCGGCGCGGCGCAGGTGCGCGGCGACCCCGTCCGTCTGTTCGTCGAAGCCGACCAGTTCGACCTCCCGCTCGACCGCGATCCCGAAGGTCGCGAGGTGCGCCGCGAGCAGCCGCTCCGTCTCCGATTGCGGGATCATCAGGGGGAAGGCATAGGGACTGGCGACATGGTCGAACGTCGTGTGGCCCAGCACCTTCGCGCCATCGCGGATGGTCGCGCCCCGCGCCTTCAGGCCCGCCGCGAGAAAGCCCGCGGTGCAGCCCATGCGGTCCATCAGTTCGAGCGTGCGGCTCCAGACCACCAGCGCCTTGGAGGTCCTGCTCGGCTGCGGGCTGCGGTCGATGATGCGCACAGGCACGCCGTAGCGGGCGAGTTCGGCCGCCATGGTCAGGCCAACGGGTCCCGCGCCGACGATCAGAACCTGTCGCATGCGTAAAACCCTTCTGCTTCCCGACGGGTCCGAGCCACCGTCAGCTTGTCATGGATCTGCATCCTGGTCAGTCACAAACGAGGTCTGCCGAGCGACCGTCAGGACGCGCTATCGCCATCCTGCGATGCCGTCCGCCGCATGCCGGGTGCCATGATTTCGGACGCGCGGCTCAGGTTTGGCGCGGCATACGCCCGTGGCGATCGTGGAGGACTTCCGTGCGTGGGCTGGACCCGGTGCTTGGGCGGCCAGAGGTGACGCCCAGCACCCGGGCCCGCTCCGAATCGCCGAACCCGCGGGTCCTGCCCGGTCAAAGGAAGGGCGAAACCACCGCCCCCTTTGCCTGGCGCGAGCGAGGGAGCCTCGCCGTCCCGATCAGGAGGCCTGAACGATCCGGAAGCCGTCGATCTCCTTGAGGACAGGCCGTCCTTTCCAGCGTTCCGCATCGTGCAAGATGATCAGGCGGTCGAGGTCGCCGCCGATGGCCTTGTTGATGCGGTCGATGGTCTTCAGCTGATCCCAGGCCGCTCCGATGGCGTTGGTCAGCGGCACGTAGACGCCGCTGTGGTTATGGCCGCAGATGTTGCGGCTGGAATAGACGCAGTCGCCGGACACGACGAGGCTGCCGCGGGCCGTGTCGAGGATGATGAACTGCTGGCCCATGGTGTGGCCTTCGCCGAGCCGGACATGGAGGCCGGGAAGAAGATCGTCGACGTCGCCGTCGACGAGGTTCAGGCGGTGCTCGACCGCGGCGTCGAAGGCGTTGCGGAGGTCGTCGGGGTTGATGATCTCGGTCAGGAACCCGAACTCGCGCGGCAGCGCGATGGCCTCGTGCCAGCTCAGGATCTCGCGCTTCTGGATGTGCAGCCTGGCCTTCGGGAACTTGCCGATGGACCCCATGTGATCGAAATGGGCGTGGCTCAGCACGATGTCGGTGACGTCGTCCGGGCCGACGCCCATCTCGCCCAGCATGCGCAGCGGCGAGATCCAGTAGGGTACGTCGAACTTGACGGCGATGGCCTCGCCGCTTCCCTCGCGCATGAAGCCGGTGTCGCACAGCACGATTTTGTCGGCCCGGCGGGCAAGCACAAAGGAAAAGGGCAGGTCATGCACCTCGTCGAAGGGCGCGCCGTGGATCAGCCCCGCCATGCGCTGCTGGCGGGAGCGCGCGAACTCGATGACGTGGACGTCCCAGTGGACCGCGGATGGCTCGCTCATGGCTTCAACTCTCGGCGATGGAGCGGCCGAGGCTCGACAGGCCGACCGCGACGATCAGGATGGCGCCCTGCAGCATGTATTGCGAGAAGGTCGGCGCCCCGAAGATGTTGAGGCCGTTGAACCCGAACGCGATGATGAGGGCGCCGATGAGGGTACCGAGCACGTGGAACTCGCCATCCCGCAGGGTGGCCGAGCCGAGGAACACGGCGGCGAAGGCCGTGAGCAGGTAGCTGTCCGCCGCGCTCGCGGTGCCGCTCCCCAGGCGCGAGGCCAGCAGGATGCCGGTGAGCGCCGCACAGGTGCCGGAGATCATGAAGCCGAGGATCTTGATCCGGTCGACGTCGATCCCCGCAAGGCGCGCCGCCGCCGGATTGCCGCCGACCGCCTGGATCTCCTGGCCCAGACCGGTGCGCTCGACCAGCACCCAGAGGCCGCCGACGATGACGACCACAACCACGATGTTGTTGGGAACGCCGAACAGCCAGCGGCCCAGCGAGAGCTGCAGGAAGGCTTCGGGCACGCCGGCCACGATCGGCACGCCGGCCGAATAGGCGAAGGCGAGGCCGGTCAGGATGGTGCCGACCCCGAGCGTCGCGATCACGGAGTTCACCCGGATCTTGGTCACGATCAGCCCGTTGACGAGGCCGATCAGGGCGCCCGCGGCCAGCACGATCAGGACGGCAAGCGGGATCGGCAGCTTGTTCGAGACGATCAGCCCCGTGACGAGGATGCCGTGCAGGCTGGCTGCGAAGCCGATGGAAAGGTCGAGTTCGCCGACGACGACCGCAAGCGTCAGGCCGGCCGCGATGATCATCGCCAGGGAGGCCTGGTTCAGCACATTGGTGAAGTTGTTGACGGTCGGGAAGGCGCGCGGCGACAGGATGGCGAAGGCGACGATCATGGCGAGGAGGCCGAGGATCGTGGCGTAGCGAGCAAAGAACCCCAAGGACGCCTTGGCGCCGGGCGACAGCCGGCGGTTGGTCGCGAGAAGGGCGGTCATGGCGTCGCTCCTGCGAGGGCCGGTTCGGCATAGCTGGCTTCGATGATGGCGTTGCGGCTCACGGCGTCGCCGTCGAGTTCGCGCACGATGCGGCCTTCCGCCATCACCAGCACCCTGTCGCACAGATCGGGCAGTTCGTCCGGCTCGGAGGAGATCACCAGCACCGCCATGCCCTTGGCCGCGAGGTCGCGGATCAGCCGGTGGATCTCCCCCCTCGCTCCGACATCGACGCCCCGGGTCGGCTCGTCGAGGATCAGCACCTTCGGGCTGCGCAGCAGCCACCGGCCGATCACCACTTTCTGCTGGTTGCCGCCGCTGAGCCGGCCGACCGGCGTCTCGATGGAGGGGGTCTTCACCGCGAGTTCGCGGACGGTCGCCAGCGACAGCGACGCGCGCCGGCGCCCGTTGATGAGCGGCAGGGCCGGGCTGTGGACGATGCTTGCGAGATTGGCGAGTTGCAGATTGAAGGCGACGCTCTTGGTCAGCAGGAGCCCTTCGGCCCGCCGCTCCTCGGGCACGAGGCCGAGCCCCGCCCTCACGGCGACGGCCGGCGAGCGCGGCGCGAAAGGCTTGTCGTCCAGCGTCATCGTTCCGGCATCCGAGCGGTCGGCACCGTAGATCAGCCGGGCGAGTTCGGAGCGGCCGGCTCCCACGAGACCACCGATGCCGAGCACCTCGCCGCGCCGGAGGTCGAAGCTGACCCCCTTGACCCTCGGATGGCGCGCAAGGCCGCGCACGCGCAGCACCGCCGCGCCGGCGGAGCGGCCGGACGAGGTCTTGGCGATCCGATCGACTTGGCGGCCGACGATCGCCTCGACCAGCGACGCCCGGGTCAGGCCGGCCCTGTCGAGGGTGGCGACCGAGCGTCCGTCCCGGAACGCCGTGACCCGATCGCACAGGCGCAGCACCTCGTCGAGCCGGTGCGACACGTAGAGGATCGCGACGCCGGAGCGCGCGAGATCCTCGATGATGGCGAAAAGCTTCTCTCCCTCGCTGGCCGACAGCGAGGCGGTGGGCTCATCCATGACGATCAGGCGGGCCTTGCGGATCAGCGCGCGACAGATGTTGATGAGCCAGTTCTCGGCCGTCGACAGGCCTTTCACATTGGCGAACAACGGCGCCGTGATGCCGACCTTGGCGGAGACGGGGGCGACGTCGCGGGCCACGGCGCGCCAGTCGATGAGGCCGAACCGGGTTTTCTTGGGCAGGCCGAGCATGATGTTCTGCACGACCGTCATGCTGGGGACGAAGGCGAGCTCCTGGTGGATGAAGTTCATCCCGAGCTCGCTCGCGCGATGGGGCGTCGGGATCGCGATCGGCTGCTGATCGTAGAGGATCCGGCCGCTATCCGGTTGCGCCAGCCCGGCGAGCACGCGGATCAGGGTCGACTTGCCGGCGCCGTTGGCGCCGACCAGGCCATGAACCTCGCCGGGGTAGAGCGAAAGCGAGACCCCCTTCAGCGCCTGGACGCCGCCGAAGGCCTTGGCGATGCCCTCGGCCACGACGAAGGGCGAGGCGCCGGGGCGAGTCGCCAGGGACGCTGCCGAATCCGCCATCGGCTCCTCGACCACCTACTGACCAGTGGCGTCGGGGTGAGCCTTGATGAACTGGTCCACCGTCTCCCGGGTCACCAGGACGGCCGGAACCTCGACGGCCTTGGCGGTCCATTGGGCGCCGGCTGCCTTGATGCTCTTGAGCAGCTTCATCATCTGAAAGCCCTCGGTATAGCTGTCCTCCCAGGCGGTCGCGGTCATGTGGCCGTTCTTGATGTTCTCGATCGCCTGCGCGTTGCCGTTCACGCCGTAGACCCCAACATCGTCGCGGCCCTGCTGGCGCAGCGCCCCGATTGCGCCGATCGCCGGATCGTCCCAGCATCCCCAGACGGCCTGCTTGCCCTCGCCCGCCGGATGCGAGGCCAGCCACGCATTGGCGTATTGGGCACCATCCTCGAAATAGCCGGGAATGCGGACCTCGTTCTTGGTGACCTTGATGTCGGGGTCCTTGGCCAGGACCTGGTCGAGCAGCGTTTCGCGATTGCGGCAGACCTCTCCGGTCCGGTAGGTGAGCGCCAGCAGATCGCCCTTGCCGCCGAGATCGGCGACCATCTTGTCGATCACCGGCTGCGCGATCGGCGCGCCCGAGCCGTTGGTGGCCGCCACCGAGCCGCCGAGCCCGCCACCCCAGGTGACCACCGGCACGCCGGCATCCTTGGCGGCCGCGAGCCCCGCCCCGATCGAGGACCAGGGGAAGACCATGTCGACGATCGCCCCGGCCCCGCGGCCGGCAAAGTTCTGGATGGCGGAGTTCGCCTGATCGGCGCTGCCGGCCGCATCGATCACCGACACCGTCCAGCCGTCCTCCTTGGCCGCCGCCGTCGCGCCCGCGATGTAGCGGGCGTTGTTGGCCTCGACGGCCGAAATCGAGACGATCCCGAGCAGGGGCTGGTCGGCCGCCTGGGCGTTACCGGCCGTCACAGCCAAGCCGGCCATCACGCCGGCCACTTTGATCATCCGCATAAGGTCCCCCCAGGGTCGTCGCTTTAAGCAAACGCGATCTAATCGTTTCGTCATCTTTCCGCAGAAGCGCTGGAATGGCAAGCGGATCGGCGTCGCGCGTGCTGGACTTTTTCCGAAGCGTCCTCCAGCTTACAGGCCTAATCGGTTCGCTGAGTGACGGTGTGGCTACGATCAGGGATGTCGCCAGGGCGGCCAGGGTCTCGACCGCGACCGTCTCGGCTGTTGTCAACGAGAGCAGCTTCGTCAGCCCCGCTTTGCGGGCACGGGTCACTGCGGCCATCGCCAGCCTCGACTATGCCCCCCTGTCCGCAGCCCGGAACCTGAAGATCGGGCGCAGCCAGCTCATCGCCCTCGTCGTGTCGGACCTGGCGAACCCGTTCTTCGCGCGGGTCGTCTGGGCGGCCGAAGCCGCCGTGGCGGCGTGGGGCTACTCGCTCGTGATCTTCAACAGCGACGAGAAGCCCGAGAACGAACGCCGCATCCTGGCCCGCATCCGCACGCTCTCCTGCGACGGGATCCTGCTGGTTCCGGTCGACAGCAGCGTCCGGGCCGATCAGCGCGACGCCGACGGCCAGGCCACGCCCCTGGTCCAGTTCGGCCGCATCGCCGATGGCGGCCGTTCCGACAGCGTGACGATCGACAACGTGTCGGCCGCCAAGCAGGTGACCAACTACCTTCTCGACCTCGGCCACCGCGCGATCGCCACCATCACGGGGCCGCTCCATCTGACGACCGGGCGCGGACGTCTGGACGGACTGCAGGAGGCCATGGCGGCGCGCGGCCTGGCTCCTCGGCCCGAGCATGTCCGGTCGGGCGAGTTCCGCGAGGACGTCGCCTATTCGGTCGCGCGCGAGATCATCGAAGGGCCCGACCGGCCGACGGCCCTCTACGCGGCAAGCGGCGTGATGGCTCTTGGCGTGATGAGGGCCCTGGCCGATCTCGGCCTGAAGTGCCCGGACGACATCTCGATCGCCTCGACCGACACGATTCCCGGGATCGGCGCCCTCCGGCCACGGCTGACCCGCACCGAACATCCGGTGGCCGATATGACCAACGAGGCCTTGCGCCTGCTGGTGGACCGGATCGCACGCGGCAACAGCGCCGCGCCTCGCCACGTGATGTTCCAACCCGCCTTGATCCTGGGCGACAGTTGCCGCCCCTTGTCTCCCTCTCGGCCCCACCAGGACAGCCGGAAGCAGGCTCAACCCCAGTGAGGCTCCGCGCTGGCCGAACTGGGCGGCGGTCTTGCCGTCGGTGAGGACCGGCTCGGACCGCGCGGCGTCACCAAAGGCGGCATCCGGCGACCGTGCGGAGCCGTCTCGCGCAACAGGTCCTGCGCGATCGTTTGCGGCTCGGGGGCCTCCGGTGTCGAGGGCTGCGCCTTGACGTTACGACAGCCAGCCTGCGGAGGCGCCCACGAGGAGGACGATACCGATCAGCACTCGGTAGATCACGAAGGGCCAGGCTGAAAAGCGCTCGAGGATGCGCATCAGGAGAAAGATGGCAGCGAAGGCCGAGATCGAGCCGATGACGAGACCGACCGCGAGGATCGACCAGCCATGCGCATCCAGATGCGCCTTGTGCAGTTCGTAGATCTCCTTCAGGCCGGCGAGGGCGATGGCGGGAAGCCCGAGCAGGAAGGAGAAGCGTGCGGCCTCCGCCCGCTTCAGATCGAGGAACAGCGCGGCGGTCAGCGTCGAGCCCGAGCGGGAGACACCGGGGATCAGGGCGCCGATCTGGGCGATGCCGACCACCATCGCGTCGAGCAGCGTGATGTTGGCCAGGACCCGCCGATGGCGGCAGTACAGCTCCGCGATGGCGAGCAGGGCGCCCATGGCGATGCAGGCGATGCCGATCACGGGCAGGCTTCGGAGCGAGGTGCCGCAGGCGTTGAGCCGCGACGACAGCGCCGCCCCGGCCAGCACGATCGGGATCGTCGCCAGGATGATCCACACGGCAAACCGGAAATCCCAGGCCTGGAAGTCGCGTCGCACCACTGCGGACAGCGAACCCACGACAAGCTCCCGCACGTCGCGCCAGAAATAGGTGACCACGGCGGCCAGGGCGGCGAGCTGCATGGCCGCCGAGAAGGCCGACCCCGGGTCTTCCCAACCGAGCAGCGCGGGGACGATGCGCATATGCGCCGTGGACGAGATCGGCAGCAGCTCCGTGAGCCCCTGGACCACACCGAGGAAGGCGACCTTGCCCGCACCCAGGCTGACGAAGCCCGTGTCGATGCCTCCGGTGCATGCATCCGCCATCGCTTGGTTCTCCAGCGCCGTTCAGCACGCCAAAACTCGACGGAGTCTGGCGCAAATTGCTTCAGGGGACATTAAGCCTGTTGCACGGGCCCTCTCGCCGTTCCGATCAGCACGCGGCCATCCTGCCCCTCGACCGTCACCTCGACGAGCGTGCCGGCGGGACAGGGAGAGCTCGGTTGCACGAGGGTGAAGTCGGGTGCCCGTCCCCGTCCGCTCCGCTCCATCAGGACGGGCACGCACCGGCCGATCTCTGGCCGAGCAGATGGGTGCGCAGGGCGCGTTCGCCGGCCGCGCGCAGCCGTTCAGCCCGCTCGCGGGCGATCTCGCGCGGCACCTGCGGCATGCGGGCGGCGGGCGTGCCGGGGCGGGGCGAGTAAGGGAAGACGTTCAGATGCGTGAGGCCGCACGCCTCCACCAGGGACAGGCTGTCGGCGAACATGGCGTCGGTCTCGGTGGGGAAACCGGTGATGATGTCGGCGCCCAGCACGAGGCCGGGGCGCAGCCTGCGCAGGCGGCGGCAGAAGGCGATCGCCTCGGCCCGGTCGTGGCGGCGCTTCATGCGCTTGAGGATGAGGTCGGACCCCGATTGCAGCGACAGGTGGAGATGCGGCATCAGGCGCGGTTCGTTCGCGATCGCATCGACAAGCCGCGCATCGGCCTCGATGCAGTCGAGGGAGGACAGGCGCAGCCGGGGAAGGTCCGGCACCGCGGCCAGCAGGTCCTGCACGAGCCGCCCGAGCGTCGGATGGCCCGGGAGATCGGCACCGTAGGCGGTGATGTCGACGCCCGTGAGCACAACTTCAAGGGCACCCCTCGCGACCAGGGTCCGCACCCGGGCCAGCACCTCGCCTTCCCCGACCGAACGGGAGAGGCCCCGGCCAAACGGGATCACGCAGAAGGTGCAGCGGTGATCGCAGCCGTTCTGCACCTCGACGAAACCGCGGGTCTGCGTGGGAGGGAGGGCCGCCGGGCTCCAAGACGCAGAAGACGGTGCTCGTCGCCCCTGGCCGAGCGGCGCAAGATCGGCCCAGATCGTGGGGCTCTGCTTGACCGCGTTGCCGACCACGTGGTCGACGCCCGGCATGGTCGCGAAGGCGGCCGGCTCGATCGTGGCGGCGCAGCCGGTGACCACCAGCACGCCCTCGGGTCGGTCGCGTTTCAAGCGCCGGATCGCCTGGCGGCCCTGGCGAACCGCCTCGGCCGTCACCGCGCAGGTGTTGACGATCGTGAGGTTCCGGTGCCCCGCCGCGCTGGCGAGCCGGTGCATCGCCTCGGACTCGACGCCGTTGAGCCTGCAGCCGAAGGTGACCACTTCCACCCCGCGACCCGGCGCGGCTGTCCCGCCGGGGGTCATGCGAGGCGTTCGAGCCCGACGAGGTCCAGACGGCCGCGGTGCTCGAGTTCCACCGGCCCGCTCATCAGGACGTGGTCGTCCTCCCGCCATGCGAGGTCGAGCGATCCGCCCGGGAGCCTTACGATCGCGCGGCGAGCCGTTCGGCCCGTCCGCACGCCGGAGACGAGGCTCGCGCAGGCCGCCGACCCGCAGGCTCGCGTCAGGCCCGCGCCGCGCTCCCAGACGTCGAGTAGGATCGCGTCGGGCCCCTCGGCCCGCGCAAAGGAGACGTTGGCCCGATCAGGAAACATCGGATGGGTCTCGAGCAGCGGGCCGAGCAAGCCGAGGTCGGGCACAGGCCGATCGGCGGCGAACCAGAAGACGACGTGAGGGTTGCCCATGCTGACCGCGGAGGCCGGGCCGAGAGCCTCCATCGCCGCGACCAGGGGCTCGAGCGGGAAGGCCCGGGTATCGTCCACGGCATGGCGCAGCGGGATGTCGTGCCAGGCGAGGGCGGGCTGTCCCATGTCCACGGTGAAGCGCCGGTCGCCCGTCCGCTCGCAGTCGAGCAGGCCCGTTCGCGTCTCCACGACGACGCGCGATTCGGGCGTCCCTTCCAGCAGGACCCAGGCGACGCATCGGGTTCCGTTGCCGCACGCCCCGGCCTGCGAGCCGTCCGCATTGTAGATTGCCACGAAGGCCGCCGCGTCCGGGCGACGGGGCGGTTCGATCGCCATGAGCTGGTCGAAGCCACACCCCTCGATGCGGCCCAGCGCTTGCGCGGTCGCGCCGTCGATCGATCCGCCGCGACGCAGATCGACGACGAGGATCGAATTGCCGATGCCGTTCATCTTGGCATAGGGCAGCGGGCGGCTCGGGATGGACAGCGTCGGGCTCACGGCATGGTGCGACGGAACGCAGGAACTGAGGTCGAGACCGGAGCGTCCCGCGGCGCGCTCCGCCTCTGGTCGGCCCCGGCGAAGCTGGTATAAGGCAGCCCGGTCGCAGAGCGCAATCGAAGGACGGGGTGGAGCGTAGCATGGGTGGACGGATCGTCGCCGAACGTCTGGTCTGGTTGGGCGCCGGGCTTCTCCTCCTGTGCGGATGCGCCGGCTCGCGCGGAACCGACACCGGCTCGTCGGACTACGGAGCGGCTCTCGGCAACCTTCTGGCCTTCAACAGCCTGAAGGCTCCTTCGCCCGCCCCCGTCGCCAGCCAGGCGGATGAGAAGATCGCATGTCCGACCATCGAGGTGCTCGATGGAACCGCATCGTCCCGTGAGTACGGCAGCGGGGAACAGACCAACGCCAACGTCAGATACCAGTTCTCGATGGGCGACGTCGTCCGGGAATGCTCGCATAGCGGCGGCGACCTCGTCCTGAAGATCGGGGTGGAAGGGCGCGCCCTTCTCGGGCCCGCGGGCTCTCCGGGCTCCTTTACCGCTCCAGTCCGGATCGCGATCCGGCGGGAGAAGGATGAGAAGGTCGTGGTGGCGAAGTTCTTCAAGGTTCCCGTCACCATCCCGGCCGGCAATGCGCAGGCGCCCTTCTCCCTGGTGTCGGATTCTATTGCCGTGCCGTTCATCTCCGCGCATGGCGATAACGACTACACGGTCCTCGTCGGCTTCGACGCCAAGGGGGACGGGGGCACCTCGGCGGACGTTTCGCCGCGTAAAAGGCGCGCCCACGGCGCTTGAACGGCTGCGGGGGCGGACCCAAATTGCCGTGTGGGGGTTAGAAGCCCCGTAGCACTTTCTTCATCGTTTTCGCTGGCGGGGCGGTTCGACCCTTCAAGCCCGTTGCGACAAAGCGGGCGAGGGGTGTAGCGTCAGTTGTCGTGCGACCGCACCCAGGAAAGGGTCCGACGAATGAACCGTCAAACGCCCCGGCGCCAGGCTCGCGCCATTGCGATCAGCCAGACCCTTGAAGCGGGGCGTAAGTCGTTCGTGATGAAAGCTTTGATGACGCTGGGCCTCGGCCTTGGCATTGCCGATGCTGTCTGGGCCATCCATCGCGCGCTCGTGGCCGGCTGAACACGCCTCGCCTTTACCCTCGGGGGCGGACACGACCGGCGTCGCTTTTGCCGCATCGCAAGAGGCTTCCACCGTCGACAGCGAGCGTTGCGCAGCATTTTGCTGCCAAGTCGACACCCTGCATGAGCGCCTTCCCGTAGCGCTTAGTTCAGCCGGGCTCGCAGGTTGCCGATTTCCCGCTCGACCAGAGCCGTGACGCCGGTTCCCTGCGGGTCATTGGCAAAGACCCGCGTGGCGAGGGCGACCGCTGCATCCGACGCCGCCGCGCGGACATCGGCCGACGCCTGGGTCTCCGCCATGGCGATCTTCTCTTCGGCTTGCCGAGTCCGTCGCGCGATGAAGTCCGTCATGCGCGTCTCGGGTTCCCGAGCCATCATCTCGGCTTGGGTGCGCGCCTGCGCGACGATGGCGGCGGCCTCCGTTTCCGCCGCCGCCGTCTTGCGCTTGTAGCTCTGCAGGACCGCATCGGCCTCCTCGCGCAGGCGCTTGGCTTCCGCAAGCTCGGCCTTGATCTTGTTGGCGCGCTCGTCGAGCGCGGCGTTCATCTTGGTGTGCACGCCGAGGTAACCCAGCCCGATCACGAAGATCACGAAGCCGAGCGCGACCCAGAATTCCGCGTCCATATGCATGATGGTGGCCTTACTGCGCCGGAGTCGGCTGGGTGGCCCGATCGAGCGCGTCTTCGCTCGGGGCGTTTCCGGTCAAGTGCTGGACGATTGAGGTCGCGGCGTCTCGCGCGATGCTCTGCACGCTGCTCATGGCCCGGACCTTGGTCTCCCCGATCTGCCGTTCGGCTGCGGCGAGCTTGGCATTCAACTCGTCCTCCAGCCTGTGCCGCCTGGCCTCGGCTTCGGCGTGCAGCTTGTCGTGGGTCTGCTGGGCAAGCCCCTGGGCGCGAGCCTTGGCGTCCGCCAACGTCTTGTCATACGCCTCACTCGCGGCGTGCGCCTGATCCTGCATGAGGCGGGCATCGTCGAGGTCGCGCGCGATGCGCGATCGCCGCGCTTCCAGGATATCGGCGACCCGCGGCAGGGCAATGCGGGACATCAGCCAGTAGAGGGCGCCGAAGATGATGGCCAGCCAGATCAGCTGCGGCAGGAAATTATGCGCGTCGAACGGCGGGAACACGTTCGCCTGATGACCGGCATCGGGGTTGTCGAGCACGCCGGGTGCGATGGTGCTTCCGGTTTCAGGCGCGGCCATGGATGGTCCTTAGGATGCTGCGGCAAAAGCGGGCAGGCGCCCCTCCGGAGAGAAGGACCTGCCCGTCGCGTTTGTTCTACTTCACGAAGAGCAGCAGGATCGCCACGAGGAAGGCGAAGATCCCGAGACCTTCGGCGAGCGCCGCGCCGATGAAGGCGCGACCGAACTGGCCGTCGGCCGCCGAAGGGTTGCGGAGGGCGCCGGAGAGGAAGTTCCCGAAGATGGTGCCGACGCCGATGGCGGCGGCGCCCATGCCGATGGCGGCCAGGCCGGCACCGATGAATTTAGCCGCATCGGTGTAGCTGGCGGCGAGTTCTCTGGCAGTCGTGGGGTCCATGAAGTGCTCCGTCGGGAGTTGGGTCGGGCAACGTTTGTTGTTGCGATCTTTATCAGTGGCCCGGATGAATTGCGTCGTTGAGGTAGACGCAAGTGAGGATGGCGAAGACGTAGGCCTGCAGGACCGCGACCAGGAGTTCGAACGCCGTAAGGATGATGATGCCCAGGAGCGGGAGCGGGGAGATCAGGGCGGCGAAGCCGCCGGCTCCGAGCATCAGAACGATGAAGCCGCCGAACACCTTCAGGGTGATGTGACCGGCCAGCATGTTGGCGAAGAGCCGCACCGACAGCGAGATGGGCCGCGACAGGAAGGAGATCACCTCGATCAGGACGATGAAGGGGAGGATGATCGGCGACACGCCGGACGGGGCGAACAGATTGAGGAAATGGGTGCCGTGCCGGGCGATCCCGTAAATGATCACCACGGCCATGACGAGGGCCGCCAGCGCGAAGGTCACAGCGATCTGGCTGGTGACGGTGTAGCTGAACGGCAGCAGGCCGAGAAGGTTGGCGAAGAGAACGAACATGAAGAGGCTGAACACGAAGGGGAAGAAGCGCATCCCTTCCTGCCCGGCCGAGCCGCGCACCGTGTCGGCGACGAATTCGTAGGACATCTCGGCGGCCGCCTGGAGGCGGCCCGGGACCATCGAACGCCGGGAGGTGCCGGCGATCATCACAAGCGACACCAGGCCCAGGATGATGACCATGAGCAGTGACGCGTTGGTGAAGGACGCGTCGTAGCCGAGCAGATGGAAGTCCAGGATCCGCTCGATGTTGAACTGATGGATCGGATCGATCGCATTTTCCGGCACGCGGACTTCTCCCAAACACCCCGATCCCGAGCAGGCTCTCACCCGGACCGCTCAGATCGCTCCGGAGGATCTCGCGACGATGGCCAAATCGTGATCGGCCCTTCGCTTACTTGGCTCCGGTCGTCGTCGCAACCCTGTAGACGCTCCAAAATCCCGCCGCGGTCCCGAGCGCGATGAACAGGATCAATCCGAACGGCGACGTTCCCAGCCCACGATCGATCAGCCAGCCGATGAAGCCGCCCACCGCCACGGCTGCGACGAACTCCGACATCACGCGGAAGCCGAGGCTGACCGCCTGGCCGACTCCTTGCGGCATCGGGCCCCCCGCCGCCGGGCCGTTGGATGTCCCACCCGGCTTCTTCAGATCGCGCGACAGGGACGCGAGGCGGCGTCGCATCGCCGCGTCGTCCTCACCATCTCCTTGCTCCGGCTTCGTCACAGACGGACCTCCGCGCGATGGCCCGGAACCCCGTGCCCTGACATTTTCTTGAATGGAAGCCGGACGATGGTCGGTCGACGCGGCGGACCTTAGAAATAGGACGAAAGCGTGTCAAGCACGGAGCAACGGGAGTATCGCTTTGAAAAAACTCACCTATCGGGTCCGGACACCGGCGATGCGAATGCCTGCGGGGCGCATGGCATGGTTTCTACACCGGTGATCAACCGGCGGCGGGCAGCCTCGAAAGCGGTCTGGTCGGCGGTGATCGCCTGCGCGTGGCTCGCCGCCGCGCTTCCATCGCGCGCCGTTGCGGCCGACGCGCGCACCGCGATCACGGCCTTCGCCCTCTGGAGCGACCAGGGCGTCTTTCTTTCGGAGGCCCGCCAAGGGACCGCTCTTCTCGCGCGGCGCTATGGCGCCGTCGCCACGGTGCTCCGCAGCAACAGCCGGACCCGGCTCGGCGCCGGGCCGCCGGACATGATCGCGGCCATCGCCGAGGCCGGGAAGGGGCTCGATCCCGAGCGGGACGTGTTGTTCGTCTTCCTCTCCTCGCATGGGTCGCCCGAGGGCATCGCCGAGAAGGGCGGCCGTCTCGAAGGCCTGCTGTCACCCGCCGCGCTCGATGCCGTGCTCAAGACGAGCCGGGTGCGGAAGAAGGTGCTGATCGTCTCGGCCTGTTTTTCCGGCATCTTCACGGGGCTCGCCGGCCCCGATTTGCTTGTCATCACGGCGGCGGATGCGACCCACCCCTCGTTCGGCTGCACGGCGACCGCCACGTGGACCTATTTCGGCGAAGCTTTCTTCAACGAGGCCCTCCGGCAGGCGACCGGCGCGGCGGGCCTGGATCAGGTCTTCGGACGGGCCGCTGCGCTCGTCCGAGCCCGGGAAACCCGGGAGGGATTCGAGCCATCCAACCCGCAACTGGCAGGCGGCGCCAACGTCCTGGAGGCGCTCGCGACGGCCCAATTTCGGTGATCCTCGTCCGACCCTTGTCAACGACCTTGCCAAATCGGCCCCGAACCTTATAAGGCGGCACTTCGAACCGTCCGGCTCACCAGGGCTGCCGTGGCGGTTCATTCGCTCGTCCATCAAACGATCGAACCAGCCGCCCCCGCCACATCGGCGGCGGGCCGGCTTCACCATTGCGGAGAGCCAAATGCCCAAGCTGAAGACCAAGTCAGGCGCCAAGAAGCGCTTCAA
>CAXTVD010000066.1:0-15540 GCA_964247575.1 uncultured Lichenihabitans sp.
GAGGTAGATCGTCTCGGCGTCATGCCATTTCAGGAAATCGGGCAGCAGCGCCGACTGACAGCTCTTGGTCCCGAGGTGGAGATCGGAAATGAACAGCGCCCGCAGCTGCCGCGTTTGGATGATCGGTTCGCTCATGCGTTGGCCCCTGATCGTGCCCTCTTCATGGAATGCATCCCATGGCATCCGTATGACAGAGCTCGACTATCGGCTCGCCGGGCTGTGGGCAGCAACACGCGGGCGGCGAAAAGGCCCGCTCGCAGCAAATCCGCCACGCTCGGCCCGGCGTCGATGTTGCTGTGTCGTCGCTTGGGCGCGCGGGACAGGGTTCGATTTTCCGAACGGTTCCGTTTACCCTGGCAAACAGAAGGCGCCGCGGCGTGCGGTGTCGTCGAGGTGGGGCAGGCCGGCCGTCATGGGTGTCGAGGGGCGGGACAAGATCAAGGCACTTGAGGCGGGGGCGGCGGCCGTGTCGGGCCAGCTCGGCAAGACCGTCCAGCGGATGCGCAAGTCCCTGAGCCTTTCCCTATCGGAATTGTCGGACCAATCCGGCGTGGCCAAGTCGATCATCAGCCAGATCGAGCGCAACGAGACCAATCCCACCCTCACGACCATCTGGCGGCTGGCCCAGGCCCTGGACGTGTCGATCGAACGCGTGCTGCAGGCCGCCGACGACGGTCCCTTCGTCGAGAGATGCAGCAAGGGGGACACGCCCATCCTCGTGTCGGATGACGGGCGCTGTCACCTCGCCATCATCGGCTGGATCAAGACCGTCGACTGGCTGCAGTGGTATGATTTTCAGGCCGAACCGGGTGGCCGGCTCGATTCAGAAGCCCATCAGCGCGGCTCGATCGAGTGCCTGTCCGTCATCGACGGCGACCTGACCGTGGAGGTCGCCGGCGAGATCGAGCATGCGCGGGCCGGCGAAACGCTCCGCTACCGTTGCGATCGGCCGCACGCCATCGTCAACCGGTCCGACCGGCCGGCCCGCGCCACCATGGTCTGCATCCTGCGCGCGGCCGTGATGGAGTGAGCGGGAGCGGCGTGACCGGTCAGCCCCAGAGCGCCGGCTTTGGCGGATGCACGATCGAGCCCTCATAGCGGAGTCCGTCCTCGCGGTCCTGCGCCAGCAGCAGCGGCCCGTCGAGGTCCACGAAGCGCGCCCGCGGTGCGAGCAGAAGGGCCGGCGCCATGGCCAGCGAGGACCCGACCATGCAGCCGACAAACAGGCCGAAGCCGAGCCGTTCCGCTTCGGCCGCGACGGCAAGGGCCTCGGTCAGCCCGCCCGTCTTGTCGAGCTTGATGTTCAGAACGTCGTAGCGGTCCCGCAGCGCGGACAGGCCGGCGCGGTCATGCACGCTCTCGTCCGCACAGACCGGCACGGCGCGATGCAGCCCGGCGAGGGCGCCGTCCAGTCCGGCCGGCAGCGGCTGCTCCACCAGCGCCACCCCGGCCTCGACGCAGGCCGCATAGTTGGCGTGGAGATCATGCTCGCGCCAGGCCTCATTGGCATCAACGATCAGCTCGGCATCGGGGGCGGCGATGCGCACGGCGCTGATGCGCTCGGGATCACCCGCGCCCCCGAGCTTGACCTTGAGGATCGGCCGATGCGCGGCGGCGCGGGCCGCCTCCGCCATGCTGGCCGGCGTCCCGAGCGAGAGCGAGAACGCCGTGGTCGCGGGGCCGAGCCGGTGCAGCCCGGCAAGGCTCGCCACAGGCTGGTCGAGCCGCTTCGCGTCGAGGTCCCAGAGGGCGCAGTCGAGCGCGTTGCGCGCGGCGCCGGCCGGCAGCAGGCCCTGCAACGCTGCCCGGTCCGCGCCTGCCTCGATCGGGGTTCGGACGCTCTCGATCTGCTGCGCGACGCTGTCCAGGCTCTCGCCGTAGCGGGCATAGGGGACGCACTCGCCGCGGCCGCGATGGTCGCCCTGCCGGATCGTAGCGACGACGACGGCCGCCTCGGTCTTGGCGCCCCGCGCGATCACGAAGGCGCTCGCGAGGGGAAAGCGTTCGACCACGTAGGACAGCGTCCGGCGCATGGTGTGTCTCGAAGCGGCGCGGCTGATGAGCAGCCGCGCGCGAGGCGGGAAGAGGATCGGCACAGGCCGATCCGCGCTTATGCTGGCCGGATCCGTTACGAGTCGAGCCGTCCTGCGGCGTGGGCGAGCAGGGTATAGACCTTGCCCGTCTCGGAGGCGAGATAGCCTCGCGTCACGCTTCCATCGCCGTCCTCGCGCCCGACTTCCGTCAGCAGCCGCTCGAACTCCTGCGTGTAGCGATTGACGGTCTCGATGAAGTCGCTGTCGGTGCGGTAGCGACGGCGAACCTCGTCGAAGGTCTGCTGGCCTTGGACGGTGTAAAGCTGCCGTGTAAAGGCGTTCTGCTCGCCGCGGCGGAACTGCTCCCATGCCGCGGTCATCGCCGCATCGTCGATCAGCTTGCCGATGTCGAAGGACAAGCTGGCCAGCGAGCCGCCGGCCGCCTCGGCCGGGCGGGACCGAGCGCCCGTCGAAGCGGGGGCAGCCGGTGCCGGCCGGGACGCCGGGCGAGCCGCCGGTGTCCGTTCCGTATCCTCGTCCCGGCTCGCCCGGGCGAGCAGGTCCGACAGCCAGCCCCGCTCCCGGTCGACCGGCGTGGGCGTGCGTCCGGGGGCAGACCGCGGTGTGGCGTCCGGCGGCGCGGGCAGGTCGGCAGGGGTCGGCCGGGGCGACCGAACGGGCGCCGCAGGCGCGGGGCGCGCCTCGCTTGGCCGTGCCGGGACCCGGCCTGCCCCTGCGGAGCCGGCATCGTCGGACCGGCGGGACGGGGAGGCCTCTACCACGTCGTTCCCGATCGTGCTGCGCCCGATGAAGGTGGTCAGGTCCTGGAGAGCTTTGATCTGCTCCTCGACCGTCCGGCGGAGCTCGCCGGCCTGCTCGGCCGTTTCGCGCGGCAGGTCGATGGTCGCGCGCTGCAGCTCTTTCCGCGTCGCCTCGAGTTCGCGATGCACGTTGCCGGCGAGCTGACGCATCTCGTTCGCCGCGGAGCGGAAGGTCTCGATGGCTCCCCCGAACATCTGCGAGATGTCCGTGGTCGACTGCTCGGTGAGCGTCCGCAACTCGCGGGTGGTCTGATCCCGTTCGCCGGCCGTGGCCGCGCGCAAGGTGTCGAAATGCCCGGTGATCGATTCGGCGGTGCTGTGCGCCGACTCGGACAGGAAGCTGCCAAGGTCGCGCGCCCGGGCCTCGGCGTTCTGCAGCGACTCGTCCACGACGGTGGTGAGCGAGCGCATGACGCCGTCGAAATCCTCGACCCGCAGGTTGAGGTTGGCGATGAGCCCATCGAGCATGGCGCGGCGCGCCTCGACGTCGGCATCGACATCGTTGCGCGTCGCGACCAGGGCCCGCGCCGTCTCGGCGAGAACCTGCTGCTGAGCGCCGATGGCCGCGGCCACGGCCTGGGCGTCGTTGATCTGCGCGCCGACCGTGGCGTTGATCGCCTCGACCTCCGCGGTGACCTTCTGCATGTCCTCGCCCAGGTCCAACAGCCGATTCTGGATCGAGCGGTCGATATGGGCGAGGTTGGTCCCGGCCTCCTCGACCAGGCTCGACAGGGCCGCATTGGTGGCATCCAGCCGTTCCAGTAAGCCGCCGACCTCGTTCTTCAGCGTGTCGCCGGTGCCGACCAGGGCGGCCACGGAGGCCCGCGCACTCGTGTCCAGCGAGCGGCGCAGGCTCAGCGCGGAGCCGTCGATGGACGCCGCAAGCTCGGCCTGCTTCTCGGCGATCTGACGCACCAGCGCATTGCCACGGTCCTCGATCGTATCGGCGACCTTCTCGCCGACGCTGGCCAGCGCATGCGCCACGTCGCCGCCGCGCGAGGACAGCAGCTCGACGAGCAACGGCCCCTGGCTGTCGAAGAGGTCGTGCAAATCGCCCGACCGGGCCGCCAGCGTCTGGTGCAGGGCGTTGCTGCGGGCGTCGAGAAGGCTCGCGATGGCGCCGATTCGGTGCTCCAGCGTGGCGTGGACCTCACCCAGGCGATCGCCGATGGCTTGCGTGACCTCGCCGGAGCGAGACGACAGCGTGCCATCGAGGTCGCGGACGGCGGTGCTGAGCAAGGCGGTCAACGCTCCGATATGGGTCTGCAGGACGTCGCCGACATCGGCCTGCCGGTCCTGGAGCGTGGCCGCGATCGCCTGCGTGCCACGCTCGAGAGTCCGCCCGAAGGTCGCGGTCGCGGCATCGAGCGAGGTTTGCAGTTCCTTGCCGGACTGAGTGACAGCGGTGCCGATCTCCTGGGCCCGGTCGTGCAGCGTGCGCGTCATGTCGGTGGCATGCGTGCCCAGCGAGCGGTCGAGGGCCGTCAGCGCCGTGGTCAGCACGGAACCCATCGTGCTGACGTTGCTGCCGAGCGCCCGGTGCATCGTATCGATATTGTCGGACAGCGAGGCTTCGATATCGGCCGCCCGGCCCTGCAGGGTGGTCGCGATCTCGCCGGCGCGCGCGCCCATCGTCGCATCCAGGCGCTCCGTCGTCTCGCCGAGCACGGTGCTGATCGCCTCGACGTGGGTGTCCAGCGAGGTCGTGATGGTCGCGACCTGGCCCGCCACCGCGCGCTCGATGGCCTTGGTCTGGGTGGAGAGCGTGCCGTCCAGACCCGTCCGGGCGTCGCCGAGCAACGCATCGACGTTCTGCATATGGGACTGGAGGGTGCCGTCCAGCGCCGCATGTCGCGTGTCGAGCACCGTTTCCAGGGTGGCGAGGTGGCGATCCATGTCGGCCGTGTGGGTCGCGATCGTGCCGTTCAGCGCCGCCACGGAGCCGCCCATCACCGTGCGGACCGTTGAGACATGGGTGTCGAGCACCGCCCCGACATCTGCATCATGGTTCTCGATCAGGGCGCGCATGGCCGCGACCTGCTGCTCGATCGAGCGCGTCTGGGTCCCGACCGCATCCTGCAGCACGATGATGCTGTCGCCCACGACGGTCTTGATCCCGTCGACATGACTGGTCACGGCGTGGTGGATGGCACCGGCCCGCTCGTCCAGCGTCCGCTCGATATCCTCGGCGCCGGAGCCCACGAGATGCTGGATCTCCTCGAGGCGGGCCGACAGGACCTCCTGCATCCATGCGGTCCGCGCCTCGAGGGCGCTGTCCGCCGCCGCCGTGCTGTCGCTCACGGTGTCGACGATGATCTGCACCCGCTGGTCGAGGGAGGATGACAGCGCACCCGCCTTGTCGCTGAAGGTGGTCTCGATCAGCCGGGTGTGATCGCTCAGGACACGATCGATCTCCTCCGCCCGCGCCGCCAGGCCGTCATTGACGGCCCGCCCACGGCCCTCGATCTCGTTGCTGAGGCGATCGAGGCGGTCGACGATGCCGGTCTGCAGCCGCGCGATCCGGGTATCGAGTCCGCCCGTCATCGCATCGACCTGCCCGCCCAGGACCCCGTCGATCTCCGCCGCCCTTGCCCCGAGCGCCTCGGCCAGCGCCGTCGATTCGTTCCGCAGCGCGAGGCTGATCTCTTGGGCCTTTTCGCTGATGGCGCGGGTCACTTCGAGACCTCCCGTGCCGAGCACGGTCGCAACCTCCATCGTGCGCTGGGCCAGCGACTCGTTGAGGGCCTTCGACCGGCTGTCCAGACCCTGCTCGACCCGCGAGAGGGCGTCGTCGAAGCTGTTCTGGAGGCGTCCGGCATGCACGCCGATCCGCTCCTCGAAGGTGGCCATCCGGTCGTCCACCAGGCCCGCGGCATCGCTGGCCTGGGCCGAAACCCGCTCGATGAAGCCGTCGCCCTGGCCGGTGAGCACGGCCTCGACCTGGCCGAGCTGCTCGGCGAAATGCCGGGCAAGCTGTCCGGTATGAACCTCGATGGCGCTCGTCAGCGTGCCGGCCTGGTCCTCGAACGCGCTCCGCAACCCGCTCAGACGGTCCGCGATATGCTGGTTGACCCTGTCGCCGTGTGTGCCGATCGCTGTGACCACGTCCGAGGCGGTCTCGCCGAAGCGGGCATGGAAGGCGTTGCCGCTTTCGGCGACGCCGGACAGGGCATGTTCGATCGCCTGATCGAAGTCGCTGCGCAGCGCCTCGAGATGATCGGCCATCACGCTCTGGAGGTGCGCCTCGCGCTCCGCGAACAGCTTGGCAAACTCGACCGCGGCGCCTTCCAGCGCGCGGCGTGTCGCCTCGGTCGTGGCAGCGAGGGAGTCGCGCGCCGCGACCGCCTGGATCTCGATGGTCGTCGCGATGGCCTGGCCGGCTTGGGCCACTTCGCCCTGGCGCTCGGCCAGAGCCTGCGCGGCAGCAGCAGCGGACTGGCGCAGCGCATCGCTCGCCTGCAGCCCCTGTTCCCGCACGGCAAGGCCGAACTGATCACCGAAGGCGGCGAGCTCGGCATGGTGGTCGGCCAGCAGCTGAGCCATAGCGTCGCCCGATCCGGTCAGATCCAGCGTCGCCGTTTCGAGCGCCCGGCGGGTCGCCTCCGTCGTGGCGCCCAGCATGTCGCGGGCCGCGGCGGCCTGCGACTCGATCGTCGCCGCGACGGCCTGGCCGGCCGCCTGAATTTCGCCGTGCCGTTCGGCCAGCGTCTGGATGGCGGCCTCGGTCGACGCCCGGAAGCCCTCGCGCGCCTCCAGCGCCTGCTCCCGCACAGACAGGCCGACCTGCTCGCCCACGGAGGCAAGCTCGCCGTGGTGTTCGGCAAAGAGCTGCGTCATGGCCTCGCCTGATCCGGAGAGGAGCTCCGCCAGGGCCGCCGATCGCTCGTCCAGGATCGCGGCGAAGCGGTCGCCCAGGCTCGTCAGCGCCTCGGTCTGCGCTTCGAAGCTTCCCGCAATCCGGTCGTTCGCGGCGTGGATGACGTTTTCGACCGAGTCGACCCGCTCCGCCGCCGCACGCTGCAGCAAGTCGCGGAAGTCGGCCAGATCGGCCTGATGATGGCTGAAGAGCTGCCCGAGCTGCTCGCCGAGTTGCGCGAGCGTGGCTGCGGACTGGCCGCCGTGGTTGTCCAGCGCGGTCGCAAGGTCCTCGGTGGAGGCCTGCAGGATCGCATGGCGGTCGTCGAAGAGGCTTGTGAGGCGGACCACCTGATCGGCCAGGCCACGGGCACTGTCCTCCGTCCGGGCGGACAGGACGGCCGCGAACTGGTCGCCCGCTTCCCTGACGGTCGCACCATGGCGGGCGAAGGCGGCGCCGACCGCGTCCGACCTCTCCTGGAGGTGATCGGCCGCGGCACGGAGCCGCTCGTCCAGCGAGGCCGCGACCCGGTCTCCGATCGCGGCCAGATCCTCCCCATGACGCTCGATGCGCTGCGTGGCCTGATCCACCGACGCGTCGATCGTCCCGGCGATCGTCTGCGTGCGTTCATCGAGAGCGGCGATGAGACGGTCGGCGCCGGCGAGAGCCGTGTCCTGTGCGGCGACGACGCGTTGGTCGAGCGTGGCGGCGAGATCATCGCCGAGCTTGGCCAGTTCGTCGCGATGACGGCTGATCAGGCCGCTCATGGTCTCGGCAGAGCCGTTGAGAAGGCCCGCGGTGGCCATGGTCCGCTCCATCAGCGTCCCGGTCAGCTGGTCGCCAAAGGCGGCCTGGTTGGCGTGCTGCTCCTCGAGCAACGCCGCGAGGCGGTCCCGCTCGGCCGCGATCGCTTCGCGCACCATCGCGCCGCGCTCTTCCACGGAGTCGGCCACCTGGCCACCGAGCGCCGCCAGTTGGTCGCGGCTCTGCCCGAAACGTGCCGCGATGGCATCCATGGCCTGGGCGATGGCGGCCTGGCTGCGGACGCTCTCCTCGCCGATGGACCGGCCAAACCGCTCGCCGAGGCCGGCGAACGAAGCCTGACTCTCGTCGAAAGCCTGGCGCACGTCGGGACCGATCCGCTCGATGAGCGCGGACGTCTGATCGTGCCCTTGGGCCAGCGTCTGCGCGACGCTGGTCTGGGCGGCGACAAGGTCGGCATGACGCTGGGCCAGCATCTGGTCGAACGACTCGGCCGCGTGCTCCAGGGCCGCGTGGGTCGTCGTCCCGTAATGGTCGAGGAGTTCGGCAAGCCGCGCGCCGGCCGAGGCGAGATCCGCGTGCCGCGCCGACAGAACCTTGTCGATCTGCTCGCTGCCGAGGCGGGACACTTCCCTCGCTTGTCCGACATGGTTGTCCAGCAAGGCGGCGATCCTGTCCTCGCCGCCATTCAATCGCGACCCGTGCTCGTCGAAGAGGCGCTCGACCGTCGCCGTGGCGGCTCCGATCGTCTGCTGGGCCGCCTGCGTCTGCGCGTCGAAGCGTTGGGAGAAGCCCTCTCCCGCTGCGGCGAAATCGTGAAGCCGCTGCTCGAAGAGCGCATCGAGCATGGAGCCGGCCTGCTCGATCGCCTCCCGGGTTCCGGAGGTCCGCTCGGCCAGCAGGGCCGTCATTCGGTCCTCGGTCCCCGTCAGTTCGGCATGGCGGGCTTCGAACAGCGAAGCCAGCGTCGTGGCCGAGGCGGCCAGCGCGTCGCGGGCCGCATCGGTCCGCTCGGCGAACAGCACCGAAAGGCGGTCCCCGGTCGCAGCGATGTTCTCATCGAGCGCCTTGCCGTGGATCGCGACCGTTTCGTGGATGCGGTCGTTGGTGTCCGACAGCCGCGTGACCAGCCGGTCGCCCCTTTCCGAAATCGTATCGGCGATGGCCGATCCCGTCGCTTCGAGGCGCTGGGCCACGTCGTCGCCCCGGGCGACGAGATCGCCCAGAAGGGCGTCGCCGGCAATGCGCAACCGTTCGTCGACAGCCCCGATCCGCTCGGCGAGCGTCTGGGCGACGCCGGTGGTCGCGCTCGTGATCTGGCTGGACACCGTGTGGGTCGTCACGGTCAGCTGCTCGACCATGTCCGAGCCATGCGCCGCGATCTGTTCGGCCATGGTCTGGCCTGTGCCGCGCAGGGCCGAGGTGATCTCCGCTCCCTTGGCGCCGAGCGCCTCGGTTACGCGCACGCCCGCCTCCGTGACGCTGGCCGCGATCCGCTCGCTGGTGCTCTCGAGTTCGCGCGACAGGACCTGGTTGGCGTTGGTGATCGCATTGCGAACCCGGTCGGCGTTGAACACGATGGCTTCGCGTTCGCTCGACAATTCGCCGATCAGCTGGCGCATGCGCCGCTCATTGTCCGAATAGGACCGCTCGAGGTTGGACACCTCCGAGCGGACCATGGTCTCAAGTTCGCCGGCCCGCGCCAGCGCACGCTCGACGCCGTCGCCCATCGCGGCGACCTCGCGGCGGATGGCATGCGAGAGGTCGACGACCTGCTCGGTGGCGATCGTTTCGGGCTCGGCAAGCCGCATGGCGATCTCGGTCATGGACCGCGCGGCGAATCGCATCTCCTGCGCCCGCACGACCAAGGAGGCCGCGAGGAGCGCCAGCATCATGGGGCCGACGAGAACAGCCGCCAGCACGCCGAGGTCGGTGCCCGCGGAGGCCTCGAGGCTGATCGCGCGGGCATGGGCCATCAGGAGCACGAAGGCGGCCCAGATCACGCAGACGATGCCGGCCACCACATAGGGAAGGGGGCTCGTCGGCCGACGCAGGCCGCTCAGCATCTGGCCGACCGACTGCCGGTCGTCGTTGGCGGGGGGCGAGGAGGGGCCAAACCCAAGACCCGCCCGCTTTGCGGGCTCCGCCTTGACCGGGGTCCCGTCCCGCGCTTCGTCAGGCAGGACGGCCAGACTAGGCGACCGCGCCTCCGGGTCCCCCGGGACGGGGCCGTCGCGCGACACCGCCGCAAGGATCGGCGCCTGGCTGACGGCCGCGTCCTCGCTTTGAACGCCGATCCGCGGCGCTCCCTGTTCCGCCGCCGGAACGTCCTCCGTCTTGACCAGATTAAGCGCTTCCTCAATGGCCAGGAGGGCCGCGGCCGCGGGATCCTTGGCCTGATTCTGCACGCCCATATGATAAACCCCGACGCGGAAACTCATTCGGGCCGGCATCGCCGCCGCAAGACGATGCACCACCAACTATTCAGCCGGACGAGGGCCCCGCAGGGCATCGGCCTTTGCTCAGGACCGGTGCAGCAGGGACGACATCGGCTCAGCCGATCCGAATCCACTCTTGCCTCGTGGGTCCGGACGAGCTGCTACGCTTCGTTAACCAACGTGCAGTCTACTCGGCAGGGCGCCTCGGTTGCAAACCGGGCCGCCGGTCAATCGGGAAACGTCGTTAACGCGCCGGTACTCGCCCTCGAGGCCGTCGACCAACCGCCCCGCCCGGGGGTGACGACCGCCTCGGTGGAGAGCAACGCGTGCAGCCGTCCCCCGACTTCCCGTCGTCCCGGAATGCCCCGGCGCTCGATTTCGACCATCTCGACCAGCAGACCCTGGGCGATCGCGACCTCCAAGCCGAACTGCTCGGGCTCTTCGCGGAGCAGGCCAAACGCATCCTCGCCGCCCTCGATGGCTCGGGTCGGTCGGACCGGTTACTTCGTCCCGGCCCTGAGGGCCCGGCGCCGCGCGCCGCTGACCTGCTGCACACGCTGTGCGGCTCGGCCCGCGCCGTCGGCTCCTGGCAGGTCGCGACGCAGGCCGAAGCCATGGAGCACGACCTCCGCCGGAGTGGCGCGGCCGCAGCCGGCCCGCAGGAACGCGACAGGCTGTTGGCGCTGGGGCGAAGCGTGGCGCAGGTCTGCGCCGTGATCGACGATCTGTCGCACCGCAGCCCGAGCTGAAAGCCCGCCCGGCGCCGGGACGAGGGACGGTGCGAGGGCGCAGTTTCGGGGAACGGCTCTCGCTATTGCGAAAGAAAATCGCTAAGCAAGGCGAGTTGGTTGATCTCGATGAGCGTCCGGGCGTCAGGTCCGCGCGAGGCACAGATCGGAAGTTCGGGGGTTGACCGGACCATCATGGTAAAAATCGTGTTCATCGACTCCGCTGGTCAGTCGCGGGATGTCGAGGCCGAGCAGGGCTCGACGGTAATGGAATCGGCCGTGCGCAACGGGATCCCGGAGATCGAGGCCGAGTGCGGCGGGGCCTGCGCCTGCGCGACTTGTCACGTCTATGTGGAGCCCGAATGGGTGGAAGCCACGGGCAAGCCCGATCCGATGGAGGAGGACATGCTCGATTTCGCCTTCGAGGTGCAGCCGAACTCCCGTCTCTCTTGCCAGATCAAGGTCCGGCCAGCCCTGGAGGGGTTGACCGTCAGGACACCTGCAAAGCAGGGCTGAGGGACCGCCGAGACCCGTGAGCACCCTCCCATGACCGAAGTGATCAAGACCGACGCGGTAATCGTCGGGGCCGGCCCGGTGGGGCTTTTCACCGTCTTCGAACTCGGGCTGCTGGACGTGCGGGTCCACGTCATCGACATCCTGGGCAAGCCGGGCGGCCAATGTGCCGAACTCTACCCGGAAAAGCCGATCTACGACATTCCGGGCTTTCCCATGGTCACGGGACAGGGCCTGGTCGACAACCTGCTCGAGCAATGCAAGCCGTTCCAGCCTGAGTTCCATTACGGCGAGATGGTCAAGTCGGTCAACGTGCTCGGCACGGCCGAGGCACCCCTGTTCCGCTTGACCACCGACGCCGATCAGACCTTCGAGTGCAAGGCGCTCGTCATCGCCGCGGGTGGCGGGTCCTTCCAGCCCAAGAAGCCGCCGATCGCCGGGATCGACGCCTTCGAGGGACGCTCCGTCTTCTACGCCGTCCGCAAAATGGACGCCTTCGTCGGCAAGAAGGTGCTGATCGTCGGGGGCGGCGACTCGGCCCTCGACTGGACGCTGAACCTGCATCCCCTGGCCGAGCGCATCACGCTGCTGCACCGGCGCGACGTATTCCGCGCGGCGCCCCATTCGGTCAATGCGATGCGGAGCCTCGTCGATGACGGCGCGATGGATTTGCTGATCGGCCAGGTCACGAGCCTGAAGGGCGAGGACGGCGTGTTGCAGGCCGCTCTCGTCAAGCAGGACGATGGCAGCACGGTCGAGGTCGCCTGCGATGTGCTGATGCCGTTCTTCGGTCTGACGATGAAGGTCGGTCCGATCGCCGAGTGGGGGCTCAATCTCAACGAGAACCTGATCCCGGTCGACACGGAGAAGTTCGAGACCAACGTGCCCGGCATCTTCGCCATCGGCGACATCAACAGCTATCCCGGCAAGTTGAAGCTTATCCTTTCAGGATTCCACGAGGGCGCACTCGCAGCCCAGAAGGTGCATCGCTACGTGTACCCCGGCAAGCGGCTGACCTTCCAGTATACGACGTCGTCGACGAGCCTCCAGAAGAAGCTTGGCGTCGCCTGAACTGACAACGGGAGTGATTAGGCCCGCGCCGGGGGGCGCGGCGCGGGCCATCCCCGAAGGGAAAGCGCCTGACGATCGCAGGACGGCAAGGGGGGCCGGTCCCCGGTCGAGCACTCGAAGGCAAATACGGTCGGCGCGGATGCAGGTTTCGGAGACGCGCTAAATTAGCGGGTCGTAGCGGGGGCACTCATGGACGCGCGATATCAGCCCTGGCTCGACAGGGCGGGGCGCCTGTCGCTTCTCAAGCTCGTCACCTTCGTCCTCCTCTTTGCGCCGGGGCTCTGGGTCGCGGCGCAACTGGAGGCGGGCTGGCTTGCGCCCAAGCCCATCACCGAGGCCATCCACCAGATCGGCACCTGGTCGGTGCGCTTTCTGCTGATCTCTCTGGCGATCACGCCGCTGCGCAGTCTGGGCGGTTGGAGCAAGCTCATCGCCGTGCGACGCATGCTGGGCTTGGCGGTGCTGGCCTACACCCTCATCCATTTCGCGCTCTACATCGTCGACCAGCACGGTGACCTGGCCCATGTGGCCGGCGAGATCGTCCTGCGCTTCTACCTGACCATCGGGTTTATCGCGCTGGTGGGGCTTGCGGTGCTCGGCGGGACCTCGACAGACGGTATGATCCGTCGACTGGGCGCGAGACGGTGGAACCGGCTGCATCAGGCCGTCTACGTCGTCGCCTTTCTGGCCCTCTGGCATTTCATGCTGCAAGCCAAGCTCGACGTGACACAACCCGTGCTGATGAGCGGCTTGCTGTTCCTGTTGATGGGGTATCGCGGGCTGCGCCGGTTGAACCAGGCCGACAGTGTCGTCGGGCTCGGGCTTCTCGCCGCCGTGGCCGCGATCGGGACAGCGGTCCTGGAAGCCGGATGGTACCAGATCGTCAACCACGTTCCTTACAACCGCGTTCTCCAGGCCGATCTCGACTTCAGCGATGTGATCCGACCGGCGTGGTGGGTGCTGGGGACCGGGCTGGCTCTGGTTGCGATCCGCCTCGGCCGCCCTCTCTGGTCGAAGAAGGCGCCAATCCGCCGCGCCGGATCGGCCCGGGCCGCCGCCTGAAGCTGACATCGCCGGGTGCATCCCCTTGAACGCAAGAAAAAGCCGGCCCGAAGGCCGGCTTTGGTACGTTTCAAGTCTGACGGTGATCAGAGCTTCTTGTGGGCTGCGTCCGCGACGGTATCCGCCGTCTTCTTGACGCTGTCCTTGGCGGTGCCGACGGCCTTCTGGGCATCGCCCTTGGCCTCCTGCGCCAGACCCTCGGCCTGCATCTTGTCCGATCCGACGGCCTTGCCAACGCCCTGCTTGACGTTGCCGACCGCCTCATTGGCGAGGCCAGAGGCCTTGTCCGAAGCACTGCTCATCGACGTCACTCCTCGTGTTCGATCTTGCGGATACAGAACGGCCGCACCCCGCCGATAGTTCCGACAGCCCCGGGCCGGCGCCGAAGCTGCGGGCCCTCTCACGCCCGCTTTCTGTTGCACCCACGATCATCCTGGCTATAGTGCGCCGCGCTGCACGTGGCCGCCGGTGGGCCGGAAGCGTTGCCGGTTCTGGAGGGGTGGCCGAGTGGTTGAAGGCGCACGCCTGGAAAGTGTGTATACGGGAAACCGTATCGCGGGTTCGAATCCCGCTCCCTCCGCCACTAATGTCCGCTAACTCATTGACCCCTATAAGCTTTTTATTAGCGGCCTAATAGGCTGCCCCTCAACCTATCCCACATCCCAAGGCGGCTCGCAACGGCTGTAACTGAACGTCGTTGAACAACTAACCTGCGCCCGACCGAAGTGCCGAGTTCGTACTGCTTGCTTCAAAGGTCGCGAGTGCGAGGGTGGCGAAGCGACGGTCCCGACCCAAGATTCTCCAGAGTGAATTGCACGTCCGTAGACGAAGGATAAACGGGCAGACCCGCGCGGGGCGGCATTGAAGGGTTGGAAGCCATGGCAGTTGTGCTCGGGGACGCGAGGAGCGTCGGTGTTGATGCGGGTCGCCTCTCCCGGATCGACGCCCTCATGCAGGGCTACGTCGACCGTGGCGTCTATGCGGGCATCACCACGGTGGTGGCGCGGCGCGGCACCGTGGTGCACGTCGGCACTTACGGTTGGAGCGACCGCGAGGCGGACATGCCGATGGCGGCCGACACAGTCTTCCGCCTCTACTCGATGACAAAGCCGATCGTCTGCACGGCGTTGATGACGCTGATCGAGGAGGGCCGGCTCACCCTGGTCGACCCGGTGGCGAAGCACCTCCCCGCTTTCGCGGCCGTGAAGGTGCTTGCGGAAGACGGCAGCCTCGTCGACCCCTCCCGGCCGATGACCGTCGGCGACCTGATGGCCCACACCAGCGGCCTCACCTACCACTTCCTCGGCGACTCGCCCGTCTCGAAGATGTACGACGACGCCCTGATCCTGCGGGCCGACGTATCCTTGGCGGAGGCCATTGACGACCTTGCCCGCTTCCCTCTGGCGGCCCACCCCGGCTCACGTTGGATCTACAGCCTCGGCATCGACGTTGCCGCGCGCCTGATCGAGGTCGTGGCGGGCAAGCCGCTCGGAGACGTGCTGCGCGAGCGCCTGTTCGAGCCGCTGGGGATGGCCGACACGAGCTTTGGCGTGGCGGAGGATGCGCGTGGCCGCCTCGCAGCCATGTACGGCCGCCCGGACCTCCTTCGCCCTGGCGTCACCTCCCCCGACAGCCTCGCCGCGTGGGCTCAGGGGGAGAACCAGCGGATCGACGTATCCCAGACCTACCCGGTCGACCGGGCGGACGCCTTCCAGCGCGGCGGCCACGGCCTGTTCGGCACGGCGGGCGACTACTTGCGGTTCGCGCAGATGCTATGCGCCGGCGGCACCTTCGAGGGGCGGCGGATCATTGGCCGCAAGACGCTGGACCTGATGCACGCGAACCGCATCCCCGCGACGCTGCTGCCGCTGGAGATCGGCGGCCTTCCGCTCATGGGCTATGGCTTCGGGCTCGGTTCGCGCGTGCTGTTGGATGTGGCTGCCACGGCAGCGCCGGGGTCCGTCGGCGAGTTCGGCTGGGCGGGCGCGGCCAAGACTCATTTCTGGGTGGATCCGAAGGAGGAGGTGGTCGCCATCTTCATGGCGCAGTCGCTGATGAGTTTCGACGTGCCCGAGCTTGCGATGCGCGCGGTCGTCTATCAGGCGCTGGAATAATCCACCGCAGCCGACGTGCTGACGGTGTTAATGGCGGGCCCTAAACCCCACTGCGACTGAGCGGCAAGCAGTGTTGACACTTCCGGGTCGCGCCAGGAGCTGCCGTTGGCTGGTCGCCACCTTCCGGACATTCAGCAGCTGA
>CAXTVD010000067.1:0-14799 GCA_964247575.1 uncultured Lichenihabitans sp.
TGGATGCGCAGCCCCTTGCGCAAGCGATGGGCGGCCGCGTCCAGCGCTTCCGCCTGCAGGATGCGGACCCGCACCTCGTCGCCCTCCGCGCTCGCATGGACGGTAATCAGCACCGCCCCGTTCTTCTCGAACAGATCGCGATGCTCGTTCAGGGTCTCCTGGAACATGATCGCCTCGAACTGGCCGGTCGGATCGGAAAGGGTCACGATGCCGATCTTGTTGCCGGACTTCGTGCGCCGTTCCGTGCGATCGAGCACGGTGACGGCAAGGCGTGCGCTGCTGTCCCCCTCCTTCACGGCCTTGACGAAGTCGGACCAGCGCCGGACCCGCAGCCGCTGGAGGATCGCCGCGTAGTCGTCGAGCGGGTGGCCCGACAGGAAGAAGCCCACGGCGTCGAACTCCCGTCGCAGCCGCTCGGCCGCCGGCCACGGCTCGGCGCGGGGCAGCTTGAAGGCGCTCTGCTCGTCCGCCCGGCCGAACAGAGCGCTCTGGCCGTCGCGCCGCTCGTCGCCGGTCCGCGTGGCAAGGGCGAGGATCTGCTCGACGCCGGCGAAGACCCGGGCACGATCGGCCTCCAGTTCGTCGAACGCGCCCGCCGCGGCCAGGCTTTCCAGCACCTTCTTGTTCACGTCGCGCGCGCCGAGCCGCATCGCAAAATCGGCCAGCGAGCCGAAGGGCTCCGCGCCCCGTGCCGCGACGATGGCTGCGATCTGCCCCTCGCCGGCCCCCTTGATGGCCGACAGGGCGTAGATGATGGCGTTCGGCTCGGCGGGATCGACGTCGAAATCGATGCCCGAGCGGTTGATCGAGGGCGGGACCACCTTGATCCCGAGCCGGCGGGCCTCGTTCCTGAACTCGGCGAGCTTGTCCGTATTGGCCTTGTCGAGCGTCATGGAAGCCGCGAGGAACTCGACGGGGAAGTTCGCCTTCAGATAGGCGGTCTGGAAGGAGATCAGCGCGTAGGCGGCGGCATGGCTCTTGTTGAAGCCGTAGTCGGCGAATTTGGCGAGGAGGTCGAAGATCTCGTCCGCCTTGGGCTTGAGCAGGCCACGCTCGACCGCGCCGTCCACGAAGCGCGCGCGCTGCGCGTCCATCTCCGCCTTGATCTTCTTGCCCATGGCCCGGCGCAGCATGTCGGCCTCGCCGAGCGTGTAGCCCGACAGGACCTGCGCGGCCTGCATAACCTGCTCCTGGTAGATGATGACGCCGAAGGTCTCCCGCAGCACGGGCTCCAGCTTCGGGTGCGGATATTGCGGCTCCTCCTCCCCGAGCTTGCGCGCGCAATAGACGGGGATGTTGGCCATGGGGCCCGGCCGGTAGAGGGCCACCAGGGCGATGATGTCCTCGAGGCGATCGGCCCGCATCTCGGCCAGGGCCTTGCGCATGCCGGCGCTTTCCACCTGGAACACGCCCACGGTCTCGCCCCGGCCGAGCATGGCATAGGTCGGCTTGTCGTCAAGCGGCAGCGTCGCGAGATCGAGTACGACGCCGCGCCGTGCGAGAAGCTTAAGGCAGGTCTGCAGGACCGTGAGCGTCTTCAGGCCGAGGAAGTCGAACTTCACGAGGCCGGCCGGCTCGACCCACTTCATGTTGAACTGGGTGGCCGGCATGTCGGACTTCGGGTCGCGGTAGAGCGGCACCAGTTCGTGCAGCGGTCGGTCGCCGATGACGATGCCGGCCGCGTGCGTGGAGGCGTTGGAGTAGAGCCCCTCGAGCGTCCGCGAGATGCCGAGGAGGCGCTCGACCTTGGGGTCACTGGCCGCCGCCTCCTGGAGGCGCGGCTCGCTCTCCACCGCCTGGGCGAGCGTGACGGGATGGGCGGGGTTCTGCGGCACGAGCTTGGCCAGCTTGTCGACCTGCCCGAGCGGCATCTCGAGGACGCGGCCGACATTGCGCAGCACGCCGCGCGCCAGGAACGAGCCGAAGGTGATGATCTGCGCGACCCGGTCGGCCCCGTAGCGGTCGCGCACATAGGCGATGACCTCGTCGCGCCGCGTCTGGCAGAAGTCGATGTCGAAGTCCGGCATCGAGATGCGCTCCGGGTTGAGGAAGCGCTCGAAGAGGAGGCCGAACCGGATCGGGTCGAGGTCGGTGATGGTCAAGGCGTAGGCGACCAGCGATCCCGCACCGGATCCGCGGCCCGGGCCGACGGGGATGTCGTGCGCCTTCGCCCACTTGATGAAGTCCGACACGATCAGAAAGTAGCCGGGAAACTTCATGTTGACGATGACGTCAAGCTCGAAGGCGAGCCGCTCCCGATAGGCCTCGATGCTGGTGCCGGAAGTCGGTCCCACTTGCGCGAGGCGCGCCTCCAGCCCGGCCTCGGCCTCGGCCCGGAGAGCCTGGACCTCGTCGAGCACCGCGCCGTCGGCGGCCGTGAACCGGGGCAGGATCGGCTTGCGGGTAAGAGGCCGGAAGGCACAGCGTCGCGCGATCTCGACCGTGTTGCGCGTGGCCTCCGGCAGGTCGGCGAACAGCGCCAGCATCTCGGCCCGCGTGCGAAACCGGTGATCGGGCGACATCTGCCGCCGGTCGGGCGTTCCCATCACCGCGCCCTCCGCGATGCAGATCAGGGCATCGTGCGCCTCGTGATCGGCGCGCCCGGCGAAGAACGGCTCGTTGGTGGCCACCAGGCGCAGCGCGTGCCGGTAGGCAAGATCGACCAGTTCGGGCTCGGTCACCCGCTCGGCGTCGAGCCCGTGCCGCTGCACCTCCACGTAGAGCCGGTCCGGGCCGAAGAGCTCCTTCAGCCTGACGAGCCGCTGGGCGGCCGCTTCCGAGCGGTCCGCCGCGATCAGCTTGTCGAGCGGGCCGGACGGGCCGCCCGTCAGGACGATCAGCCCGGCGACCCCGTCGCGCAGGCGTTCGAAGGCGACATGCGGCTCGTCGCCGTCGACGGGATCCAGAAAGGCCTGCGAGGCGATCCGCATCAGATCGACATAGCCCTGCTCCGACGTGCAGAGCAGCACGAGGGCACCCCGACCGGCACGGCTGAGGTCGAAGCGGCCGCCCAGCGCGGCGCCGTCCCCGAAATCGACGGAGAGCTGCAGGCCGATGATCGGCTGGATCCCCTCCTTGGCGAGCTTCTCCGAAAACTCCAGGGCTCCGAACAGGTTGTTGGTGTCGGTGATGGCGAGCGCCGGCATCCGGTCGGCCAGCGCGAGCTTGGCCAGCTTGGCTACGGTCAGCGCGCCTTCCCGCAGCGAGTAGGACGAGTGGACGTGAAGGTGCACAAAACCGGGACCGTCCTCAATCAACGTCGCGATCGTCCTCTGCTCGGGCGGGGGCGCCATTGTCCGCCACCCTGCCCCGTCCGTCGAGCCGTGAGCTCCCGCCGTCCACCGTCAAATCAGCCGAGCCACGCGCCCAGGCCGGGCTGGGCCAGTGCCGCGACCCCGGCAATGAACGCCGCCAGACAGGACAGTTCCAGTGCATCCTCGATCAGCGCCCGCATCATTCCTTGCCTCCCCGCACCATGTCGGAGGCAGTATGTTCTTGTTTTGTTCCAAGTCAACCGCGATGGCTACGGGGGGACACACCTCCGGTGAAAGCGTATGGGAATCTGGGACGCGCGCACCTTTGAAGTGGACAGCCGCTACCCTTTCGGGCAGGCAAGGCTTGGAGTTTCGCTTGGCGCTGGCAGGCTCTCTCGGTCTGTAAGGCTTTGAGACCATGGAATAACATATGACGGTTGCGCAATGCGCTGCGGGCCTAAGCGTCATCCTGACAACCGTACAGATCGCGAGCACCGCGGTGGCGGCCGTGCGTGCCCCGGCGCGGAAGACGCCGCTCCCGCCCCCGCCTGACGCGCCCCCCGTCAGTCTCATCCGGCCCGTCTGCGGGCTCGACAATTTCGCCGAGGAGACCCTCGCTTCCAGCTTCGGGCTCGACTACCCGCGCTACGAGGTGCTGTTCTGCGCGGCACGCGCCGACGACCCCGTCCTGCCGCTGGTACGGCGGCTCGTGCTGGAGCATCCGCATATCCCGAGCCGGATCCTCGTGGGAGACGACTGGATCAATGCCAACCCGAAGCTGAACAACGTCGCCAAGGGCTGGAAGGGAGCGGCGCACGACTGGATCGTGATGGCCGATTCCAACGTCCTCATGCCCAAGGACTACCTGCAGCGCCTCCTTCAGGCGTGGCGGCCCGATACGGGACTGGTCTGCTCGACCCCGATCGGCTCGCACCCCGAGGGCTTCTGGGCCGAGGTGGAATGCGGCTTCCTCAACACGCTGCAGGCGCGCTGGCAGTATGCGGCGGAGGCGATCGGCCTTGGCTTTGCCCAGGGCAAGACCATGCTGTGGCACCGTCCGTTCCTGGACGAGGCGGGCGGCATCGAGGCGCTCGGCGCGGAGCTGGCGGAGGACGCTGCGGCCACTAAACTGGTCCGCCGGCACGGCCTGCGCGTGCGTCTGGTCGACAGCCCCTTCCAGCAGCCCCTCGGCGAGCGGCTCTTTGCGGAGGTCTGGTCGCGGCAGCTGCGATGGGCGCGGCTGCGGCGCGTGACCTTTCCGCTGTTCTACCTGCCGGAGATCTTCGTCGGCTCGTTCTTCGCGGTGCTCTCGGGTGCCTTCGCGGCCTGGGCCTACGGTTTCGACCCCGTGCTGGCGGGGTGTCTGCTGGCCGCGCTCTGGTTCATCTGCGAGGCGGCCCTGGCGCTGCGGACGGGCTGGCGCCTGACCTGGATGTCCCCCTTCGCCTGGGCCGCGCGCGACTGCCTGCTGCCGTTCCTGTTCGTCGGGGCGTGGCTTGCCGACGACTTCGTCTGGCGGGGCAATGCCATGGACGTGAAGGAAGGCAAGGAGGCCTGAGCGGATACGGCCGGGCGGGCTGTCCCGCCCGCCCTACTCCGCCGCCACCCGGACCGTCGGCGCGACGGCGTTCCGCTCCCGCTTGAGCAGTTCGGAGACCAGGAAGGCGACCTCGATGGCCTGGTCGGCATTCAGGCGCGGGTCGCAATAGGTGTGGTAGCGGTCGTGCAGGTCGTGTTCGGAGATGGCGCGCGCGCCGCCCGTGCACTCGGTGACGTCCTTGCCGGTCATCTCGAGATGCACGCCGCCCGCATAGGTCCCCTCGGCCTGGTGGACGGCGAAGAAGGTCTTGATCTCGGACATTACCTGATCGAAAGGCCGCGTCTTGTAGCCGGACGAGGTCTTGATCGTATTGCCGTGCATGGGGTCGCAAGACCAGACCACCGTCCGGCCCTCCCGCTCCACCGCGCGGATGAGCGCCGGCAGGTGCTCGCCCACCTTGCTCGCCCCGAAGCGGCAGATCAGCGTGAGACGTCCGGCCTCGTCGGCCGGGTTGAGCACGTCGACGAGACGCAGCAGGTCGTCGGGCCTGAGCGTCGGGCCGCATTTGAGGCCGATCGGGTTTCTCACGCCCCGGCAATATTCGACGTGGGCGTGGTCGAGCTGGCGCGTCCGGTCGCCGATCCAGATCATGTGGCCGGAGGTGGCGTAAGGATCGCCGGTGGTCGAGTCGATGCGGGTCAGGGCCTGCTCGTAGCCGAGCAGCAGCGCTTCGTGCGAGGTGTAGAAGTCGGTCTGCCGCAGCTCCTGGTGCGCCTCCGCATCGAGCCCGATCGCCCGCATGAAGCCGAGCGTCTCGGTGATGCGGCCGGCGAGTTCCTCGTAGCGGCTCGCCTGCGGGCTGTCCTTCACGAACCCCAGCATCCAGCGGTTCACGTTCTCCAGATTGGCATAGCCACCCGTCGCGAAGGCCCGCAGCAGATTCAGCGTAGCCGCCGACTGGCGATAGGCGTCGAGTTGGCGCTGCGGGTCGGGGGTGCGCGCCGCCGCGTCGAACTCGATGCCGTTGACGATGTCGCCGCGATAGCTCGGCAGCTCCACCCCGCCGATCGTCTCGGTAGGTGTCGAGCGCGGCTTGGCGAACTGGCCTGCGATGCGCCCCACCTTCACGATCGGCGACGCCGCCGCAAAGGTCATCACCACCGCCATCTGCAGGAAGACGCGGAAGAAGTCGCGGATGTTGTCCGCCGCATGTTCGGCGAAGGCTTCGGCGCAGTCCCCGCCCTGCAGCAGGAACGAGCGGCCTTCCGCCACGGCGCCGAGGGCGCGCGTCAGCTTGCGCGCTTCGCCGGCGAAGACGAGCGGCGGAAAACCGGCCAGCTGCTTTTCGACCTGGGCGAGGGCCGCCGGATCGGCATAGTCCGGAGCCTGCTCGACGGGCTTGGACCGCCAGGACGCCGGCGACCAGGCAGCCTGCGGCCCGCTCGTTCCCGCGGCGCGCTGCTCCGACATGCGAAACTCCTCACTGGCGGCTGGAACCGTCCGAAAGGCTCCAACGACGCGATCGACAAGAGCCATGGACAAGGTTGCGAAGGTCGGAGGCTCCGACCCAAAACCATCCGAGAGGACCCGCATCCCGGGGCCGTTCCGTCATCCATGAACCGACAGGGGCTCGCGCTCAGAACGCCTGCGCTCCAGCCGGTGGCGCCTTATACACCCGGGACGAAGCCCGTCCAGCGTCCGGCTTGCCCTCAGGCAACCGGATGCCCGCCTCCGCGAAGGTGGCGCGCGAAACGGGTGCGCAAGGTGACGAGTTCCTCCGCCGCGGTCGGATGCACGGCCATTGTCGCGTCGAAGTCGGCCTTGGTCGCCCCCATCTTCACCGCGATGCCGAGGATTTGCGCCATCTCGCCCGCATCCTCACCGAGAATGTGCACGCCGAGCACGCGGTCGGACTGTCCGTCCACGACGATCTTCATGACCGTGCGGCCCTCATGGCCGGAGATCGTCGCCTTCAAGGGACGGAAGGAGGTCTTGTAGATGTCGACCACGTCATAGGCCGACCGGGCCTCGGCTTCCGGCAGGCCGACCGTCCCGATCTCGGGCGTCGTGAAGACCGCGGTTGCGATCATGTGGTGATCGACGGAGCTCGGCTTGCCGCCGAACAGGGTGTCGGCCAGGGCATGACCCTCGCGGATCGCAACCGGGGTGAGGTTCACCCGGTTGGTCACGTCGCCGACCGCGTGGATGGTTGGCACGCTGCTCTGGGAAAAGCCGTCGACGATCACCGCCCCTTCGGCATCGAGGGCGACGTCCGCGTTCTCGAGCCCGAGGCCGGCCGTCGCCGGCCGTCGCCCGGTGGCGACCAGCACCTGGTCCGCGGCGACCTCGGACCCATCGCTGAGGCGCGCGCACAGATCGGCGCCCGTCCGGGTGATGGACAACAGCGTGGTCCGGGGGCGCAGGTCGATGCCCGTCGCCGTCAGCGCCGCGGCAAGGCCGTCTCGCATGTCGTCGTCGAAGCCGCGCAGGATCTGCTCGCCCCGGAAGGCGACGGTCACGGAGGAGCCGAGCCGCGCGAAAGCCGCCGCAAATTCGAGGGCGACGTAGCCGGCGCCGATCACGACGAGGCGCTTGGGGAATTGCGGGAGGTCGAAGATCTCGTTCGAGCTGATGGCGTGTTCCAGGCCCGGAACGGCGGGCCGGTGCTCCGGCTGCCCGCCCGTCGCCAGAAGGATGTGCTTGGCGGTGATCCGCCGTCCGTCACCCAGCTCCACCGTCTGCGGGTCGACGATCACGGCGCGGCTCTCATAGAGCATCACGCCAGCCTTCTCGAGATTGCCCCGGTAGAGACCGGAAAGCCGCGAGATCTCCTTCTCCTTGGCGGCGACGAGCGTCGGCCAGTCGAAGCGCGGCTGCTCCATCGACCAGCCGAAGCCCCGCGCCTCGTGGAAGGCATCGGCGAAGCGGCTGGCATAGACGTAGATCTTCTTGGGCACGCATCCGCGGATGACGCAGGTTCCGCCAAAACGAAATTCCTCGGCGAGGCCGACGCTCGCGCCGTAGCCGGCCGCGATGCGTGCGGCCCGCACGCCGCCGGAGCCGCCCCCGATCACGAAGAAGTCGAAAGACGTCCGCTCATTCATGGCGAGAGCCGCCGCGCGGTCGAACGCCCGGGCCTGACGATCACAGCTCGGTATGCCCCTTCTTGACCATCTCCTGGCGCACCCGGGTCATCATGATGTTGGACAGCTGCTGCGTCCAGGACTGCATGGCCACCACGAGCTCGTCCAGCATGCCCGGCTGGACCTCGACGTATTTCTTGCCGGCCGGGGTCGCAAAGAAGGCGGCCGTCTGCTTCAGCTCGTCTTCGGACATGCGACGGGCGTAGATATGGGCGGCGATGTCGGTCATCCGATCGCCGTCCTTCACGAACTCCGGTTCGAGGTCCTTCAGCACCTGCGTCAGGTCCGGCTTCAGCTCCGGCCTCGTCTGGGTCAGCAGCGGAACGATCTGGTTCATGAGATCCGGGACCATCGGCGCGAAGGATCGCGACATGCCGGATGCGACGACAACATCGTGGGCCGCCGCCAGCGTTGACGCCGGAGGCTCGGGCTGAGGCAGATCCGGTACCGGAGCGGCCGCCGGCGCATTGGGGGTGGCTGCCGCGGGCGGCTGCTGCGCCCCGGCCGGAGCAGCCGCGATCAACGCCGCCCCCAGCGCCGCCGCGCCGATCATCACGCGCCGAGTCTGCTTGGACACCAAAATCATACCGTCTTGTCCTCGTTTCAGGTTCGATGCGGCCGTCGCTCGACGACCGTGGCGCCGTTCTGGCCGTTGGTCACGACCGCCCGGGCCATGTTGATGAACAGTCCATGTTCCACAACCCCGGGCACCGCCACAAGGCGATCGGCCAGGGTCTGTGGGTCCGCGATGGCGCCGAGCCGGCAATCCAGGATCAGGTGACCGCCGTCGGTGACGAACTCCGCGCCGTCGGGCGTGCGCCGCACCGCCATGGGACCCGACAGATCGAGGCGCGCCAGCGCTTCGCCAACCAGCCGCACCGTCGCGCCGAGCCCGAAGCGGTTCACCTCGACCGGGAGCGGAAAGCGGCCAAGCGTCTCGACCGCCTTGGAGCGATCCGCGATCACGATCATCGATCGCGAGGCCGCGGCGACGATCTTCTCGCGCAGGAGGGCGCCCCCGCCTCCCTTGATGAGTGTGAGGTCCGGATCGAACTCGTCGGCGCCGTCGATCGTGAGGTCGAGCTCGGGCATGTCGTCCAGGGTCGTCACGTCCAGGCCAAGCTCAACGGCCTGAAGGCGTGTGGCTTCCGACGTCGGAACGCATCGGACCTTGAGGCCGGCCTTGGCGCGCTCGGCAAGGAGATCGACGAAGATCCGGGCGGTGGTTCCCGTGCCCAGCCCAAGCCGCATGCCGGAGGTCACGAAATCCAGCGCGCGCGCCGCGACTTCGCGTTTGGACCGGTCGGCCTCCGTCTCGGGCATTCCGTCCCTCCAAATCCTGGCCGGTCATCGGCCGTCGACCACGCTTGCGGAAGGTGCCCATGGCTCGGCCGTCCCGCAAAGCTGGTCCGCGCCGTCCTGAAAGCCGGCCCTCGGTACGCGCTTCCTCCCTCGAATGCAATTGCGAGCCCACCCCGCGCGCGCCTTCATCGGGCGTTCAGCTACTCTGCGCGAAAGTCTCTGGAACAGAAGGCCGCGACCATGATGTCCGCGCGGCCCTCAACGTGGGAGAAGGTCAATGTCCATCATGCGGAAGTCGATCATCGCCGGGCTTGCCGGCCTGACCTTGACGGCTGGAGTCGCCGGCTCGGCGGCCCCGGCCGCGGCCTGGTATCGTGGCGGTTGGGGCGCTCCCGTGGCCGCCGGCGTGCTCGGCGGGCTAGCAGCGGGCGCCATCATCGGCAGCGCGGCGCACCCCTATTACGGCCCGGCCTATGCCTACGGGCCCGAGCCCGTCTACGAGCCCTGCTATCGCAGCCGCCGTCCGGTCTACGACGCCTACGGCTATGTGGTCGGCTACCGGCCGGTCCGCATCTGCAACTGAGCGCGGCTCGGGCGGGCGCCGGCCGGCGCCCGCCTATTTGGCCTGTGGGGTGCACACCACGGCCTCGTTGAGCACATAGCAGATCGACATCGTCCCGGCCCGGACGTCGACCCGGAAGACGCCGCCTTCCCGCTCGTGGTGCGACGCGACCAGCATGTATTCGCTCTGCGCCTGCGGGCCGCCGCCTTCCCCGGGCGGATAGCAGAGCGTGGCTCCCACCGTTCCCTCGGACAGCCCATACTGGCAGGCACCCATCTCGCCGGTGGCCTTGTCGAGCCGGTAGACGCGATTGAGGTCGGTCTCGGGGGCGGCCAGGAACTCGTAGGACGCGGCCTGCGCCGACGAGACCACGCCAAGCACGAGCAGCACCGCCCCGCCAGCCCCACTCAACCTCCTGCCCATGCGACGGCTCCGCTACGAATCGATGAGCGACCTTCAAGCAAACGGACGCCCCTGACAATTTTCCCGCTGACGCGGGAGGCGCGGCCGTGACATGGTCCCTGGGACACGACGGGTCCCGCCGTCCAGGATCGCGATGCCCGCTTTGCCCCTTCTGGTCTTCGATCTCGACGGGACCCTGGCCGAGACCGCCGGCGACCTGATCGCGACGCTGAATGTCCTCATGGCGCGGGAGGGACTTCCCGCCGTCGAGATCGGGCAGGCCCGGACGCTGCTCGGCGCGGGCGGGCGGGCGCTGATCGAGCGGGGCTTCACCGCCGCAGGCCGTAGCATCGAGAAACCCCGGCTGGAGCAGCTCTTCGGCGACTTCCTGGCGTACTACAACGCCCATATCTGCGATCACAGCCACCTCTTTCCCGGCGTCGTCGAGGCTCTCGACACGCTCGAGGGCGCGGGGTTCCGCTTCGCCGTCTGCACGAACAAGGTGGAGGCTTCGGCCGTAAAGCTCATGACGGCGCTGGGCGTGCGCGGCCGGTTTCCGGTGATCGTGGGGCAGGACACCTTCGCCATGTCCAAGCCCGACCCGCGGACGCTGCTGCTCACGATCGAGAAGGCCGGCGGCGACCCTGCCCGTTGCGTCATGGTCGGTGATTCGATCACCGACATCGCGACGGCCAAGGCTGCCGCGATCCCGGTGATCGCCGTCGACTTCGGCTACACCGACCGGCCGGTCGCCGAGCTCCGACCGGATCGCGTGATCAGTCACTTCGACCAGCTTGCCGAGGCGGTCGGGACGCTTCTGGGCCCACGCCCGGCCAGCCCGGCCTGACCCCGCGTGCAAATGCCGCTCCCGCCCCACGAGAGAGCAGCGGCCGGGGCCCCTCCCGCGTGACCGCTTCGGTCGCCTGGGCGACGTTGCTGCGTCGCCAGCCCGTCCTATCTGCTGCGTGATGCTTCAGACGCTCCCCAAGCCCAATCCGATCGAGTTGGCCCACCGCCTGGCCGCCACCTTCTTCAGCGAGGCGGCTAGGGCGGACGCCGCGGCATCGGTTACCCCCGATGCCTGGCTCGCCATGCAGCATTCCGGGCTGGTCACCGCTCCCCTGCCGGCGGCGGAGGGTGGCCTCGACCTGAACGCGCCGGAGCAGCACGCCGTGCTGATGGACGTGCTCCGGACGGTCGGAGCCGCCGACCTCAGCTGGGCTCGTCTCTACGAGGGCCACGTGAATGCGCTCGGGCTGGTCCAGCGCTACGGCAATGAGGCGCAATTCGACATGTTGGCCGGGCACGTGCGCGAAGGTGCGCTGTCCGGGGTGTGGGGAGCGGACGACCAGCGCGGATTGCATGCCGTGCGGGACGGGCATGTCGTCCGCCTGTCCGGGCGCAAGATCCTGGCGTCCGGCGCCGGCCTCGTCACGCAGCCCCTCGTCACGGCCAAGACCGATGAGGGCATGGTGCTGGTGCTGCTCGATCTTCGTCCGGGTGAACGCGCCGACGTTTCGGGCTGGACGGCGCAGGGGATGCGCTCATCGGCGACCGGCGTGGTGGAGCTCGATGGCCTGACGCTTCCGGCGGACCGCATCATCGGGCGGCCCGGCGATTTCATGCGCCAACCCGTCCTGTCGGGTGGCGCGTGGCGCTTCTGCTCAGCCCATCTGGGCGCGGCCGAGCGGCTGGTCGACCTCTTCCGGCAGCAACTCGTGTCGCGCGGGCGCGGCGAGGATCCCTACCAGTTGCAACGCGTCGCGTCCTGCGTTGCCGCGGTCACCTCTGCGGGGTTCTGGGTCCGGCACGCCGCCGCCCTGTTCGCCGACGCGGACGCCGCGCCCTGGGACGTCGTGGCTTTCGTCAACCTGACACGCACCGTGACGGAGCGGGCCGCGCTCGACGTGATCGAGGCCGTCCATCGCGGGGCGGGCCTCGGCAGCTTCGTGCGTCCCGACCCGATCGAGCGGATCGCGCGGGACCTTTCGACCTATCTGCGCCAGCCCGTTCCCGATCTCGCCATGGCCGATGCCGCGCGGGCGGTCCTCGCCTCGGCGAAGCCGACCGGCGAGCTATGGCAGCCCGCATGAAGGTCGGCGCATTTCTCGATGCCTGGCGATCCCTGCCCGCCTGTTCGCCGGCGGCGTTCCTCGATGGCCGGCCCCTGCTGGTGCTCTCCCCGCACCCCGACGACGAGTCGCTCGGCCTTGGCGGCCTGATCGCCGCGGCCTGCGCCATGGGCGTTCCGGTCGACATCGTGACGATCACGGACGGCGCCGGGTCCCATCCTCGCTCCGAGCTCTACCCACGGGACCGGCTCATCGCCCTACGGAAGGCAGAATCGGCCGCCGCCGCCGCCGCGCTTGGCCTTTCGTCGGCGCGTCTCCACCACCTCGACCTTCCCGACACCCAGGCGCCGCGACGGGGGCCCGCTTTCGATGACGCGGTGGACCGGCTCGGCGCGCTCGTCGAGCGCACCGGCGCCCGCACGGTGATGGTGACCTGGGGCGGCGATCCCCACTGCGATCACGAGGCCGCGGACGCCATGGCCCGCGCGCTGCGGCGCCGCGACCCGGCGATGGAACTCTGGTCCTACCCGATCTGGGGCTGGCACCGCGATCCCGACGAGAAGGTGGACGATCCGGCGCCGTCGGGCTGGCAGATCGACATCGAGCCCTGGCTGCCTGCCAAGCGTGCCGCCATCGCCGCCCACGCCTCGCAGATGACCGACCTTATTCCCGATGATCCCGAGGGCTTCCGCTTCACCCCGGCGACGCTCGCGCCGTTCCTGCGACCGGTCGAGACCCTGTTCAAGGTGCCCGCATGAGCCGTCGGACCGATACGATCGCGGCCGACGACTTCGATGCGCTCTACACGGCCGATGACGACCCGTGGAAGTTCCGAAGCAGCGCCTACGAGCGTGACAAATACGCGTCCACGCTCGCGGCGCTTGCCCGCGAGCGCTACCGCCATGCTCTGGAAGTCGGCTGCTCCATCGGCGTCTTCACCGCGCAACTGGCGCCGCGCTGCGACCGCCTCCTGGCGATCGACGGCTCGGCGGTGGCGCTGGCCGGGGCCCGGCAGGCCTGCGCGGGTGTTCCCAACCTCGCCTTCGAGCAACGCATGGTGCCGGGCGGCTTTCCGCCGGGTCGGTACGACCTGATCGTCCTGTCCGAAGTGCTGTATTATCTCACGGTCGGCGATCTCGACCGGGTCGCGGAGCAGTGTCTCGACGCTCTCGACCCGGGCGGCGAGATCGTCCTCTGCCACTGGCTCGGCGAAACGGATTATCCGCTGACGGGGGAAGCGGCGGCGGATCGGTTCGTCCAGGCGGCCCTCAAGCGGGGATGCTCTCATACCGTTCCGCATGGCCAAACCTATCGGCTCGATCATCTGACGGGGCCCTGACCGGCCGGGCCCGCAACCGTCGCAGGATCACCTCTGCCCGTTCGATCTCGCGGGGCAGATCCGACGGTCGGAGGGTCACTGGCACGTCAAGCACCGGGCTCGCCTGGACCACCAGTCGCCAGAAGGTCGCGAAGGAGCGGACCTCGCGCATGGCGCCCAGCAGCGCCGGCAGTGCGGAGAGCGGGACGAACCGCCCGGCCAACATCGCCCGGCATCGGCCGGCATCGCCGAAAGCGTGGCGCAGCCTCCCCTTGAGTGCGGCGCGGCGGAGGACGTGCAGGGCCGGTTCGAGATCCGCGTCACATGGCGCTTCGGCCACCTCGTGCCGATGACGGATGGTGTCGGCCGCCCCGCCCGGTGCCCGGCCGTCGAACCGGCAGGAGGTCGAGACGCACACATCCATGGCGTGGCGCACCGCGAACCCCGCTTCCTCCAGGGCTTGTGTCAACGCCGCGTCCTCCCCGACCGGCTTGGGCGGGAGGCCGCCGATGGCCCGATAGGCCGAGAGCGTCACCGCAAGGCTGGCCCCGGACGACACGCGATGCCTCGGCCAAGGATCATGGGCCCTGGGGTCACAGAGGGCATCAATCTCCGCGACCGCCCGGAGATAGCGGTCTTCCAGCCGTCCGCGGCGCAGGAAGGTCGGCCCGAGTCCGACGATTTCGGGAGGGTGGGCGTCGATATAGCCGGCCACGGCGTCGACGCCCTTGTCGAAGGCCGCCAGCGTGGCGCTGACCCAGGTCGGGGCCGCACAACTGTCGGCATCGGTCGTCAGGATGACCCCGTCGCGCTCGCCGCTGCGGGCCAGGATGTCCGCTGCGAGATCCATACAGCGTTTCCGCGCCCAGCCGGCATTGGCCTGGGCCGCCGGAAGCGTCTCCTCGACCACCGACACAGGATGCGGGCTCGACGCCGCCCAGGCTCGCGCCAGGACGACCGTCTCGTCGCTGCAGTTGTTGGCGAACACCAAGATCGAGAAGGCGCCATCGGCGAGGGGAGCACCCATGGCGTCCCGCTGCATCACCAGGGCAGCCAGGCACGCGCCGATCCGCTCGGCCTCGTTGTTGGCGGGGATGGCCACAATCACGGGTCGGCGCGTCGCCTTTCCACCCCGACCCTGCGACTGCGGGTACCGACAAATCGAAGTATCAGGTGTTAGGCCGCCGAACAATTTCATCGCTGTAC
>CAXTVD010000067.1:14809-15512 GCA_964247575.1 uncultured Lichenihabitans sp.
ACCAGCCAAGCTCTCGTATCGAACGATAATATGTGGCTGTCTCCACGTGAGTTCCGCCGAACCCAAAACCACGATGCCGCACCCGGGCCATTCTTGAGGGGAAAGGACATCCGTTGACGACCGACATCGAGATCGCCCGCCAGTATGTCCTGCGCCCCATCGGCGACGTTGCCGCTCGCCTCGGCCTTCCCGAGGAGGCGCTGCAGCCCTACGGTCGGACGATCGCCAAGCTCGATGCCGTCGCGCTCCAGAAGCTGACGCCCCGGCCCGACGCCAAGCTGGTGCTGGTCACGGCCATCAGCCCGACACCGGCCGGCGAGGGCAAAACCACGACGACCATCGGGCTGGGGGACGCGCTGAACCGGATCGGGCGGCGCACGGTCGTGTGCCTGCGCGAACCCTCGCTGGGCCCCTGCTTCGGGCAGAAGGGCGGGGCGACCGGCGGCGGTCGCGCGCAGGTGGCGCCGATGGAGCGGATCAACCTGCATTTCACCGGTGATTTCCACGCGATCACGAGTGCCCACAACCTGCTGTCGGCGGCGCTCGACAATCACATCTACTGGGGCAACGAACTCGGCATCGACGGGCGGCGCGTCACCTGGCGACGGGCACTGGACATGAACGACCGCGCGCTGCGCAGCGTGGTGAGCTCGCTCGGCGGCCCGCCCAACGGCTTTCCGCGCGAGGACGGCTTCGACATCAC
>CAXTVD010000068.1:0-15426 GCA_964247575.1 uncultured Lichenihabitans sp.
CTGCGCGGGCGCGTCTCGGGTCTCTGTCAGCCGACCTATGTCGTCGACATTCCCGGCGGCTTCGGCAAGGTGCCGGCCGCGGCCGCCGGCGTGATCGAGGAAGCGAACGGGCGCTTCACGCTGGAGGACTACCGGGGCGGCCATCACCCCTATCCGCCTGCGGGCGAAGGGGTGTCCAAGGTCTGACCGCCTTGGAGCCGCCTATTTCGACGTGAAAGTCTTCTGGAAGCCGTCCACGATGGTGTCGTGGAAGCGAGCCAGCCAGGACTCGGCATCCTTGAGACGGGCCTCCGCGGTATCCGCCCGCTTCTCCGCCGCGGCAATGCGGCCTTCCAAGCTCTTCACCTGCTCCTTGTGGTGCTGGATCAGCTGCTGGTGATAGTTCTCGGCCGCGACGGCCCGCTCATCGGCCAGCCGGATGGCCTCGAACGCCTCGTTGACGAGATCGATCGCCGAGGACCAGTCCCGCTTCAGGGGATCACCGCGTTCTCCCGATCCGTTGTTGCGGTCCTTGAACGAGAATTTCAGGACCCTGTCGCGATCCGCCTCGGGTGCCGCAGGAGTTGCCAAGGCCTGATCGGCGAGGGGCGGAGCTTCGGAAACGGCTTTGGGAGCGTCCATCTTCATCTCCTTGGATAGACAGATAACAGGGGCCTCGCAGAGGGGTTCCGAAACCCCTACTCCGCCCTGTCGTTGGTTTTGAAGACCCGGACATTGTCGCTCGGGTCCGTGCGACTGCCAACCTCGTCCTCCGGACCGAGTTTCAGAGGGCGGCCGGCGCCGCCGGGTTGCTGCCGCTTGAGGGCCGTGTACTGGGTCAGCAGTTTTGGCCGGCTGTTGCGGGCAATGTCCAGTGCCCCCTGCGCCAGCGACCGCTCGGCCTTCTCGCTCTGCAGTTCCTCGATCAGCCGGCGGTTGGCGGCCTCGTAGCTGGCCCGCTCCTGCTCGAAGCGGGCGTTGATCTGATCGATGCGGCTCGTGAGATTGGCCACCTTGCGTGCGTTGCTCTCCAGCAGCGACTCCTTGGCGCTCAAGGCCTTGGCCAGCATCTCGCAGCGTTCCTTGAGGTCGTTGTTCATCCGCTGCATCTCGCCCGCCTGAGCGAACTGGCGTGCTCCGGCCTCCTGGGCGGCCTCGAGGCGGCGTTCGCTGACGGCCTTGTCGGCCAGCGCGTCCTTCAGCGCCTTCTCCGCCGCGCGCAGCGCCTCCGTCTTGTCGCGGAACTGCTCCCGCAGATTGCTGAGGATCTTCTCCGTCGTGCCGACATGGGCGTTCAAGCCCTCGATCTTCATGGTGAGCGAGGAGATTTCCGCGTCCTGGGCGGATCGCTCGGCCTCGCGCGTGACCTCGAGCTTCTGCCGCGTCAGCTGCTCGGTCGACAGCTTCGTCTGAAGCAGGTTGATCTCCTGCCGGCCGGCCTGGATCTGCGGCTCCAGTTCGAGGATCTGCCCCTTCAGTGCGGACAGGCGCTGGGACAGGCTCTCGGCCAGCTGCTGCAGACGCGCATTTTCGTTGTTGGCGATGACCACCTGCTCGCGCGCATCGGCGAGTTCGCCTTCGGCACGCGTGCGGAACTGCTCGAGCGACTCGACCTCGATCCGCAGCGCCTGGTTGTCGTCGCTCAGCGAGCGGGCGCGCTCCGTTTCCGACGCGATCTGCCGCTCGTAGCTCTCGATGGATGCGCTCTGGTCGTCGAGGCGCAGCCGCATCTGCGTAAGCTGGTCCTCACGGTCGCGCAGCTGCTCCTGGTGGGCCTTCAGCTCGGAGGCCGCCGCCGCCAGCTCGCCCGAGGTGCGGGCCGACGTCGCGTGCAGGTTGTTGAGTTCGGAGCGTGTTGCCGCAAGGCTGTCGCGCTCGCGGATCAGCAGGGCCTCCACCTCGAGCAGCTTGGACTGCGAGTGGGCGTGCTGCACGATCATGTCGGTTACGGGCTGGATGATCTGCCCGAAATCGTCGGCGAGGCTCTTGAGGTCGTCCAGCCGCAACGAAAGATTGCTGATCCGCTCGCGGACCTGCTCGCTCTGCTGGCCCACTTCGTCCAGCGGACCCCTCGTGTTCAGAACACGCGGTTCTTCCACAGGGGGGGCGAAGATCGGCTTGGGCTCGATCTCGGCCTCCTTCGCGCCGCGCACCTTCGTAAATAGCGTCCAGGATGCCATTGCGCAGGGGCCTCAGAGCGACGGTTAACCTTTACGAAACTGTCTTTACCATTCTTTGGCCTGCCAGCGACAGCGCTTTCGAGGAGTGGTTAACGCGGGGTTGAGTCCGGCGGCGCCTTCGGACCCGATCGCTGCTCCTCCAAGCCGCCTTTGGCGATGAGATCCAGGGCGGCATGGGCTTGCGACCCCACGCCGAACGCCTCGACGATCTTGTCGTGGAACAGCGTCGTGATGCCGATCGCGACCGACGCCTGCTGCTGGACCGCGTCAGCATGCTGCTGGCCGGCCGCCATGCGCTCCTCGGCGGCCTCGATCCGCTGCTTGAGCCGCGCGATCTCCACTTCGTTCTCGTCAACCTTGGCCTTCAGCGCCAAGGCGAGCTGGTGCCATTGATCGGTGACCTGGTTGGCCGCATTGAGATCCGCCTGCGCCTGGACACGCAGCTGCCGGATCTCGTTTTCGAGTTTCTGGCACTGCCTCATCAGCACCGGGAAAGCGTCGGACGCGCGCTGCAGCAGGTTGAGGGCCGTCTCGTAGTCGCGCCGCAACAGAGCGCGCGGACCGGGCGGAGGTTCGCGCTGATCGGCGGCCTCGGAAAAGATGCGCCGCATGAAGCTGTCGAGATCGGGAATGGACAGGCCTTCGACGACCATCGACATCGTCGATGCGAGATCGCGCCTCTCCCCCTGCCCCGATCCCGTACTCTTGTAAGACAAAGCACCACCCGATTTTCCAGGCGCACAATGCCGACTCCCCCGCCTGTCCACAAGGGGCATGTCCCAACGGGCGTGCCGTCCGCCAGGCGGGGGCCGAAGACGTCGGTTGGCGCGGAAACCGGCCGAAGAGCGAAGCGGTTGGCATTCCGGCCTCAATCTTGATTACATAGCGAGCGGCAGGCCCAATCGAATCCAATGGCAGGACCATGACACACCTGACGCTGAAAACAGCGCGGCCCCTGCCGCGGAGCGAGCGCGGACGGACCATGCCCGCCTTCGCCGGGCGCCATCGGCTTCGCGATCTCGCCCGTCTCCTGTGCACCGCGACTGTCCGCTCCGTATCGGCCCTCAGACGCGTCGTTGACCTCCTCGTGACGGCAGAGATCGCCACGCGTCAGGAGGTCGTCGAGCGATTGGCGGACCTCGCCGAGGCGCGTCGGGAAGCCGAGTACTGGAAGGAGCGCACCGCGACCTGCGAGGCACGGATCGCTGACCTCGAGGAGGAGGTCGCCGCGGCCAATCTGGTCGCCATGGATCTCAGGGCCCGCCTGGTCTGCCTGCATGGCAAGCTTGCGACAACGGCGGCCACCGCGCGATACCAAAGCTTCACGAGCGCGCTCGAAAGCCGGGCTCCTTGAGGATTGGCCCGCCCAGCCTGCTCCCCTGACGACCCCTGCCTCTGCCTCATCGCGGCCGTCGCGCGGAACGGCGTGATCGGGTCGAACAACACCCTGCCCTGGTCGTTGCCGGGCGATCTGAAGCATTTCCGCGCCCTGACGATGGGTAAGCCGGTCCTCATGGGCCGCCGGACCTATGACTCGATCGGCCGCCCGCTGCCGGGCCGCTTCCCGATCGTCCTCTCGCGCGACGATCGCTTCGCCGCGGCCGGGGTCGTCGTGGTCCGGACGCTCGAACATGCCCTGGAGGTGGCGGCAAGGGTCGCGCGGGACCAAGGATCGGCCGATATCATGGTCGCTGGCGGGGGCTCGCTCTACGCGGCGCTGATGGGCCGGGCCGATCGGCTCTATGTCACCGACGTCGAGACCGATCCGGAGGGCGACACGCTGTTCCCGGCGATCGACGCCAAGCGATGGCGTGAAGTCGAGCGCTCCCCTCCGCAACAAGGGCCGCGCGACGCCATCGCCTATTCCTTCGTGACGTTCGAAAGGGCCGACGAGACCGACGGTCCGGCGCGTGCTGGGCCATAAATGCGCAGCAGCGTTCAAGCCGTTGCGTTTTGTTAGGCTCTGTCCCATCTCCGTTCGGCCGTCGATCGAACCGACGGGAGCGAGAGGACCTTTATGCCCTGGACCAATCAAGGGGGGAACGGCGGCGGCCCGTGGCGGCCCAGCAACCCGGGACCGTGGGGCCAGGGCGGCCCGGGCAACCAGGGGGCGCCCGACCTTGAAACCCTGCTTCGCCGGGGTCAGGAGCAGATCCGACGCTTCACGCCGAGCGGCGATTTCGGCACCTTCGGCATCGCAGCCATCCTTCTCCTCATGATCGTGGTCTGGCTCCTCAGCGGCTTCTACACGATCGCGCCCAACGAGGTCGGCCTCAACCTCGTCTTCGGGCGCTATGTCGGCAAGACGACGGCCGGCCTGAACTACAACTGGCCCTACCCGATCGGCGACGTCGACAAGCTCCCCGTCACGGATCGCAACGCCATCGATATCGGCTCCGTGTCGCGGGACGACGTGCGACGCACCGGTGGCGTGCCCGGGGCCGACGTGCCCGAGGAAAGCCTCATGCTGACCGGCGACGAGAACATCGCCGACGTGAAGTTTCGGGTGGTCTGGCAGATCGATCCCGTGCACCCCGAAGACTTCGCCTTCAACCTGCGGAGCCCGGAGGAAACGGTGAAGGCCGTCGCCGAGAGCGCCATGCGCGAGGTGATCGGCCAGTCGCAGATCCAGCGGATCCTCACCTCGGACCGCAGCGTGACCGAGGAATCAGCCAAGGCCCTCATCCAGGGCGTGCTGACCAGCTACAAGGCCGGCGTCCTGATCCTCCAGGTGCAGCTGCTGTCCGTCGGGCCGCCCTCGCAGGTCGTCGCCGCCTACCGCGACGTGACCGCCGCGCAGCAGGACCTCCAGCGCCAGCGCAACGAGGCCGAGACCTACGCCAACCGGGTCGTCCCCGAAGCGCGGGGAGCCGCCGCCCGGATCATCCAGGAGGCGCAGGGCTACCGCGAGCAGACGGTCCAGGAGGCGCAGGGGCAGGCCTCGCGCTTCGACCAGGTCTACGCCGAGTACAAGAACGCCCCAGCGGTCACCCGCGAGCGGATCTATATCGAGACCATGGAGCGTCTCCTGTCCGGAACGGACAAGGTGATCGTCGACAGCAAAGGCGGCGTTCTGCCCTATTTGCCGCTCGGAGCGCTCGCGCCGGGCGCTGCCCCGAAGGGACCCACCCCATGAGGGCCGGATTGACCATCGCCGTCGCGGCTCTTCTGCTGGTGCTGATCGTCGCCGGCAGCGCGCTGTTCACCGTGGGGCAGACCCAGCAGGCTCTCCTGCTGCGCTTCGGCGAGCCGCAGAGCCTCATCACCGATCCCGGGCTGCACTGGAAGGAGCCGTTCGTCGAGACCGTCGTCTATCTCGACAATCGCATTCTGGACCTGGAGGCGCCGCAGGAGGAAGTGCTGGCGTCCGACAGCCAGCGTCTGCTCGTGGATGCCTTCGTGCGCTATCACATTGCCGATCCGCTCAAATTCTATCAGTCGGTCGGCACCATCCAGCGGGCCAACAACCAGCTCGGCTCCGTCCTGAACTCCGCGGTGCGACGCGTCCTCGGTGACGCGACCCTGCCGCAGATCATCAAGGAGGATCGGGCGGCCCTGATGGTGAAGATCAGGGACCAGGTGAACACCGAAGCCGTCCGCCTCGGAGCGGCCGTGAACGACGTGCGCATCCGCAGGGCCGATCTGCCGCGTGAGATTTCGGAGAAGGTGTTCAGCCGCATGCAGTCGGAACGGGCGCGGGAGGCGGCGGAATATCGCGCGCAGGGGTCCGAACAGGCCCAGACGATCACCGCCAAGGCCGACCGGGACGCGGTCGTCATCAAGGCGGAGGCGCAGCGCCAGGCCGACCAGACCCGCGGCGAAGGCGATGCGAACCGGAACCGGATCTTCGCGGAAGCTTTCGGCAAGGATCCCGACTTCTTCGCCTTCTACCGTTCCATGCAGGCCTATGCGGCCGGGCTCAAGCCGGGCGACACGCGTTACGTGCTGTCTCCGACGTCGAACTTCTTCCGGTATTTCGATAGTCCGGCCGGGGCAGCGGCGACCGAGCCGACCACCGGGGCGACGGCACAGCCTTCGCCGGCAGCGCCCTAGCTCGGGAACGAAGAACGATCGCGGCAGGTTGAGGCGGCGACGTCGTCCCGTCTCGTTGCGGGCGACGGGTCGTCGAGGGCTGCTGCAATAGCCGGCAGCGGCAGAATGCCCTACATGAACGCGACACGCGATCATGTCGTGATGGAGCTCATTGTCAGCCCGTGCCCTTCCCGTCGACACCCGAGCCGATCGCGCGCGCCCTCGCCAAGCGGAACTACAGCGACCCAACCCCCGTTCAGGACGCCGTTCTGGCCCCCGAGGCCGCCGGGCGCGACCTTCTGGTGTCGGCTCAGACGGGCTCGGGCAAGACGGTCGCCTACGGGCTGAGCATCGCCGAGAACCTGTTCGGCGACGGCGAGGCGACGCTCGGCCCGGCGGGGGCACCCCTGGCCCTGATCGTCGCACCGACCCGCGAGCTCGCGCTGCAGGTGCAGCGGGAGCTCGAATGGCTCTACGCAGAGGCCGGGGCGCGGATCGTCTCCTGCGTCGGCGGAATGGACCCGCGGGCCGAAGGCCGTCGGCTCGCGGCGGGCGTACACCTCGTCGTCGGCACGCCGGGACGGCTGCGCGACCATCTGGAGCGCGGCAACCTCGACGGCTCCGCCCTGCGCGCGCTGGTGCTCGACGAGGCCGACGAGATGCTCGATCTCGGCTTCCGCGAGGATCTCGAATTCATCCTGGAATCGACGCCGCCGGAGCGTCGCACCCTCCTGTTCTCGGCGACCCTTCCCAAGCAGATCGCCGGCATGGCCCGCCGCTATCAGCGCGACGCTCTGCGCCTGGAGGTCAAGGGCGGCGAGCGCGGCCACGCCGACATCGACTACCAGGCCGTGCGGGTCGCGCCGAACGACGTCGAGCACGCCGTCGTCAATCTCCTGCGCTTCCACGAGGCGCCGAGCGCGCTCGTCTTTTGCAACACGCGCGACACGGTGCGCCATCTCGGGTCCACCCTGGCCGAACGCGGTTTTGCCGCGGTCGTCCTGTCGGGTGAGTTCAGCCAGAACGAGCGCAACAACGCCCTCCAGTCGCTCCGCGACGGGCGCGCCCGTGTGTGCGTCGCCACCGACGTCGCGGCACGCGGCATCGATCTGCCCAGCCTCGATCTGGTGATCCACGCCGACCTGCCCAACGACCCCGAAGTGCTCCAGCACCGCAGCGGGCGGACGGGTCGCGCGGGGCGCAAGGGCGTCAGCGTCCTGCTGGTGCCTCTGTCGCGCCGCCGTCGCGCCGAGGGCCTGCTGGCGGCGGCTGGCGTGCGTTGCGAATGGGTGGCACCCCCGTCCGCCGACGCGATCCGCAAGCTCGATGGCGAGCGGCTCCTGTCCGATCCGCTGATGACGGCAGAGACCAGCGAGGAGGATACGGCGCTGGGTGAAGCGCTCCTGGCCGAGCGCTCGCCCGCCGACGTTGCCGCGGCGCTGGTTCGCCTCTACCGGTCGCGCCTTCCGGCGCCCGAGGACGTCTACGATCCAGGGCCCGGGCGCGATGCGCGGGGGCCGCGTGAGCCGGCCCAGGGTCGCGGCCCGGCGGACCGGACGGGACAGGCGCATTCCCCGCGATTGTCGGGGAGGACCGTCTGGTTCCGCCTCGACATCGGGCGACGCAACGAGGCCGATCCGCGCTGGCTGCTGCCGATGATCTGCCGCCGGGGCAAGATCACCAAGGCCGACATCGGCGCGATCCGCATCTTCGACCGCGAGACGAAATTCGAGGTCAACGAGGGCGCCGCCGACCGCATGATCGCGGCAGCCAAGCACAACGGCGCGGACGACGTCCGCCTCGACTACCTCGGTGCCGACGGCGCCGGCAAGCCCAATGCCCGGGCGGCTGACCGTCCCGACAAGACCTTTCGCAAGCGCCCTCATGCCACGGGGGGCGCGGACCGCCCGCCCCAGAAGCCGCGCTTGCGGCCTGCGTGAAGACGGCCCGCGGCGGCGAGGTCTCGCCCGAGGCATTGATGCGGATCGCGACCGCCTATCTTGCCCGCTATGCCGCCTCCACGACCCGGCTCCGCCAGGTCCTCGCCCGCCGCATCGGCCGTCGCCTCGCACAGGCCGGACAGCCCTTGCCGGATCGGGCGACCCTCGACGGATTGGTCGATCCCGTGGTCGAACGGTTGAAGCGTGCGGGCCTGATCGACGATGCGGCCTTCGCCCGAGGTCGGGCAGCCAGTCTGGCTGCCAAGGGGCGCCCGGCCTGGCGCATCAAGGCCGATCTCGCCCACGGCTTCGGCATCGATGCCGGCGAGACCGGCCTGTCGGACAGCCTGGATGCTCTGGACGAGACGGCTCAGGCGACGCGCTGGGCGGAACGCAAACGGCTCGGGCCGTTTCGCCTGCGGGACCGGTTGGCCAAGCGCGAGCGCGACATCGGGGCGCTCGCACGCGCCGGCTTCTCCGTCGAGGTCGCGCGTGCGGTGGTCGACGGCGAGGGCCCGCAGCCGGACTCATTCTCAGCCGAAAACGGCCTGTGCTCCTGATCGGGGACCGACCCCGCCTGCAACCAATTCCGCGCAGATCCGTTCGCTCCGTTCCTCAAGTTTCTGGAGACGACCGATGGGCGCCGACCTGCAGTGGGGACCGCTGAGCGACCGCGACGTGCACCTGTGCGTGGATATGCAGCGCATGTTCGCCGAAGAGACGGACTGGCACACGCCCTGGATGAAGAGGATCGTCCCGAACGTCGTTCGTATCGCGCAGACCAAGCCCGCGCAGACGATCTGCACGCGGTTCTACCCGCCGGAGAAGCCGGCGGACGCGCACGGCGCCTGGATCCGATACTACGAGCGCTGGACCTCGATGACGCTGGAGCATCTTGGCGAGGCGATGGTTGACCTGATCCCGGAGCTGAAGGCGATCCGCCCGCCTCTCGAATGCCTCGACAAGGCGGTGTTCTCGCCCTGGCTCGATCCCGTCCTCGAGGGCCGCCTGCGGGAACGGGGCTGCACATCGGTCGTGGTGACGGGCGGCGAGACGGATGTCTGCGTCCTGGCGACGGTGCTGGGCGCCGTCGACCGCGGCTACCGCGTGGTCGTCGTGGAGGACGCCCTGTGCAGCTCGGCGGACGAGGTGCACGAAGCCGTGAAGCTGCTCTACAGCACGCGCTTCGGCCAGCAGATCGAGATGGCCTCCACCGAAGCGGTGCTGGGCGCCTGGGCGTGACTCCAGCGTAGAAAGTGCTGGCCTCCGTCCGGGGGATCGCTCAAACGGGGCGGACCACCCCGCTGAACGTGAGTTCTCATGTCTTTCGACGATCATCACGTCCGGCTCCGCCATCGGGCGCAACGGATCTGGTGGCCGCGCTGGCGCCGGCGCGCGCTGTTTCTCCTCGGGGGTCTTGCGGTCGGCGGTTTGGCCGTTGCCATGGCGAAGCTGGCCGATGGGGCGCAGATCGTCTTCCACATGGTCGCGGCGCGGTGGGCCTGGGCGCCGTTCGTGCTGGCGCCCGGCGGCTTTGCGCTGGCGGCGTGGCTGACGCGGACGTACTTTCCGGGTGCACAGGGCAGCGGCATCCCGCAAGTCATCGCCGCGCACAAGATGGAGGACCTGCCGGCCCGCGCCCGGCTTGTCTCGGTCCGCATCGCCGTGGGCAAGATCGTCCTGTTGCTGCTTGGCCTGGTCTGCGGCGCCTCCGCGGGACGCGAGGGCCCTACCGTTCAGGTCGGCGCCTCGACGATGTTCTTCTTCGGGCGCCTGGAGCCGCATCGCCAGCCCGGGCTGATGCTGGCCGGCTCGGCCGCGGGAATCGCCGCCGCCTTCAACGCACCGCTTGCCGGGATCATCTTCGGCATCGAGGAGATGAGCCGCTCCTTCGAGGTTCGGGCGAGCGGGCTGGTGTTAGGAACGGTGATCGCAGCGGGCCTGACCTCGCTCGCCCTGGTCGGCGACTACACCTATTTCGGGGTGACGGCTTCGACCCTTCCCGTCGGACCGCAATGGGTCGCGGTCCTCGTCATGGGCATGGCGGGCGGTCTGGCCGGGGGCCTGTTCAGCCGGATGCTCATCCTGTTCGGGAAGGGCTTCGCCCATCCGGCCGGGCGCTGGTTCCGCACGCATCCGATCCCCTTCGCGGCGGCGTGCGGGCTTGTCCTGGCCCTGTGCGGGCTGGCGAGCGGGGGTACCGTGTTCGGGACGGGCTACGAGCAGGCCGAGGCGATCCTGTCCGGCAACGGCGCGATCACGCCGCTCTTCGGACCCGCCAAGCTGCTGGCGACGGCGGTGTCCTCGGTGAGCGGCATACCCGGCGGCATCTTCTCGCCCTCACTGGCGGTCGGAGCGGGGCTCGGCCGCGACCTGGCGGCCCTGATGCCGTCGGTGCCGCTGAGCGTCTTCGCGATCCTCGGCATGACCGCTTACCTGACGGGGGTCGTGCAGGCCCCGCTCACCTCCTTCGTGATCGTGTCGGAGATGACGGCGAACCATGCGCTCGTCATTCCCATCATGCTGGCCTCGCTGATTGCGCAGGGCGCCTCCAAGCTCGTCTGCCCGGACGGCGTGTACCACGCGCTGTCGGAGCATTTCATGCCGCCGAGCCGCGGCGGCGACGGAGCGGAACTGCCCCCACCCCCGCCTTCGCCACCCTGAGGCCTTCCCTCACTTGCGCGTCAGGACCGACATGGGCGCAAGCGGGCCGAGAAACGGCTTGGCGAGGGGAAAGGCGAGGTCGCCCCGCTTGGAGGTGGACAGGCCGAGGGCCACCAGCGCTTCGATGAACTTCACCGCGACGCCGACGCCGTCGATCACGGGAACTCCGAGTTCCGCGCTGAGGTCCCGCGCGAGATCGGCCATCCCCGCGCAGCCCAGCACGATGGCGCCGGACCCGTCCTCGTCGAGGGCGCGCCGGCATTCCTCGAGGATGACGCGGCGGGCATCGGAGGCCGGGTCCTCGAGTTCGAGCACGGCAAGATCGGTGGCGCGCACGCGCCGGCAATGGTGCTCCATGCCGTAGGCGCGCAGCAGATGCTCGGCGATAATGCGCGTGCGCCCGAGCGTCGTCACGACGCTGAAGCCGGTCGAGACGAAGCTGGCGGCATGCATCGCCGCTTCCGCGATCCCGAGCACCGGCCCGCGCGCCAGTTCGCGCGCGGCGAGCAGGCCGGGGTCGCCGAAACAGGCGATCACGTAGCCGTCGCAGCCCTCCTGCTCGCCCAGGCGGATGTCCTGCAGCAGCCCGACCGCGGCCACCGCCTCATCGTAATGGCCCTCGATCGAGACCGGCCCGGTCGTCGAGGTAGCGCCCACGATCTCGGTGCCCGGGGCAGCGGCCGCCCTGGCCGCCGCGACGATCGTCGCGGTCATGGACTGCGTCGTGTTGGGATTGATGACCCTGATCCGCATGGAACGTGCCTTCACGAGGGACGAAAGAGAAGCTGGCCCTTGTCGCTTCTACCGCGTGCGGCCATTCAGACAAAGTTCAGGCGGGGCCCCGTAAGTCTCGGATGCGCTTCAGGAACATCGGGCCTCGACGCTCCGTTGCGCATCTGGGCAAGGGCCGGAGCGCCGGTCCGAACAAGAGGACAATGGCAATGCGAAGCATGATCATCGGTTGCGCGCTCCTGGCTTTCGGCAGCTGCGCCGCGCTGGCCCAGCAGGACACGCCCGCCGTTCAGGGCGGCTCGCCCACGGCTCCGGCCCCTGCCGCGCCCACCACGCCGCCCGGCGCTCCCGCTCCCGCCGCCCCGGCGGCAGCGGCACCCGCGACACCTTCGCCGACCGTCAACAATCCGGCCGAGACCAAGCCCATGAAGGCGATGGGGGCCAAGAAAGGCATGATGCCGCGCAAGACCGCGATGCATCACAAGACGATGCGGCATGCCGCAAAGCACCGGCGCATGACGATGCGGCGGAAGATGATGCTGCATCCGCGGATGGACGCGGCGCACAGCCACTATCGCCACAAATAGACATTTCTGCCGCGGGCGGCGGTGCCGCGCTGCCGCCCGCTAGGCCGGCAGCGTGAGCAGCCCCGCTTGGCCCCCGCGCGTGCCGAAGGCAAGCTGGCGGCCGCGGCCGTCCCATGCCAGCGCGGAGACCGCGTCGCTGGAACCCGGTTCGGTCTTCCGCACGAGGATCTCGGAGGCGTCCGAAAGGCGGCAGAGCAGGATCATGCCGTCCTCGTAGCCCATGGCGAGGACGAGCGTCTTGGGATGGAAGCTGACCTGCGAGACGCGGGACGGCCGGGCCCCGCACTCCCGCGGTGTCTTGCCCATCGGTCCGGTCTTGCTCTCGAACGGCCAGACGATGCAGGCATCCGCCCCCGACGTGGCCATCCAATCGCCGTCATAGGACCAGGCGAGCGATCGCGTCTTGGCGGGGTAGCCCTGCATGCGCATGTGCTGGCCGTCGGCAAGGCGCCAGCCGTGCAGCGCATTCTCCTGCATGGAGGTGACGACGAAGCGCCCATCGGGCGAGAAGGTCACGTCGAGGTGCGACCCTTTCCAGGTCAGGACCTCCGGCGCCTGATCGGTATTCGGATACCAGAGCGACACGCCGTTGTAGTGGGAGAAGGCGAGCCGAAACCCCTTGGGGGCGAAAGCCAGTCCCCGGGCGGAACTCGGCGCGAGAAGCGATTTCACCTCGCCCTTGACGCTGCGGACGCGAACCTGCCGGCCCGAGGCCCAGGCGATGGTCCCGTCGGCGCGAGCCGCGATCGCGTCAATCCATGCGCCGGCTTCGCGGACGATCTCGTCCACCCGTCCACCCGCATCGACCGCGACCACGCGGCCGTCATCCCCGCCCGTGACGAGACGCGTGCCCTGCTGGACCGCCACCAGCACGGCTCCCTCGGGATGGCCGACGATCCGACGCGGTTCGCCACCCTCGAGCAGAGCGATCGTGCCATCGCCGAGGGCCCAGGCGGGCGTTGATCCGAGAAACGCCGCGGCGGTGACATGCGCGCCGAGCGACAAGGGCGAGACATGCTCGGTCAGCGAAGTAGTCGGGGAGTTCGGGGCGAAGGTCATCCGGGAATGACTACCATCCCTTCCGCCTCGTTTCAAAGATCCCGTCCCCGGCCGCAATGCTCGCGCCGCCAGTGACGCTGGCCCTCGACCAAGAAGAAGACATGACAAACATAAGCTGAGCGGACCGGAGGATCCGCCCGTGATGGGAAAGTGACGCCATTAAGCTTGAATTGAGGCAATCGAACGGGGATCTCGCCACGCGTTCCCGCGCAGGACTGCTTCAACTTGCGAGAGGGAGGCTTATTCGGTATCAGGGGATTTGTTTCAGCAGTGTAGGATTGTGGCCGCGGGAATGGCGAGTGCGTCCAAGCCGAAGCTGGCGCTTGTCGCCTCGGGTCCGGCCAGCGGGCTGGCTTGCCTCGTCGCCATCGGGCGCCGTCATGGCCTGAACCTCTCCATCGCCCAGCTTATCCACGACAACATGCTCACGCCGGGCGAGGTCGCGCCCGACCAGTTGATGCAGTGCGCCCGCAAGGCGGGCTTCCGGTGCAACCGGCTTCAATTGGACTGGCTGGCACTCACCGACCTGAAAGGAGCCTTGCCGGCCATCGTCCTGACCCGCAACGGCCGCAGCGTCGTCCTCGACGCCATCGCCGTGCGCGACGGCGCCGCTCACGCGATGATCACCGATCCGACGGAGCCTGACGCCGACAGCGTGTCGATCCCGAAGGACGCCTTCGACGAGCTGTCGAGCGGCGACGTCATTCTTATCCGGCGGGACTTCGAGTCATCGAAGACGGCAGTGCCCTTCGGCTTCCGGATGGTCCTCAACCTTCTGCTCGCCGATCGTCCGGCCGTCGTCAACATCGTGGTGAGCGCGGTGATGATGAGCTTCCTCGCGCTCGTTCCGATCGCGCTCTGGAACGTCCTGACGACGCGGGTGCTCTCCGTCAATGCCGGCGACACCTTCACGCTCATCTGTGCCGCCGCGGTGGTGCTGGTCCTGTTCGAGGGGCTTTTCATCGCCGTGCGACGTAACACGATCAGCAAGGTCGTGGCCGAGGCCGATCTCGCTCTGTCCGTCTACAGTTTCGATCGCATGCTCAACCTGCCGATCGACTTCTACGAATCGACCCCCCTGGGGCAGATCAGCTACAAGCTGAACCAGATGGGTCGGATCCGGCAGTTCCTGGCCGGACAGATCTTCGGCTCGCTCCTCGATGCCGGCGTGCTCCTGATCTTCACGCCCATCATGATCTGGATGAGCCCCCTGCTCACCGCGGTCGTGTTTGGACTGACGGGCGCCATCGCGCTGTGGATCATCGTCATGCTGCCCTTCTACCGGCGCAGGGCGATGCTGGTCGAACGGTCGGAAGCGGAGCGCTCGACGTTCCTGTCGCAGACGGTGATCGGCATCAGGACCATCAAGACGCTCGCGCTGGACGAGCGGCAGCGCCTGAAATGGGACCAGCTGACCGCCCGCACCGCCCGCTTGCGCCTGTCCGAAGGCAACATGCGCAATCTCATCCAGACGGTGATCACCCCGCTGGAACGGCTCACCCTGAGCGGAACCATCGTCGTCGGCGTCTACATCGCGATCACGGGAGGGGCGGTGGATACGACGACGCTGTTCACCTTCTTCCTGCTCAGCCAGCGGCTCGTGTCACCGCTGGTTCAGATGGCCCACGTCATCCAGAGCTATGACGAAGCTTTGGGCGCGATGACGCTGGCGGGCGAACTCCTGAACCAGCCCGAGGAAGAGGGACGCTCCGGGCACGGCGTGCGGGTTCCGCTGCAGGGCCATGTCGAATTCGTGAACCTGCGGTTCAAGTACCGCGGCGCGGTCAATCCTGCGCTGCGCTCCGTGTCGTTCGAGGTTCCCGCGGGGATGACGCTGGGCATCATGGGGCGGAGCGGGTCGGGCAAGACCACCATCACGCGACTGCTGCAGCGGCTTCATTCGGACTACCAGGGCCAGATCAAGATCGATGGCGTGGACGTGCGCGAATACGACGTCGATCATCTCCGCTCGAGCCTGGGCGTCGTGCTGCAGGAGAACTTCCTGTTTTCCGGCACGATCCGCGAAAACATCACGGCGGCCAAGAGCGACGCCAGCTTCGACGAGATCGTGCAGGCCGCGCGCCTCGCGGGCGCCGAGGAGTTCATCGACAAGCTGCCGCGCGGCTACGACACCTACATCTACGAAGGCTCGCCCAATCTGTCGGGCGGCCAGCGCCAGCGGCTGGCCATCGCCCGGGCGCTGATCACCAATCCCAAGCTGCTGATCCTGGACGAGGCGACGAGCGCGCTCGA
>CAXTVD010000069.1:0-15233 GCA_964247575.1 uncultured Lichenihabitans sp.
GTGTCCTTCCTGCCCATCATCGCTTTCCTGACCGTCCTGTTCTTCTGCCTCCCTCGTCCGCTGCCCACGGCCGAAGGGATCGGAAGCATGCCGTGGTGGGCCCCGCTCGGAGGGCTGGTCGGAGCCCTGGCGGTTGTGGCCGGGCTTCTGTTCGTGGACAAGATCGGGGCCGGTGCCTTCGCCGGGCTCACGATCACGGCCAACATCCTCATGTCGCTGCTGATCGACAAGTACGGCTGGTTCGGAACCGACGTTCACCCGCTCGGCGGGATGCGCATGCTGGGAGCGGTGCTGATGGTCGCGGGAATCGGTCTGATCGCGAGATACTGACGGCTCGATCGAAGGACGCCCGGAAGGACCCCGCCCGCAATGGTCGGGGCCTCAGACAGTGGACAGTGGCGCCCTTGTCCTTCACCTGAACCGCGCGCGGGTGATCTGATCGCGCGCGATGGCGAGGAGCGTGTCAGCGGCCGCTTGCAACAGGAGGTCGTAGACCACCGCCTTGTTGCCGAAGGCGATCGCCGCGACCGGCGCCGGCAGCGTGAACACCACGTGCCGCCCTCGTCGCCATCGAAACGATGCTGCGCCACCCAGGCGCCGTCGAAGCCGAGCCGCTCCGCATGGATGATCTGCTCACCCCCTGAGGCGGGCGACGCCCTCGACGACTTTGTGCAAGGTCAGCCTCATGGCGCGCAGCAGCTGGCCTCGTTTTTCGAAGGCGGCAGGTCGATCACCGGGTTCTGGTCGAAGAACCCGTTGGGCATCAGGGTGAACCCGCACACGACGCAGGGCTGCACAGGATGGTCTTCGGGCCGCGGCACGTGGTGCACGCCGAAACTGTGCCAGAGCACGATGTCGGTGTTCTCGATTGGCCGGTCGGCGGCCGTCCAGGCCGGCAGCCCGTCCGAGCCGGTGGACTGGTTCACGAACTCACCCGCCGGATACCGTTCCTCGGCGCTGAAGGGGGTGACCCACAGATGATGCTGGATGAAGCCTGATCGCCGACCGGATGGGCTGTCGCCGTGGGTGTAGGGTTGAACGGGGGACCTGGCTTCGAGCTTGTAGCCCGTGGGCTGGCCAAGCCAGTTCCGAGCGCCTGGGTTGATCACTTTCCAGTAGCGCATCGTCCCGAGATCGACGTTCCGCCGCCCTTCGCGCTCCGAGGCCAGCACCTTTTCCTCGACGAAGAAGGCATTGCCATAGGGGTTGTCGGGACCGGGCGGCGGCGCGACCGTGTTGCACTCGACGACCGTGTTGTCGGGCCCGTCCACCTCCATGTCGAGCCGCGCACTGAAGATGTGCTGGTGGATGTGTCCGACCACCCCGGGCGCGACCTCCGTGCCGTATCGTCCGGGCTGGCCCGGGTGGCAGGCAGCCGTGTTGATGATGCCCGTCGCCTTCATTTCGAACTCGATGCGGCCATCCTGATGCAGGTACCAGTAGGAAGCGTATTCGTAGTTTCCGATCGTCGAGATCGACGAGATGACGAGCTTGCGGGCGCGGCGCACCTCGGTGCGCTGGCTGCGCATGTCGTAGTGTTTCCAGGCGAGGCCTGCATCTTCCTCATGCAGGCAGATGCAGCGCTCGATGGTGCGCGGCTCGCCGAAGACATCCGGCACCACGGCGTCGAAGTAGTGAATCACCCCGAGGCAATCGCAGCCGAGCGAGAGCGCGTTCGCCATGCGACCGAAGCCAAGCTCGCCGCTGTCGAAGACGTTCTTGCGGTAGTGGCTGCGCTCCGGGGTGCCGTAGGGAACCACCATCTCGGCGATCGAGGCGCGGTAGACGATCGGCCGGCGCCGGCCCGCCACCGTATAGCCGATCCTGTGCAGCACGAGGCCTTCGCGGCCGTTGAAGCCGACGCGGAAATCCCAGTTTTCCCAGATTACTTGGCGCCCCTCGACCCGGAAGCCCGGGCCCTCGGGCTGCACGACATCGAGCGGAGCGGAGGGCGCCCGGAACGCGGTCAGGATCGCGGCATCGTAGTTCAACGGCGTTCGCGGCACCGGGATATACGCGCCGCTCTCGGCGAAATGGTCGTCGACCCGCAGCACGGCGAGGTCGGCGAGATCAACCAGGGCATGCAGGCCCTCGACCGGATGAGCATAGTAGTTGTCGAGCGGGAAGGTGCGCATCCAGATGAAGCAGTTCAGGACGCGCCGCCCCTGCTCGATCGCGTGGCCGAAGTCGCCGACAGTCCAGGGATCGACACAGATGAAATCGAGTTCGGCCAGGAGGCCGCGACGGCGCAGCGCCTCCTGGAACCGCGGATCGGCCTTGACCACGCGCTCGATGTCGAAGATCTCCTCGATCGCGACCATGGCGCGGGCATCCTCGCGGAACTGCTCGCTGACGATCGCACCGGCCGCAAGATCGATCCGGCCCTGCCAGACGCCCAGCTGTCCCCGTCGGAACGCGTTGTAACGCGCGATCCGCCGGAAGGGCTGGTCGGGCGCGTGATCCCGAATGACCGGCTTGTCCGGCTCGGCGACGTCGATGGTCTCGACCCTGAGATCGTCACCCCAGCCGTAATGCGTCCGAATGATCCCGGCAGCCGTCCGGATCTCGGCGGCACTGAGCGGATCCAGCGGATGGGTGGCAGCGGGTTCCGGCTGCGATCGCCCCGGGCTGGCATGTCTGGTCATGAACCTACCTCGTTTCGCGTGCCCGTGAGGCGCGCCATCGCGCGCGGGGCAGCCGATCGTCAGGGAAGCGCGCAGCTGTCGCGGCGCGCTTCTTGCAAAAGCTCGCCGAGGTCCGACGCGGAGGACGCCGCGGCGAGCGTAAGCGCAACCATGGCGGATCTCGGCGGTGGAAGGAACGGCGGACAAGGGAAATACTGCGCAGATCGAGGGGAGGCGCAAGCGTCGCGCTGCACCGGATCGACTGTGGTGATCCCGCGATCCATCGTCGATGTCTTGGTCCAGGAGGGTTGAATGACCGACAGAGTCTGGGCGCGCGGCCTTTGCGCCTTTGCGGCGCTATGCAGCGTCTCCACAGCTTTTGCGCAATCCAAGCCCTATGCCGGGATCACCCTGTCCCTGGCATCCCAGAACGACCAGTTCGCGCCGGTGCTGGCCAAACTGGCTCCCCGGTTCGAGGCGCTGACCGGGGCGGTCGTGAAGGTCGACATTATGGACTACGGCTCTCTGCTCACCAAAACGACGGCAGACTTCGTCGGCCATACGAAGGGTTATGACCTCGTCACGATGGATATCGTCTGGTCTGGAGCCTTTGCCGAGAACGGCTATACAGTCGACCTGACGGACTGGATCAAGCGGGATGCGGCCGAGATCAAGACCGACGACATCTATCCCGTTCTCCTGCATGCGCTGGGCGGCTTCGACGGCAAGCAGATGGCCTTTCCCTTCGCCGGCTACGCAAATGTCCTCGCTTATCGCAAGGACCTCTACGAGGCCGCGCATCTCTCCCCACCCCGCACGATGCAGGAGCTGGTCGCCGATGCGATCAGGCTGAACGATCCGGGCCAGCACGTCTACGGTTTCGTGGCGAACGGCAAGACTGGCCCGGCAGGCGCGCAGGACTGGATGCAGTATAATGCACAGATGGGCGGCTCGATCCTGGACAAGACCGGCAAGCCCGCGATCAATTCCGCTGCAAACATCGACAGCTTGACGGTCTACAAGAACCTCTTCGTCAAAGCCGCTCCGCCCGGAGCCGCCGATTACGACTGGGACGGACGCGAGCAGAGTTTCCGCAACGGAACGGTCGCGAACATGGAGACCTGGTCGGTCGGGGCGCCCGGCTATTACAATCCCGCACAGTCCAAGGTCGTCGAGACCGTCGCCATCGAGGCTGCCCCGGCCGCCGCCAACCTGTCGCCCCGCTACGGCGTGGGCGGCTGGGGCATGGCGATCAACGCCGACATCGACGCGCCGAAAAAGGAGGCCGCCTGGGCCTTCATCAAGTGGCTCACAAGCCCGGCCATCCACAAGGACTTCAACATGGAGGGAGCCGGCAGCTTTCTTCGCCGCAGCGAGATGACCGACAAGGATCTGCTCGCGAAATTCCCCTTCCTGCCCGTGATCGCGACAACCTTCGAGCACGGCGACGGCGATTACCGTCCCCGCATTCCGCAATATCCCGAAATCCAGGATCTGCTCGGCACGGCGGTCAATGCTGTCCTAGTCGGCAATCAGGACCCCAAATCCGCGCTGGATGAGGTCCAGGCCAAGGCCGAGAAGCTGTTTTGAGCGGTCCGGCGCTCGCGCCGGGCCTGCCGTTCGAGACCCGCCGCAGGGTGTTCCTCGCGGCGCTCGGGACGCCGGCGCTGGTCTATGTGCTGGCGATCGGCGTCTGGCCGGTCCTGCAAGGCATGTGGTACAGCCTCTTCGACTACAGTCTGATCCATCCGGCCCGCCGCCACTTCGTGGGTCTCGACAACTACGTGTCCCTGCTGGGCGACACGGCGGTCCGCAGCGCCCTGCTCAACACTCTCCTGTTCACGGCCGCTGCGGTCGCGCTGGAGATCACGGCGGGTCTCGGGCTCGCGCTGCTGCTATGGCGCGACGGCCGGTTCAACCAGATCTGTCTCGCTTTGCTTCTCGTTCCTGTCACCATCACTCCCATTGCGGTCGGGTTGATCTTCAAGGGGCTTCTCGAACCCGATTACGGCATGGTCGGGTATTGGTTGTCCCATTGGGGCGTGAGCGATCCGCGCGGCCTGCTCGGTGCGCCGCACACCGCCCTCGCGACGCTGGTCGTCGTGGACGCGTGGGAGTGGACGCCCCTCATGGCGCTCATCCTGCTCGCAGGCCTCAAGGCCCTGCCGCTCGACGTGCTCGAAGCCGCGCTGGCGGACGGGGCGACGGCGGTGCAGCGGTTCCGGCTCATCATCCTCCCGCTCCTGCTCCCTGTCGTGTTCCTCGCCCTTGTCCTCCGCACGATGGATGCCTTCCGGGTGTTCGACTCGGTTTACGTCACCACCGGCGGGGGTCCGGGGGGAGCCACGGACACCCTGATGCTGCTGGCCGTGAAGCGCGGCCTGCAGTTCTTCGACATCGGCTCGGCCTCGGCGATCGGCAACATCATGATCCTCTGCCTCGTTTTCCTCGCGAGCTTGGCCATGCTGTTGATCCGGCGCGCCGACCGGGCCGCGCGTGGCGCCTGACCGCCGGTGACCCGAGCCCTCGGCACGGCGCTCGAACGGCTGGCGCTCGGCCTGATCACCGCTTTGTTCCTGGCACCGGCAGCCTGGCTCGTCGTGACCGCCTACAAGCCTGCAGCCGTCCTCTTCACCTCGCCGCCGACCTGGCTGTTCACGCCGACGCTCGACAACTTCCGCAGGATCGGCGCGCTCTACGACCTCCTCTCCTTGCTGCGGGCGAGCCTGACGATCAGCCTCGGATCGGCGGTGCTGTCGCTGCTCATCGGCGCTCCCTGCGGCTACGCGCTGGCGCGGTCGACATCCCGATGGGCGCAGGGGCTCGCCTATGTCTTCCTGGGTATACGAACCGTTCCGGCGGTCGCGACCCTGCTGCCCTTCTATCTCTTCATGCGCGACATCGGGCTGCTGGGCACGACGGCCTCCGTCATCCTGATCGACACGGTGCTGAACTGCGCCTTCGTGACCTGGATGATGTTCTCCTATTTTCGGGCCCTTCCCCCGGAGCTGAACGAGGCAGCTCTCACCGACGGCTGTACGCTCTGGGGGGCGTTCATCCGCGTGGAACTGCCCTGCGCCCGGTCGGGGCTGGTGGCCAGCGCCCTGTTCTGCCTCCTGTTCTCCTGGAACGACTTCCTCTATGCGAGTTTCCTGACCCGGCTCGACAGCAAGCCGCTGTCGGTCGCCCTGGTCACGGCCTATGGCACCTACGACATCAGCTGGGGAACGCTCGGCGCGCTCGCCCATGTCGCCACCGTCCCGATCGTGCTGATGGTCCTGCTGCTCAACCGCTATTTCATCGGGGGCGTGGTACGGGGGGTGAACTAGGCTTCAGATGCGGAGCGCCACACCCGTTCCGGGCTCGAACAGGTGAAGGCGGCGGGTGTCGACGGACAAGTGGATCGTCTCGCCCGGCCGAAACGTCTGTTCCCGATCGAGCATGACCGCCAGCGGTCGTCGCGTGGCCGCGAACTCGTCCTCCCCAAGCGAGCCGCCAAGAAGCGCCCCGCCCTCCAGATCGACCGCGACCAGGGTCGTCGCCCCAAGGTCCTCGACGAAACGGACGGTGCCGTGTAGCGCCGTGGGATCGCTCGCGGCCACGGGACTGAAAACCTCGGGCCGCAGGCCGACCACCACCGGCTGCCCGATCCGTCCCGCCATCGCCGCCGCCCCCGCAGACCCTCCGTCACCCATCGCCATCATGTGGCCACCAAGCCGCAGACCCCATGCCCCTCCGCGATCCCGATCGACGTGCGCCGCGAGAAAGTTCATCGCCGGCGAGCCGATGAAGCCCGCGACGAAGCGGTTGACCGGGGTGTCATAGAGTGCACGCGGCGTGCCAACCTGCTGGAGCACGCCACGGTTCAGCACCGCAACCCGTGTTCCCATCGTCATCGCCTCGATCTGGTCGTGGGTCACGTAGATCGTCGTGATGCCGGTTCGGCGCTGGAGAGCCGTGATCTCCGCCCGCATCTGACTGCGCAAGCGAGCGTCGAGGTTCGACAGCGGCTCGTCCATCAGCAACGCGTTGGGGGAGCGGACCAACGCCCGCGCCATCGCCACGCGCTGCCGCTGGCCGCCCGAGAGCTGGGCCGGCTTGCGGCCGAGATAGTCGGTCAGTTCCAGGGTCGCGGCGACCTCGCGCACCTTGCGGTCGATCGCGGCGGGCGCTTCGCCGCGGACCAGCAGTCCGAACGCGATGTTGCGGGCGACCGTCAGATGCGGATAGAGCGCGTAGGACTGGAAGACCATTGCGATGTTGCGGTCGCGAGGGGACGCCTCGGTCGCCACCTTGCCGTCGATCAGGATCTGGCCGCTCGTGGGACGGTCGAGCCCCGCCACGATCCGTAGTGCCGTCGATTTCCCGCAACCGGACGGCCCGACCAGGATCAGGAACTCGCCCTGCTCCACGGGCAGATCGAGAGCCGACAAGGCGACCTGGCCGTTGTCGTGCCGCTTGGTCACGTTCTCGAAGGTGATCGTCGCCACGTGCCAACACCCCTGGGCGGCGGTCGAGAGCCGTGCCCCGTTGCACCACAGGGCTAAGCCGTGTGCAAGGCGAGGGGAGGCGGCTCCCGATCCGGGCGGATCGTCGGCGGCGTTGCCGGATCGGCCGAGGCCCGCATTCAAACGAGGGCTTGCGGGAGCCCAACGGGGCGGCCATCCTGCCGTGGCCCGGTCCGACGTGCCGGGGTCCCCGTCGAACGGAACGCCCATGTCCGCCTCGCCGCTTCGCAACCCCCATCCTCGCGCGCCCGGCCTCGACGCTCTCCTCGCGGAAGGGAGAGCCGACAGCGCAGAGTTTCCCGACGTCCTCGCCAATCACCTCCCGATGATCCTGGTCGCGCTCGACCGGATGGGGGCAAGCGACCAGAGGCTCGGCGCCTATGCCGCCCAGTATCGCGACGCCATGGGTCTCGTCGCGACGCCCGCGCCGGTCGAGCCCCTTGGCCGCGGGAATTGGGCGACCGCCCTGGGCGATCGGACGCGCGAGAACGATGCCCGTCGGTTCTTCACGGCCGAGGTGGCGCGGCTGGGCATCGGCGGGGCCGTCTCCGCGTACCTGCCGGCTCTGGCGCCCGGGGTCGCCGGCAGCGCGCTGCACCCGCTGATGCGCCTCGCCTACGGCGTGCTCCGCGCGGACCCCGCCGAGGTGGGGGCCGCGCTCGGCTACTGGGCCTGCTGCTACCTGCCGCTGCCGCCCGCGACCGGCGCAGCCCCCCGGACGAACGATCCCGGCGACGTGCTGGCTCGGGTTGCGGCGATCCCGAGCCTGCGCGAGCTGCCGTCCTACGATCATCTCTGGCACGCCATCCGGGCCACGGCCGCCGACCCCGCTTTTGCCGGCGTCGTCGATTGGCTCGCCCTCGACGCGGCCACGCCGGGCCGGGTTGCCGCGACCTCGCTCGCCCTCTACGCGGCCACCATGGATTTCGCGGCGCTTCATGCCGTGACCGGCGCGCACTGGGTGCGGCTCGTCTCCGCCGTCTGCGACGAACCGCTGCTGATGCGCTGCTTCTGGCAGGCCGTCGCGGCGCTCGTACCGAGCATCGGCTTTCCCTCGCTGCCGTCGCCCGAGGCGCTGGAGGCGTGGCGAAACCGGCCCTGTCCGGACTGGCCCACCATCATGGCCCGCGCGGTCGCCTCCGACGACGAGCACGACATCAGCCTCGTCTTCTCGGCGAGCGAGGAGGAGAAGGTCTACGGCGACCCGCTCTACCGCGTCGTCGCGGCTCGCAGGATGGGACTGATCGATTGAGCACCGGCCTGCCCGTGACCCTGACCCTCCGCGAGGCCAAGCTGACGGACGGCCGGCGGGTGGACGTCGACATTGCGGGCGAGCGGATCGCCGCCATCCGCGAGACCGGGTCGGCCGGGCCGGAGGGCGCGCAGACGCTGGACTGCGCCGACGGCCTGCTGTCGCCGTGCTTCGTCGACGGGCACATCCACCTCGACAAGACGCTGCTCGGCCTGCCGCTGATCCCGCACCGCCCGGGTGCGACGGTCGCGGATCGCATCCTGGCGGAGAAGGCGCTCCGCAAGGACCTGCCGCTTTCGGTCGAGGCTCGCGGCGGCCTGCTGATCGAGCAGATCGCCGCCTTCGGGACGGGTGCGCTGCGCACCCATGTCGACATCGACACGGATCTCGGCCTCGCCGGGCTCGAGTCGGTCCTGCGGCTGAAGGCGCGCTATCGCCACCTCGTCGACATGCAGGTCGTCGCCTTCCCGCAAAGCGGCATCCTGCGCGATCCCGGCACGGCAGACCTGCTCGATGCCGCCCTGGGGGCGGGCGCCGATCTCGTGGGCGGGCTGGACCCGGCCGGGATCGACGGCGATATGGGCGGCCACCTCGACGTGGTGTTCGGCATCGCGGAGCGGCGGGGCGCGGGCATCGACATCCACCTGCACGATCCCGGTCCGCTCGGAGCTTACGAGCTGCGCGACATCGCGGCGCGCACGGCGGCCGCCGGACTGCAGGGCCGAGTCGCTGTCAGCCATGCCTATGCGCTCGGCGCGATCGACGATGCCGACTTTGACCGTACCGCCGAGGCGTTGGCCCGCGCGGGCGTCGCGATCATGACCAACGCGCCAGGGACGGGCCCGATGCCGCCCGTGCTGCGCCTCGCCGCGGCGGGCGTCACGGTCTTCGCCGGGTCCGACAACATTCGCGATGCCTGGTGGCCCTACGGCGACGGGGACATGCTCGACCGGGCGGCGGTGATCGGCTACCGGCAGGGCTTCTTCGTGAACGAGGACCTCGCGCACGGCTTCGCCATGGCGACGACTCTGGCGGCCGGCGTGCTGGGGCTGGAGAGCTACGGGCTTGCGCCCGGAAAGGTCGCTGATCTGGTGCTGATTCCCGCGGCATCGGTGGCCGAAGCCGTTCTCGATCGTCCCCGCTCGCGCTGCGTCATCAAGCGGGGCCGCGTGGTGGCCCAGGGCGGCGCGTTGCGCGTCTGACGCCGAGGCCGCGCGGGTCAACGCCACCCGGGCGGCAGGCAGCGGGGCGACCCGCGCCGCCGGATCCGCCGACGCCCCACCCTGACGGGGCCGACCAGCAGCGCGTCTCTCGCCCGCGGCGGGGAAGTCGAGAGTATCGCGCGAGATGTGCTGACGAGTTCTAAATGTCTGGCTCTGTTTCTACTTGGAACAATCGATCCAAGATGTGACCCTTGAGTTCCGTATCAGGAGCCCGTTTCATGAGGGCTTCGGCAAGGTCGTCGCAGGGATGGACCAAGCTTTTCGGGCCTTCCGGAGAAGCCAGGTAAGCGCTCACGCAACGATCGACGAAGACCAGACCTTTGGGGTCGTCGGTTGCCGCGAGCTCCACGAGAGAGCTGAGGCACTGCTCGAACGGAGTCATTCCACACTCCTTTGTCCGCTAGTCCGGCAGGAGCTCCGCGACGGCGGCTTGTTCGGTTGCCTTCAGGCTGGCATAGCCGACGGCTCCCAGGAGAACGCATATCAACAGCACGCCGGCGATCAGGGTTCTGGTTGTCATTGGCCGCACCTCACCGCTGCACCTGTTGGGGGAGGAAGAGGCGGGGCCGCCTCCTCCCCTCAGACTGCGCGTCGATCAGACCTTGCGGTCCGGGTTGTCGCCGCTGACATTGGTCCCGAGCGTGTTGTCGACGGCGCGGGTCGCCGCATTGTCACGCACCGGGCCAGGCTTCCCTGTCGCGTCGGCCGTGGACCGCGACGCTCCGAACGTGCCCGGCTCCCGTTCCACATCCACCTTCGTCTCGCGAACGGTGTCCCTTACCGTTTCGACGCGATCGGCGGCTTCCTTACGCAAGCCGATCTCTTCGACGACGCGAGCCTCCTTGCTCACGATGGCCTGCTCAGACATGGCCGTGGCGGAGATCGTCCGGTCACGGAATGCGTCCGCCGCGGCCCCCGTCAGAGGACGGTTGATCGGACGACGGTCGACCGACACCCGCTCCTCATGCAGGCGCACCTGTTCCTCGACGGGAGTTTCGATGACGTGGGACGTGACCCTCACGCCACCCTGTTCAACGGCGCGCTTGCCGACCCTGAGGTCTTCCTTGACGACCTCGATCTTGTCGGCGGCCGCTCCAGCGACGCTCGCGCCGGCCGCGGCCACAGCCCTCACCGGAGTGGCAGCCTCCCTCGCCGCCGTGCTCATGGTCGTGGCGCGCGGCTCGCCATGCTCCAGGATGTCTTCGACCTTTGCGGCGAGGGCGTCTTCGGCGCGGACGGTCACGAGCGTGCCGCCCCGACCGACATGCTCGGCATACGTCTTGGCATCAGCCTCATCGATGCCAGCACCCGTCAGCGACCCCAGCAGACCACCCGCCGCCGCGCCGAGACCGGCACCCGTCAGGGTGGCGACCAGCCAGCCCGCGGCGACGACTGGGCCGACACCAGGGATCGCGAGCAGGCCCAGGCCCGCCAGGAGTCCCGCGCCGCCGCCCAGGACCGTGCCCGCCGTGGCACCCGTGCCGGCTCCGGTGTTCTCAGGAGTGTCGCCGGCGACCGTCGTTGCGACGTTTCGGTCCTTGTCGCCCGACACCAAGCTGATGTCGTCATGTGGCACACCGGCCGTTTCAAGCGCCTTCACGGCGCGCACGGCCTGGTCATAGGAGTCGTAGCTATGGGCGATCATTCGCATGATGAGTCTCTCTGATTTGATGGATGGCGTGAGGCGACCGTCACTGCTGGCCGATATTGCCCTTGTAATCGAGCCAGACCCCGACACTGGCGTTGCCCTTCATGCCGGTGCCCCGCCAGACTCCGTCGCCGTCCTTCTTGAGGTCCGCCACCTTTGAGAAGCCCTCCTTCTCGATCCTCGATCGAGCTTGGCCCTCGGTGAACGAACTGGCGCCCTTCGCCGGCTGAATGGCGTTTGCGCCGGTGGTGGCGACGGCCTGATTGCTGTCGCCGGTCTGAGGAGGCGCTGCCGTGGACGTGGCCGTCTGAGCGGAGGCGGTTGTGGCGAGCAGGCCCGTGGCAAGGACAAGGGTCGCGATCTTCATGGCGAGAACTCCTGAGCTGTTTGAACGTGTCGAACATCGACGCCGAGGGGGCCCGACGACTTCGGGCCGGCCCGGGCAGCTACATGTTCGACGGCTGTGCTTGGGGCTGGCCCTGCGACGGGTCCTCTTGCTGCATCTGCATTCGTTGCTGCTGGTGCGAGCGGTGGACGCCGTAGGCACAGCCTGCGGCGGCGCCCAACAGGCCGTGATGCGCGAAATGACCGGCGACGCCGCCAACGAGCGCACCCTTGATGCAGCCTCTCGCCTCGGCCTGCGTCGTGACGAGGGCCGATCCAAGCAAGACCATCATGGCGATCGATTTCATTTTGTTGTCCTTATCGTTGGTACTGGGCTGCGGATTGGTGATCGTTCAGCCGAAAGGGTGGCGATTCATCGGTTCTGACCTGGCGCCCGGCCAAGCTCAGCGTCCCTTCGAACACGTCCAGCGTTTCGGAGAGGTCGCCACGTTCGAGCGAAGCGCGGAGCCCAGGGTGGCCGCCAGCGAAGACGCAGCGTCAGGACCAGCCAAGCCGTTCCCCTGTCCCGCGTCGACGTCCTTCGTTGGCCTAGCCACCCTGTCGCCCCTCGCCGTCAGGCACCCCGTCCCCCGGGCTGCTCGACGCCCCTAGAAGCGCCGGCGGAAGCTATAGTTCCGTAGAAAAATTCCTGGTCGAAACGTACCAGCTTTAATGGTTCGTCTTTACTGGTTTTCGGGGCCTTTGCGACCGTTTTGGGTCTGGACCGTCCACCAACCCCCGTTCGCGCGCCCAGACCACGACGGCGCTGCGCCGCTTCACTCCCAGCTTCCGGTGCAGGGAAGCCACGTGGTTGCGTACGGTGTTCTGCGACAAGGCGAGCTCCTCGGCGATCTCCTTGTCGGTCGAGCCGCGGCCGACGCGCTTCAAGACCTCGCGTTCGCGTCGCGTGAGCGGGGTCCCGTCATGCAGGGGCTCTCCGACCGGCTGGGGCTGGCGCAGCGCCGCGAGCTTGTCGAGCACGCCACGGGTGAACCAGGATGCATCCGACATCGCCGCCTCGATAGCGGCGATCAGGTCCTTCTCGGACCGGCGACGCTCGGTGATGTCCTGCATCGTGCAGAGCACGCAGGCGTCTCCGTCGATCCTCACGATCTCGGCGGAGATCAGGCAGTCGAGGTCGGCTCCGTCCTTGGTGCGCAGGCATCCGTCGAAGTTCCGCACCGTGCCGGAGCGCTTCAGCTCGCGCTCGAACCGGCGTTCCGCCTTGAGGTCGACCCATAGCCCGATCGCAGCGGGAGTCTTGCCAAGGCAGTCGTCGAGGTGATGACCGAAAGTCTGGGCGAACGCATCGTTCAGCCCCGCGATCGCAAGGCCCTCGCGCTTGCCGATCAGGGTTGGCACCGGAGTGAGTTGGAATGCCTTGGCGAAACGCTCCTCGCTCTGTCTGAGTGCGATCTCCGCCTTCCGCCGGGCTTCCAGGTCCGCGAAGGTGAACAGCATGCAACGCGTGTCGCCCGGCATCTCGATCGGGTGGCCCGCCACGATGACCCACTTCTCGGCGTCGGCCGGCACGTCGAGGCAGGCCTCTCTCTGCTTTATCGTCTGCCCTGCATGGAGTTGCTCGATGGCCGTCGCGCGCTGCTCGGCATCCTTAAGCACGTCGATCTCGTAGACCGAACGGCCGATCACATCCTTTTCCTTGAACCCGGTCAGCTCAAGAAAGCCTTCGTTAACCCGGCAGAACCGCAGGTCGGCAAGCCGACAGATCGCGGCGGGGGCCGGGTTGGCCCGGAACATACGCTCGAACCGCTGCTCGGCTTCGACCAGTTCGGTGTCGTTCCTGATCAGCAGGCCCGAGTGGCTGCGGCCCTGTTCCCCGTTGCGATCGATGAGACTTCGCACCCTGAAGATCCACTCAGGTTGCGGGTGGCCGACCTTGGCGACCCGAACCACCATGTCGGCGAAGGACTCGCCGCGCGCCGCGCGCGCCATGGGATCTTCGGCTGGGTCCAGCGGGTGGCGATGGCTGTCTCGAACGACGTATCGTGAGCGGAAACCCTCGATGGATCCGCCGAGGTCCTCAGGTCGGCGAGCGCCGTGCATGGCTAGAGCCGCATTGTTGGCGTAGGTGATCCGGCCGTCGGGCCTGATGAGGATCACGCCTTCGCTGAGATCGGCGACCATCGCTTCCCAGTCCGCCTCGTCAGCTTCTGTGTTCAAGCACCAACTCCGCTGATGGCTGGCGGTCGGGGTGCACCAGCTCCGTCACGATTGAGGGTTCCCCATCCCTTCATGGGCGGAACTCGAGCCCCGCCTGGAGGGGATTTCAGGGATCACGTCAAGCCCGATCGCCACCCGATCGAAGTGGGGCCCTCAAAACCGAAGGTCAGGATCTGAACGGCACGCAGCTCTCCCAGCTGCTGATAGACCATGGCGGCCTTGGTTCGCCGGAGCGAAGGGGTGCCGTAGTCCTCGCGTCGCAGGCCGATGCCCGTCACCTATTCATCGACCAGTCGGGCATAATGGCGGTTGCTGATGTGAAGGGCATGGTTGATCCGGCTCGGGAAGACGAAATCATCCAGCGTGCCGCCGCGCCGCTCCAGCCAATCCAGGATGCTGCTCCGGGCACTATCGAGCAGCTCGAACTGGACAGGTCGACCGGTCTTCTGCTGAACGACGATGGCGCGCTCGGATCCCGTCGCCGATCGCGAGATCGCTGATCTTAATCTTGACCGCGCAGCTTGCAGTCGATCGCGAGATCGAACATGGCGTCGAGCTGCCTGGCAAACGCCCCATAGGCCAGAGTGAAGCGCTCCTTGGCGAGCGTGGGGATCCGTGGTCCGGAGACTGCAGAGGACTTGTCGGTCAGCACCGTTTCGACGCTCTCCTCGCCGACCGGCAGAACAACCGTCGTACCCTTCAGGCCTGCCGGCAAATCCGTTGGCAAACGGACGTTGAAGAAACGTTACCGTTCTTGTGAGCGAAAGGCCGAGGCGTGGAAGGGCCATGTGTTAAATCGGGTATCCCAGATACCCTGATCGACCAGCAACTTCTTGCCAAACCACCAAGAAATGGTGGTGCCCTGGAGAGGCGTCCAATCACCCGACTTAACACATTGAAATGTCATCATATGTTGAAATGACATTCCACCACGTACCAACAATCATACCAACATTCCCAGGCGGTGCCCGCGCGATCTCATGTTCACGCGGTCCATTATGGACAGATTGCCGCACCCCAACAGTTCATGGGTCTGCGCCGGCCTTTAGAGCCTAGGGGCCGCTCTTCACACTCGCTGAGTGGCGGGCCTTCAGCAGCTCGTAAAGGTGCCCCGGACCTAATAGCGCGTCTTTCAGCCCGTCTCGCACGGAGAGGGAGTCGAGCGCCTGCTTGCTCATGGTCTGATGCGCGTCGAAAGCGTCGATGATCGCATTGAAGAGCGCCTTAGGCAGGTCTGGAGAGCTGGCAAATTGCTGCTTGGAATTGTTAGCGGCCTGCTCGGCAAGCGTCTCGTTATCCAGGAGCTTACCCTTGAGCACGTTGTTCACGTAGACAAGCTGGTCGGTGTCCGTCACGTCGCCTTGAAACAGGCCGTTCACTTTCTCCAGAATGGCGGAGAGAAGCGCCTTCTCC
>CAXTVD010000070.1:0-455 GCA_964247575.1 uncultured Lichenihabitans sp.
CAAAAGCCCCCCACGCGAAAGCAGCGGGGGCTTTCTTCGTTCGAAGCAAAGGAAACGCAACCTACACCGCAGCAGGCTCTTGCGTTTGTACCAAGGCGTCACGAACGCTTCTGCACCGATCCAGGTGACGTGTGACCTTTCCCTCTGCCATGTGCCGATCTCAAGTCAGGATCAGCCGACCGGAAATGGACGCTGCAGAAAGCCGGTTCAGCAAGGATCAGATCGTCGGCTACCTAAAGGCGCATGAGCCACGACCGCCGGCGACGGACATCGACCGCAAGCCCGGATCAGCGACGCGACAGTCTACACATGCCGATCGCGGTCGTGCCGGGCACGACGCAGTTGCGCCGGTTCTCCCGATCCGCATCCCGACTTACCGGCTCAACGCTCCCTGCAGCCATGAGCGAACACCGACAAGCGTCCGAAACTCGTCCAGGCTGCGCGCCTGCACACCC
>CAXTVD010000070.1:465-14851 GCA_964247575.1 uncultured Lichenihabitans sp.
CCCCGGTAAGTACTGACGACCATCTCGGCAAGGCTTCGTCCTGGCCCAAGTTCGAGAAACACGGTCGACCCTGCCTCGATGCAGGACGAGAGGCAATCGGCCCAAAGGACGGTTTGGGCAATCTGGGCCGCAAGCTTTTCTGTTCCGACGTCGCGGTCAAGGACACGGCCAGCGTCGATGCCGCAGAGAAGCTCCGTGTCAGGCCGGAGCGCGCCCAGGCGCTCTGCCTCGAGTGCCCCCCAGAACTCGACCGCTGCCGCGGCCAGCCGCGGGGTGTGGGAGGGGACGTGTACGGGAAGCAGCCCCACGCGGGTCGCTCCCTGCAGGCCCGCCTCTTCGCAAAGGGCTTGCAGGCTCTGCCGCTCGCCTCCGAGCACATAGCTGTCCCCGGGATTGACGATCGCGACCGCCGCGTCGAAGCGGGTGCAAAGCGCATCGACGACCGTGCGCCGCAGCCCGCGCACGAAGGCGAGCCCGCAGCCCGGCCCCGCGGCCCGGTCCATGGCGTCGGCGCGCCGGCGGGCGAGACGGAGCGTGGCGTCGAACGACAAAAGCCCTGCGCATCCCCAGGCGGCGAGTTCGCCGACGCTGTAGCCGGCAATCGTCAGGTTTCCCTCGAACAAGGGCGCGAGCACCGCCCAGGCGGCCAGGGCCTGGGTGCAGCACAGGATCTGGCCGGACCGATTGGCCTCCATGGTCTCCGGGCCGCGGCGGAGGAGGTCTCTCGGATCCTGCCCGTCGAGGGCCGCCGTGGCCGACGCGAAGACGGGCGCGGCGTCCGGGGCCGCTCCCGTGAGCGCGAACATGGCGGCATGCTGGCGACCCTGGCCCGAGCACAGGAGAGCGAGGGTCACGACACGACCGGCAGCCGGCCCTCGACCGACTGCACGAAAAGGGACATGGCCAGCAGGTCGGCGGATCCGCCGGGGCTGAGACGGCGCGCCACGAAAGCGCGATGGACCTGGGCTGCCCGGTCCCGCCACCCCGCCGCGCCGACGCCGCCGCGCTCGAGAAAGCGCCGGGCCTCCCGCCGCGCGAGCGCCAGTCCTTCCAGGCCGCCGCGATGCAGCAGGTTGGTGTCGCAGAGCACGGCGACCAGCGCGAAGCAGGCCTGAACGCGGGCCGCCTCCGCATCGCCGCCGCTCAAGACCAGGCCCGCGTTGAGCGCCGGCAAGCCAACGTCGTAGAGATGAGGAAAGCCGGCCGCGGCTTCGAGCCGGGCGCCACCCGCTCCGAAACGCCGGGCGGCTGCGGCGCCATGGCTCGTGGCCCCGGCAGGCGTCCCGCGCAAGGCGGCGCCCCAGCGCCGGCGCACGATGTCGCCGAGGCGAGCGGCCGGCGGTTCCAGCCCCGTCGCGGCGGCCCCGCAGGCGGCGCAGAGCAGTCCCAGACCGAAGATCGCGCCCCGGTGCGTGTTCACGCCACCGGTGGCGCGTAGCATCGCGATTTCCGCTGCGAGGCCGATCCGGCGCAAGGCGGGCAGGTCGGCCCCGGCCGCGCCGGCCTCGGCGAGGTCGGCCAGGAACGGCTCCACGGCCGCGATGCTCCGGAGCAGCGTGGCCGCGTCCATGTCGTGGTGGCTGCCATGGTCGAGGGGGCTGACGAGACCGGGCTTGAGCGACGTGTCGAGTTCGAGGCTCAGCGCTTGCGCAGCGGCCGCGCCGATCCGGGCGCCGATCCCGCGTCCGGCGACCCACGGCGAGGCCACGCGAAGCGGCACGTTCATGCGGCAACCCTCGAACGGAGAAACGCATCGGACGGCACGAGGGCGACGGACGACAATCCCTTCGCCAGCACCTCCGCTCCACCCGACAGCAATTCACGCCATTGCACGCCGCACCCCTCGCCGTTCAGGATCTCACCGTCGACGCGTACGGGTGCCTGGGCAGCGATGCGGGCGAGCCCCTCGACCAGGGCGGGCGCGTGCACCCCTGCCGTCATCGGCCAGAGCAAATCGAGGTCGGAGGTCGGGGCGAGATAATCGAGCCGCGTGAGCATCGACCAGGCGAGGCTGCCAAAGACGAGCGGCTCCGCCCCGACCTCCGCCGCGAGATCCAGCAGGGCCGCCATCGTCGCACGCCAGGGAACCGGGGCCGCCGCCTGCGCGGCGCGCAGGGTGGGGAAGCGCCCGGTGGACAGGATGCCGTCGGGCGCAAGCGACACGGCCACGCGCTGCTTGCCGAGTGCAGGCGGCAGCGGCAGGCCGAGCGCGACCTGCCCGGCTGGATCGCAGGCGCTCCGTCGCCGGACGACCAGGGGACGACCGGCCTCGGCCCATTCGCAGACGAGATCGATGGTCCGCAACGCGGGGCGGACGCCCAGCATGGCTCCCCAGGCGGCCGGGTCGACATAGACGAGGTCGTGCCGGCGGAGCTGCTCAATCATGCGCCCGGGCCAGCGCCTCGACCCGGCGGGCGATCTCGGCCGCCTTGGGGCGGCCGTTCCGCTCGCGGCCGAGAATGTCGCGCTGGTCGCCGTCCGGACCGAGCTGCGTCAGCAGGGCCTGCAGCTGCGCCGACAGGCTTTCCGAGGGGTTCCAGGTCCGATGCACGGCCCCGGTCCGGGCCAGGTTGTCGAGCCCCGGCGCGAAGACAGGCGTGCCGCGCGCCTTCTCCTGCAGGACCTCGAGCGGCAGCTTGGTGATGCGCGCCATGGACGGCAGGTCCATCACCTCCGGCTCGGCACCGGGCAAGGCCGCGAGGACGCGGGTCGCCAGTGCGGTGGCGATGAAGGCGCCCGCGGCCGTGTGGCCGTAGAGGAGGCCGACCGTGGGAACGCCTTTCAGGTCGGCCAGGATCAGGGCCTTGGCGAGATGCGCCAGGAACTCGTTGAGGCCGAGCAGTTCGTCGCGCTTGCTCATCCGCTGGCTGTCGCTGTCGACCAGCACCAGGATCGGCCCGTCCGGCGGGCGACGCAGGATCTCCAGCACACGGCCGGCGAGTGCCAGCGCGCCCTCGACCCCGAGCGCCGTCCGTCCCGCCACTCCCACCACCTCGGCCCGGCGCCCCGCCGCGAAGAAGCCCGAGCCGAGGATCAGGCCGTCGTCGCCGACCGCTACCGCATGGCCGACGGGAAAGAGGGAGGCGAGGATGTCATCGAGCCCCACGGGGCGTCTCCTGCTTGGCAACCGCGAGGGCTCTGAAACTCTCCGTGACCATGGCCGGCACCGCCTCCGGCCGCTCGACGCCGAGGGCGGCCCAGACCTCGGTCGCGTCCGTGCAGGACCCGAACCGGGTGAGCCGCTCCTCCAGCCGCGCCTGTTCGGCCGCGAGAACCTCCAGGCCGAACGGTGCGGCCTGCCCGACCGCTTCGATCGCGGCGGCCCTGAAGCTCTCGACCGTGTCGCCGGCAAAGAGGTCGGCTCCCCCGAGCAGCCACCGGTGCTTGCCGCCCATGGTGCGCCACACCAGGGCGCGGTCGCGGGCATCGAATTCCTCGACGCCTCTGTTGGTCTCGATCACCTCCGGGCCCGAAACGCTGATGCGACCCTGCTCGGACACGACCAGGACCGAGCAGCAGCCCGCGATGAGGCCGCCGCCGCCATAGCATCCCGCCCGTCCGCCCACGAGGCCGATCACCCGCGCGCCGGCGTAGCGCGCCTCGATCATCGCCCGCATGATCTCCGCGATCGCGAGTTCGCCCGCATTGGCTTCCTGCAGGCGGACGCCGCCCGTGTCGAACAGGATCAGAACCGTCGCCTCCGCGATCTGGCGGGCGGCTCGCAACAGGCCCGTCAGCTTGGCGCCATGCACCTCTCCGAAAGCGCCCCCCATGAAGCGGCCCTCCTGGGCCGCGACGAGGACCGGCCGATCCTCGAGCCGGCCGCGTCCCACGATCATCCCGTCGTCGAACTGTTCGGGAAGGTCGAAGATCGGCAGATGCGGGCTGACCTCGCGCTGTTCCGGCCCGACAAATTCAACAAAGGATTGCGGGTCGAGCAGCGCGGCGAGGCGCTGTCGCGCGGTGGCCTCGTACCAGCTGATCAGCGAGGGGTCGCTGGCGAGCGGCGGTCCGGGCGGGCGGGCGGCGGCCTCGGTCACGGCGCATCCGTCTCGATCGAGCGGGCGCCCTGCGCGAGCCGCAGCGCCACGGTATCGGGACGCGCGCCACCGTCGTTGACCGAGAACTTCAAGCCGCCGGGCGAGCGCCGTTCGACGAAATCGGCGACGACGGCCCGCCAGACCTCGCCGAAGCCGTGCGCCGTGGTGGCGATCTCGACCACGCAGTCCGTGCCAGGCAGGACGCGCTCGACCAGCACTTCGAGATTGCCGGAGGCCACAACCCCGACGATGGCCATTGGCCTGCGGCCCCCCGCGCTCCGCTCAGCCTTGTGCGAAAAGCTCAGGCGCTCCATGCGGCCTCTCCCTCACCAATTGCGGAACTGGGCGGGCGGACGATAGAGCCCGCCCGACCAGTGGACCAGATCCTTGATCGACCGCGCCGCCAACAGGCTCCGGTCGGCGTCGAGCGGATCGATGCCGAGGTCTTCGGGCCGCCGGATCACCCCGCGCTCGCGCAGGCGGCGCACCAGCCCGGCGTCGCGTCCACGCCCGACGTCAGTATAGCCCGCTACGCCCCGGATCGCCTGCTCGCGCTCGTCGCGGCTCCGGCACAGCAGCAGATTGGCGATGCCCTCCTCGGTGACGATGTGCGTCACATCGTCGGCGTAGACCATGACCGGGGCGAGCGCGAGGTCGAGCTTCTCGGCGAGCGCCAGGGCATCGAGCCGCTCGACGAAGAGCGGCACGTTCTTCTCGCCGAACGTCTCGCCAATCTGCACCACCAGCTTGCGGCCGCGCCTGAGGGCCGGCGCCCCGTCGGGATCGGCTTCCCGCCCGGCCTGCAGCCATGCGGCCGAGGGATGCCGGCGCCCGCGCGCGTCGCTGCCCATGTTCGGCGCGCCGCCAAACCCGGCGATGCGCGACGTCGTGACGGTCGAGGAATGGCCCTCCAGGTCGATCTGCAGCGTCGAGCCGATGAACATGTCGCAGGCATACAGGCCGGCCGTCTGGCAGAAGGCGCGGTTCGAGCGCAGCGACCCGTCGGGGCCTGTGAAGAAGATGTCCGAGCGTGCGCTGATGTAGTCGTCCATGCCGACTTCGGAGCCGAAGCAATGGACCTGCTCGACCCAGCCCGACTCGATGGCCGGGATGAGGGTGGGATGCGGGTTCAGGGCCCAGCGGGTGGCGATCTTGCCCTTCAGGCCGAGGCGGTCGCCGTAGGTCGGCAGCAGCAGCTCGATCGCCGCCGTGTTGAAGCCGATGCCGTGGTTGAGCCGTTGAACGCCGTATTCGGCGTAGATCCCGCGGATGGCCAGCATCGCGGTCAGGATCTGGGTCTCGGTGATGGCGCCGGGATCGCGCGTGAACAGCGGCTCGACGTAGAACGGCTTGCGCGCATCCACCACGAAATGGACGCGGTCGCCGGGAATGTCGACCCGCGGCACCCGGTCCACGATCTCGCTGACCTGCGCCACGACCACGCCGTTCTTGAAGGACGTCGCCTCGACGATGGTCGGCGTGTCCTCCGTGTTGGGGCCGGTATAGAGGTTTCCCTCGCGATCGGCGCTCACGGCGGCGATCAGGGCGACGTGCGGCGTCAGATCGATGAAGTAGCGGGCGAAGAGCTCGAGGTAGGTGTGCACCGCCCCGAGCTCGATCTGGCCGCCGAACAGCATCTTGGCGATGCGGCCCGCCTGGGGCCCTGAATAGGCATAGTCGAGCCGGCGGGCGATCTTGCGGTCGAAGACGTCGAGATGCGCCGGCAGCACGATCCCCGATTGCACCATGTGGAGGTCGTGCACCTTGTCCGGATCAACGCGGGCCAGTGCATGGGCCAGCAGGTCGGCCTGCTTCTGGTTGTCGCCCTCGAGGCAAACGCGATCGCCCGGTCGGAGGATGGCTTCGAGCAGCGCCTTGGCCGCGTCGCGCGCCACCACCTTCCCGTCCGCGAGAGCTCGGCCGGCGGCGATGCGCGCGTCCCGGGCCTCCTTCTCCCGCGTCCAGTCCGTCATGGCAGTCCTGCCCGTCTTTCCCGCGCCCACGGCCGAGGCTCCGACGACACCATCCAACGCCTGACGGGCCGGATCAATCCCCTTCCGCATGGGCCATCGCCCCGGATAGCAAAGCTTGAATACACCGTTGCTAGTTCGGAAGCTGCGTGCATACTGAATTGCGCAGCCGGAAGAGCTTGCGAGGGGTCGGGGCGCCGGCGCCAGACACATTGCGACCGGTCCGGGAGGGACGATGTCGAGGCTCGACACCACCAAGGCGGCGGCAGGCCCTCTGAGCGGGCGCGTGCGCACGCCGCTCAACCGTCAGCAGATCTTCGGCTTCTGGGCCGCCTGGGCAGGCTGGCTTCTCGACGGAATGGACTCGGTCATCTACGCGCTGGTGCTTGGTCCGGCCCTGACCGAACTTCTTCCCCATTCGGGGATCGAGGCGACGCCGGGCAATGTGGGCTATGCCGGCTCGATCCTCTTCGCGCTGTTCCTGGTGGGATGGGGCCTGTCCTTCATCTGGGGCCCGATCGGCGACCGCTTCGGCCGCACCCGTACGTTGGCCGCCACCGTGCTGATCTACTCGGTGTTCACGGGCGCCGCGGCCCTGTCGCAGAACGTCTACGAACTCACCATCTTTCGCCTGCTCGCCGGCATCGGCATCGGCGGCGAATGGGCCATGGCCGGCACCTATGTCGCGGAAGCCTGGCCCGAGGACCGGCGCAAGATGGGGGCGGGTTACCTCCAGAGCGGCTATTACTTCGGCTTCTTCGTCGCCGCCGCGCTCAACGCGACGATCGGCGCGACCCTCGGCTGGCGGGCCATGTTCCTGTGCGGCCTTGCGCCGGTGGTCGTATCGATCGTGACGCTGATGAAGGTCAGGGAGCCGGAGCGCTGGAAACGGGTGCAGGCGGGCGTCGGCCGGCGGGTCAGCCCGCTGCGCCAGATCTTCGCGCCACCCTACGGAAAGCGCACCCTGGTGATGTCGGCGCTGCTGACCGTGGCCATCATCGGCCTCTGGGCGGGCAGCGTCTACGAGCCCACGGCGATCATCACGCTGGCCAAGGGCAACGGCTACGCGCCGTCGGACGCCGTGCGCATGGCCTCCTACGGCACGGGCCTTCTCTCCATCGGCACCGTCGCCGGCTGCCTCGTCCTGCCCTGGCTCGCCGAACGGATCGGCCGCCGGCCGACGCTGGCGATCTACTTCGCCGGGATGTTGGTGTGCATCGCGCTCGCCTTCGGCTGGGCGTTCTACCTTCCGCCCGACCGCGCCTTGCCGACCTTCATGACGCTGTTGTTCTTCCTCGGCTTCTCCGGGGCGAACTTCGCCATGTTCAGCCTGTGGCTGCCCGAGCTGTTCGGCACGGAGGTCCGCGCCACCGCCTTCGCCTTCTGCACGTCGATCGGCCGCTTCATCGGCGCCGGGGTCAATTTCGCGCTGGGCATGGCGGTGCACGGGATGGGCACGCTCGGCACGCCGGTCGCCCTGACGGCGGTCGCCTTCGGGCTCGGCCTGCTGATCATCCCCTTCGCCACCGAGACCAGGGGACAGGTGCTGCCGGGCTGAGGACGCCGGGACAGCGGCCGGTTCGCACGCGTCAAAATCCGGAGGAATGACGATGGTGATCAATCGCGAGGCTCAGGCATGGATGGGGGCTGGCCGGGGGAACCGCGCGGATCTTGGACCTGCTGCAGACTGCCGTGGTGGGCAGGGTGATGGGCGTCGGCGGCGACGAGCCCTCTGCCTGGCCAGGACCGACCGACCTTGACCGAGGCATGACTCCCCCGCGCCCAGGGCTCCCGAACGACGACAGCGTTCTGCTATCGGAGCGCATCCGAAACGCGCTGACCGATGAGATCGCATCGGGCAGCCTCGCCGCCGGAGCCGCGCTCGACGAGCAGCACCTCGCCGATCGCTTCGGGGCCTCCCGCACGCCGGTGCGCGAAGCGCTCCGCCAGCTTGCGGTGAGCGGTCTCGTCGACATGCGACCGCGGCGCGGCGTGGTGGTCACGCGGCTCACGCCGGAACGCGTGATGGACATGTTCGAAACCACGGCCGAGGTCGAGGCCATGTGCGTGCGGCTTGCCACCTTTCGGATCACGCCCATGGAGCGAAGCCGCCTCCTGGATCTGCACGATGCCTCGGCTGCGATGGTGGCGGCCGGCGATGTGGACGCCTACGACGGGTTCAACCGAGACTTTCACGAACTGATCTACGCGGCCACCCACAACAGCTTCATGGCCGAGCAGGTCCTGGCCATCCGCACGCGCCTCAGCGCCTTCAGGCGGACCCAGCTCATGCAATTCGACCGGATCCATTCGTCGCGCGCCGAGCATGCCAGCATCCTGGCCGCGATGGCGGAAGGAGACGGAGACCTCGCGGCGCGTCGAATGCGCGCTCATATGCTCAACGCCGCCAGCGCGCTGGGCCGTTACATCGCCGAACACGCTGCCCCCGACCGTCAGGAGCGCTCCGCGGCGCCCACGCCGGACAGCAACGGAAGGGTCGCGGCAAGGAATGGTGAGGCGCCCGCAGGTGCGGAATACGCGAAGGGTCGTTGAGGATCGTGATCCGGGCGTCCGGCAGCCCGATTCGCGAGAGATCGCCGGCGGAGTTGCCTCGTCGTTCCTTGCGGTGAGGATGCCCACTTACGCCCGGGCCGAAAAGAGGCCCGGCCCTGCATCGCGGCGACATCCGTCGTCGTTCAACAGTCGAACACCGCCGCAACAAAGGCGCTGTCGAACCGGAGGAACTACCCATGAAGCATGTCATCGCGCTTGGATTGGCGGCCACGACGATGCTGGCCGGGCCCCTATGGGCCGCAGAGCTGAAGCAAGTCGGCACGATCGAGATTCCGGGCCAGAAGCTCACCACCTTCGACATCAGCTATATCGACCCGTCGAGCGGCCTCTATTACTTTGCCGATCGGAGCAACAAGGGAATCGACATCTTCGACACGAAGACCGACACCTTCGTCGGTCGCGTGGGATCCTTTGTCGGTGTCGCGATGAAGGACGGCAAGCCCGACAATGACGCCTCAGGGCCCGATGGCGTGCTCTTCGATGGGAAGTCGATCTGGGCCGGCGACGGCGACAGCACCCTCAAGATCATCGATCCGTCAACCAAGACGACCACGGCGACGATCAAGACAGGTGGCACGACCCGCGTCGACGAGATGGCCTACGACCCCAAGGACGAGGTCGTCATCGGCGTCAACAACGCCGAGGACCCGCCCTTCGCGACGCTCGTGTCGACCAAGCCCGACCACACGATCCTCGGCAAGGTCGTCTTTGACGATGCCGGCGACGGCGCCGAACAGCCCGCCTACAACCCCGCCGACGGCCTGTTCTATCTGTCGATTCCGCAAATCGGAAAGGACCCGAAGAAAGGGGGGGTCGCCGTCATCGATCCCAAGAGCACCAAGCTGGTCAAGATGCTGCCGGTCGACAATTGCCACCCGGCCGGCATCGCCTTTGGTCCCGATGACAATTTCGTCCTCGGCTGCACCGCCGACGGCAAGGACGACATGCCGGCCGTCACGGTCATCATGAATGCCAGGACCGGTGCCGTGGTGGCGAGCGTGCCAGGGCTCGGGGGCGAGGACATGGTCAACTACAATGCGAGGAACAATCAGTACTACACGGCCTCGCGTGACAATCCGGGGGGGCCGGTCCTGGGCATCATCGACGCCGCGAGCAATAAGCTGGTGCAGACCATCCCCCAGAAGGGCGGCGCGCCGCATTCGGTGACCTCCAGCGAGGCGACGGGACGGGTCTATCTCCCGGTCGGCGGCGCGGCCGGCGGGGACGGCATGATCCACGTCTATGCGCCGGCCTCCTGACTCGCCGACCGGCTCGACCTCCTGGCGCGAGCGGCCGCAGGCTGACGGCGATCCATGAGGAGCGTGGATTGCGAACACCTCTTCTTGGAGCTGCTGTTCTGCTTGCGGGGATCAAGACCGGCGGCGCGGCGGACGTGCAGGCCCCGCTGACGATGGCTCAAGGGCTCGCGCCTGCGGCCACCGGCTTCGGCCTGCACGTCGATGACGGCACCGCGGGCGTGGTTCGTCTCCCTTATTCATGCCATGGCAGCAGCCCGCTCGAGAGGCCGCCGACATAGGGACGGGTCGCGTTCAGCGCGTGACCGTTGAGGACCGTTTCGTACCGGTCGAGATAGCCGTCCGTCATGACAGAGGCGTTGAACGTGTCGCGTGCGTAATCGTGGCAGCGACGCGGATCGAAGTGCAGCGAGCGGATCGCCTCGGCGAGCTCTCGCTTGGAGGTCGACAGGAAGCCGACATCCGGCCCGATCAGCTCGGTAAGCGAGCCATAGGGCGTCCCGAAGACAGGACAGCCGAAAAAAAGGCTCTCGATGAGGGCAAGCCCGAAGGGCTCGGCCCACCGCACCGGAAAGATCAGCCCCCGCGAGCGGTTGAGGAGTGTGTTCTTCCTGGTGCCCCCGACCATGCCGTGAAAGCGCACCCGCGGGGAGAGCGTGAGGCGGAACCCCTTCCACACGCTCAGCCGACGGCCGCCCAGGACCGCAAGGTCCACCCCGGCCTCCTGGGCCACCGCGATCGCCCCTCCGATGTTCTTGGCGCGGCGGGTCGCCTTTGCAAGGAAGTGGAAGTGGCCGCGCGCGACCGTCAGGTCTGCCGGACCATAGGCGTCCCAATCGAGGCCGTTATAGACGAACTGGTCGGAATGATAGCGGCGGGCGTGGTCGCGGGACACGAAGACGGTGTTGAGGGGTCTGACGGCGATCCGGCGCGGGTTGCCGTGCTCGGTCAGGATATACGGGAACGGGAATCCTTCATCGAGATCGACGTCCGGATGATAGTGGAAATGGACGAGGTCGACGCCGAGCGGGATCTGCGGCGCGATCGGCGCCTTCCGGTCGAGCGGCAGGACCTGCGCGAACGGGCAGTGCGAACCGGGCGGCGCCAGGATCGACACCCGATGGCCCCGGATCGTCAGGCCCTGCGACAGGTCCCACAGCACCCGCTCCGTGCCGCCGTAGCCGTAGACCGGGACGCGAGCCCCGCTCACCATCACGACATGCATGCGTCGATCAGATCCAGAGGTGGAACCAAGGCATCCATCGCCTCGAAGATGACCGGGCGCTTCACGGAGGCGTGCACCATAGGCCACGCGACGTTTCCCGAATGCCTGTTTGTTGTTAAGTATTGTGAGCAGAGACGAACGGGAAGCCGGCGTGGCAACCTCGGCTCTGTCCCTGCCAGCGCCGACGTCGGTCGACGGGTCGGACGCGGGCGGGAGTGGCGGCGGACAGAGGCTGGGTTCCACCTCGGCCGGGCCGAAGGGAGCAGACGACGTGGCGTTCAGTTGCACCATTCCCGCCCACCCCACCGTCCAGGTCGATGACGAGCGCGTCCGCATCACCCGGTGGGACTTCGAGCCGGGCGCCAATACGGGCTGGCACGAGCACGGCCTGCCCTACTGCGTCGTCATGGTGCTGGGCGGCACGCTTGCCATCCACAACGGCGAGACCGTCAGCCAGGTGACGCTGGCAGCCGGCGACTCCTACGTCCGTCCCAAGGGCATCACCCATGACGTGATGAACGCGTCCGACCACGCCATCACCTTCGTCGAAATCGAGATGAAGCGCTGATCGTGTGTTGCCGGAAAGCGGCCGCGGGCCCGGTCGAGGACGACGGCCGCCTGCCGCCCCGCGGGCCTGACGTCATCGGCGCCTAGGGCGCGGGCACGTAGGACAGGCGCCGCGCGAGCCAGCAGCCCACCGTGACGCGCGCGATGCCGCCCTCGGCGTTCCGGGCGAAGGCCAGGGTCCAGTCTCCCGGCGGGGTGTGGTCGAGGGCGCGCGGGCAGGGCAGCGCCCAGAGATCCTCGGCGACGGGGTCGAGCAGTTCCATCCGGCCATCGCCGAGGATGCCGGAGAAGCCGCCGTAGAGAACGCCCTGCGTGTCGACGACCGTGAGGACGGCGTCGAGTTCGTCGCAGCGGTAGCGGCCCGCGATGTCCGCGCGTCCCGCCGCGGCGCGCGGCAACAGCCGCGTGCTCTGGTTCTCCTGCGGGCGATCCATGCAAAACCCCGCATCGGCCGCGCGTAGCCGCGTGGCGTCATGCCCGGCCGTGCCATCCTCGGAGAGGTCGAGCATCTCCGGGATCGCAGCGTAGCGCAGGCGGACGCGCCCCGCGGGGGCGGCCTCGATCCGGACCGCAAGCTCCGTTTCGGGCTCGAGATAGGTGCCGATCCACCCCGGCGCCGTTGCGGCGGGGTCGGGGCGCGGCGGTTCCTGGCCGAGCGCCGCGGCAAGCACGTCGAGCGCCGCGGCATGGGCGTCCGACAGGTGGTTGAAAAGGACGACCACCGACAGGCGCTCCGACGCCACATGGAGCCGCTGGCTGCGCCATCCGCGCAAGGCGCCGCCATGCCCGATGACCTCCCGCCCGTAATGCGTGCTCCTGGCGAGCCCGAAGCCGTAGGACGCGAGCGCCCCGTCGGCGAAGCGCACCGGCGCGGCGAGCCGGCCGTAGAGCCCGTCGGCGTCGCCGCAGGTCCTGTCGATGAAGCGCTCCCAGGCGATCATGTCGTCGAGGCTCGCGCCGAGCCCTGCATCGCCCGTCCAGAGAATGTTGTTGACGGCGGGCCGGAAGCCGGTCGCCGGGGTGCCCTCGTAGCCCTCCGTCCCGTCCGGCATGGCGCGGGTGTCGGCCGCCAGGAACGCCGTGTCCATGCCGGCCGGATCGAACAGGCGGCCCCGCAGCAACGCGCCGAAGCTGCGGCTGGTGCGGGCCTCGATGATCTCCGACAGGAGGCGGAAATTCTGGTTCGCATAGGAGTAGCGCGTGCCGGGGTCGAACTGCAGCGTCCTCGTCGAGGCGATCAGCTGCGCCGCCTCCCGGGCCCCGAACGCGCTCTCGACCGGGGCACCCTGCAGCATGGCGAGCGCCCAGTAGTCGCGCAGCCCGGACTGGTTGTGGCAGAGGTGCAGCGTCGTCGGCGGAGCCTGAGCCAGCACCGGCAGCCGCGCCCGGACCTCGGCGTCGAGCACGCTCGGATCCGGAAAGGCATCCAGCACCAGGGCGCAGGTGAACTGCTTCGTGATCGAGCAGACGCGGAACAGCGTCTGCGGCGTGAAGGGGATGCGCCGCTCCGCATTGGCCCACCCCCAGCTGTGGCGGACCACGACCTCCCCTTCCCGCAGCACGGCGAGCGCGCCGCCCGGCCCGGCATAGGTGCAGGGCAGGTTGTGCAGCAGCGCGTCGAGGGTCGTGGGAGGGGTGGCGGTCATGGATCGGATCGCGTCCTTGGGGAGGTCGGCACGGCCGCGGCGGGTGTCGCCCGCTGCCATGCCGTGCCCGAGCGGATCCGTGTGCCCAGAGCCAGCGCGCCTGGTCGGAGCCGGCGCCTCACTTCTCGATCGTCGTGTCTTCCAGGGTGAAGCCGCCCAGCGGGTTCTGCGTGAAATTCTTCACGTAGGAGGCGGTGACATTGCGATAGGGGCTGTAGAACAGGTCTACCCACTGCGCATCGTCCTTCACGATCTGCTGGATCTTGTTGTAGATCTCGCCGCGCTTGGCCGGGTCGAGCGCGACGCGGCTGTCGTCGATCAGCTTGGTGACTTCGGCGTTCTTGTAGCCGGTGTAGAACGACTTGTTCGTGTCGTCGCCATACATTGAGAAGGCGGTCTTCTCGTCCGGGTCGATGATGTCGTTGGTCCAATACTGGATCGACAGGTCGTAGTCGCCCTGCGTCAGGGTGTCGAAGGCCTGCCCCTGCTCCTTCTTGGTCACGCTGAGGTCGATGCCGATCTTGGCGAGCTGGTCCTTCATCAGCACGGCCATCTGCTCGTTGGAGCTATCGCCGGCCGTTACCAGGAGGCCGGCCTTCAGCGAGGTCACGCCGGCCTTCTTCATCAGCGCCTTGGCGGCCTCGACATCGAAGGCATAGTCCTTGTTGGCGGCGTTGTAGTAGAGCGCGCCCTTCGGGATGAAGGAATTGGCCACCTCGCCGATGCCGAACGTCACCGCTTCCACGATCGCCTTGCGGTCGATCGCCATGTTGATGGCCTTGCGCACGTCGACGTTGTCGAAGGGCTTGTGGGTCTCGTTCATGACGAGAAAGTCCTCGCGGGTCGAGGGATCGAGGTGGACGGTCAGCCCGGCGGTCTTCTGCAGCTCGGCCACCCGGTTGAACGGCATCAGGATCGCGGCATCGACCTCCTTGGCCTGCAGCTTGAGGATGCGGGTGTTGTCGTTGGCCACGATGATCCATTCGACGCGGTCGAGCGAGACGTGGCTGGCGTTCCAATAGTTCGGGTTCTTGGTCAGGATCACCCGGTCGCCGTGCTTCCACTCATCGACCGCGAAGGCGCCGGACACCACCGGCTTCTGCGCGAA
>CAXTVD010000070.1:14861-15087 GCA_964247575.1 uncultured Lichenihabitans sp.
TCCTCGCCCATCTTGGTCATGGCGGCTTCGGGCACGATGGCGGCCGCGAACATCGCGATATTGGCCAGGAAGACGGCCGATGGCGCCTTCAGCGTGATCACGACGGTCTGGTCGTCCTTCGGCACCACGTCGGCGATGCCGCTATAGAGCGACGTCCAGGCGCTCTCCTTGGTGTCGCGGGCACGCAGCAGGCTGAACCGCACGTCGCTCGCCTTGATGGGGGAGC
>CAXTVD010000071.1:0-15082 GCA_964247575.1 uncultured Lichenihabitans sp.
GATCGAGGTCGAGCCCGAAGCGATGGCTCAGCTCCGCCGTCTCGCGCTCCGCCCTGCGGCGGTCGAGGCGGCCCGCCGAGAGGGTCGGCTCGGCCCCCAGGATGATGTTCTCGGCGACCGTGAAGGACGGGGCGAGCTTAAAATGCTGGTGCACCATGCCGACGCCGGCCCGGATCGCCTCCGCCGGCCCCGCGAAGGCGACGGGCCTGCCGCGCAACTCGATTTCGCCGGCGGTGCGCGGCAGCAATCCGTAGAGGATGTTCATCAGCGTCGACTTCCCGGCGCCGTTCTCGCCGACAAGCGCATGCACCTCGCCCGGCCGGATCTCCAGCGCCGCGTCGCTGATCGCGACGAGAGTGCCGAAGTGCTTGACGATCCCGCGCATGGACACGAGGGGAGTGGCCATCAAAGCAACCCGCTGCAGCTTGGAGGCGAGAGGGGAGCCGGGCCGCAGCCCGGCTCGGCGATGCGCGTCACTTCTTGTCGGCGACCGACGGAGGCGTCGCCATCGCGGGCGTTCCCATCTCCTTCTGGCCGGGCTTCAGGTCGAAGTAGTTGGGCACCACGATCTCGCCCGAGATCACCTTGGCCTTGAGGTCGTCGACCTGCTTCAGGACGTCGGGGGCGATCAGGCCCTTATTGTACTCATCCATCGCGGCCGCGACGCCGCCTTCCTTGAGGCCGTAGTAGAGAACCTTGCCACCCTCGAACTTGCCGTCCACGACCGACCTGATCATGTCATAGGCCTGGGTGTCGACGCGCTTGACCATGGAGGTCAGCACGGAACCGGGTGCGAGATAGTTCTGGTCCGAGTCGACGCCGATCGCAAAGGTCTTGGTGCTCTTGGCCGCGTCGATCACGCCCGCGCTGGTCGCGCCCGCCACCGCGAAATTGATGTCCGACTTCTGGTTGATCAGCCCGAGCGTGTACTCCTTGCCGGCCGCGGGGTCGGTGAACGTGCCCGAATAGGTCTCGAGCACGTTCACCTTGGGGTCGGCCATTTTCGCCCCGTAGTAGTAGCCGATGTAGAAGCGGTGGATGATCGGAATGTCCTTGCCCCCGACGAAGCCGATCGTGCCCGTCTTGGTGGTCTTGGCCGCGATGGCGCCGACGAGGAAGGAGCCTTCCCAGTCCTTGGTGACGCTGGACACCACATTGGGCGCGATCGGGTCGGGCCCGACATCGACCAGCCCGAACTTCTGGTTCGGGAAGGCCTTTGCCACGGTCTGCATCGGCTTGATCATGTCGAAGGACGAGCCGACGATGAGATCGAAGCCCTGACCGGCGGCGCGCGCCAGCGTCGACTGGAACTCCGAGATCGAGCGGGGCTGGATCACGACGAAGTCGACGCCGAGGTCTGCCTGGGCCTTCTTCATGCCCTCGTTCATCATGTCGTTGAACGACTTGTCGCCCAGGCCCGACTCGGAGGTGACCATTGCGACCTTCATCTTGGCCTCGGCGGCCGAGGCCCCGAGAAGACTGCCGGCGACCGCCGCCGCGATGCTCAGGGCTGATAACAGTTTGCGCATGATCCCACTCCCTCCGTAACGAGACACTCTATCAGGCGGCGGCGCGCGCGCGGGCGGCCGCCATGAACGCCTTGACCTTCGACGGATCGAACTGGCCGAAGGCGGTGTTCGAGCCCTTCAACGACGAGCTCACGATGGTGCCGTCCGCGACGGCATTGACCTCGGCGACGTTCTCGGTCGTGACGCCGCCACCCACGAGGATCGGCGCAGCGGGCACCACCCGGCGGGCGGTAGCGATCAAATCGTGGGTCTGGGTATAGGTCTTGCCCGTCAGCACGAGTGCGTCAGCGGCGCCGAGCCGTACCGCCGCGTCAAGGTCGCCTTCGAGATTGTCCTGAACGAGCGGCACGCCCGTGCGGTCGTGGACGTCGGCCAGGATCGCCACCCGGTCGGCCTGCCACGCGGTGCGCGCCTTGATGGCCGCAAAGGCCTGGGCCGTCTCGACACCGAAGGGGGTGACCATGGCGCCGACATAGATCTTGATCCGCACGAAGTCCGCGCCGGCGGCCGAAGCCACCGCGAACATGGCTTCGGCGTCGTTCTCCAGCATGTTGAGGCCGACGGGTGTGCCGAAGCGTTGGGCGATCTCGCCGACGACGCGGGTCATCCAGGTAGCCTGGACGGTTCGCACCCTGGTGTCGACGGGGATGTCCCCGAGATTCTGCACCAGGAGCGCGTCGATGCCGTTCTCGGCAAGGATGCTGGCCTCCTGCAGAGCGCCCGCCAGCACATCCTCGATCGCGGAGCCGCGATAGCGGCTGCCGCCCGGCAGAGGGCCGAGCTGCACCATGCCCACCACCGGCTTGCGTCCGTCTTTCAGAAGCCGGAGCATCGCGCTCATCAGATCGCCGCCTCCGGTTCGGGTTTCGCCTGCGCCGAATGGAAGATCTGCCGGAAGTTCACCTCCTGGCGCCGCTTGTTGTCGAAGCCCAGGAAGGCGATCCCCTGCTGGTCGGCGATGTGACACGACAGGTATTCGAAAGGCAGCTTGTAGACGAAGGGCGTCAAAGCTTCCGGCAGCTGCGGCATGCCGAAATAGATGTCGGCGGCCGCCTCGGCCTGGGCGTCGCCCGCCCGCCCGATGATGATCACCCGCGAGCCCATGTCCCGTGCGGCCTCGGCCTGCTCGAGACCCCGGTCCCATCCGGCGCCCGGCGGCAGAATGACGATGGTGTCGGTGTTCTCGTCCGTGATGAAATACTGCTCGTGCGCCCACTCCTCCAGCTCGGAATAGTGGCACGGCCGGGTGAGCGACTCGAACCACTTCGCCTGGCCGAAATAGGCCGTCCCGTAATTGGGTCCGCCGCCCAGGATCACGGTCTTGCGATCCTTGGTGAAGCTGCCCGCGATCGTCGGGCACAGTTCGCCGACCGTCCGGTCGGCCGCCGCCATCGCCTCGGGAAGCGCCCTCAGCTCGCTCAGAAGCGCGTCCACGCGTCCGGGGCTGAGATGCCCGATCCGCTCGCCCAGCGCGATCGAGGCGATGAAGAGGCCGAGCATGCTCGCGGTGTAGGTGACGCTGCCGGGCGTCACCACGCGCGTGCCGTCCGGCTGTTCCTTGATGTTCGGGGGCGCATTGACCTTCAGGAGCGTCTCGGCGGTGCGGGCGAGGTGGTTATCCGCGCTCACGGTCACCGCGAAGGTCCAGGCCCCCCGCTCGCGGGCGAGGCGGACGCCTTCGATCGTGCGCGACACTGTTCCCGAATTGGAGATGCCGAAGACGAAGCTGTCGGGCGGCAGATCGCTCACCAGATAGCGGGAGAATTCCAGCGCCTCCACGGGCTCGCAGAACCGGCCCGTCGCCTTCATCATGTAAGCGCGCGCGGCCATCGCGGCCGAAAAACTGTCGCCGCAGCCGATCATGAAGCCGTGCCGGAGGGTGCCGGGATCGCGCGTCGACAGGACATCACGCATCACGGCCAGCATCGGGTCGATATTGTCGCGGACGAAGGCGGCCTGCGAGGCGACCTCCTTCAGCATCACGGCCTTTTCATTCTGCACGGGCATCCTCTCCCTGTCTGCTTGTTGTCAGGCCGCCTTGATCTCGACGGCGTTCCGGAACTGGGCCACGCGGGCCTCGGCGGCCTCGGGCGTACTGGAAAGGAGGCCGGCGCAGCCGACGGTCTCGACGCAGAACGAGGCGGAGACGGAGCCATGCAGCAGGGCCTTCACGGGATCCCGGCTGCGCAGATAGCCGACCAGCGTGCCGCCGCAAAAGCTGTCTCCGCAGCCGGTGGCGTCGACGGGCGAGACGGGAAAGGCGGGCAGGGTGATGAGGTCGGGGCTGCCCGCCGCATGGGCCACGCAGCCGTCGGCGCCGCATTTGAGCACGATCAGCGCCGTATCGGGTGCCATGTCGCGGAAGCGGCGGACCGTATCGGCCGGCGAGGTGTCGGGGAAGATCACCCGTCCGTCCTGCCGGCTCGGCATGAACAGGTCGACGCTGCGGATCAGCGCCGACACGGCGCTGTGGGGGACGTCCGCGAGCTTGCGATCGTCGAGATCGATCGAGATGGTCGCAGCGCCGGCCTCCCGCAGCGCCGCGATCAGCCCGACATGTCGCTCCCAGGGTAGGGGGGCCAGGTGGGCCGCGGGAATGGGGCCGTTGACGTCCGACGGACGTGGGCTGAACTCGTCCCAGTTCCTAGTGGTCGAGCGGAAGACGAACTGGCGGCTGCCGTCGTCCTCGTAGAGTCCCCAGTCCCGCAACGTGATGGGAAGGCGGGGGCATCCCGAAAGGTCGAGCCGGCCTTCCAGCTTCTCGATCGGGTAGTCGGGGCCGAACGGCGCGATGACACGCGGGCGCTCGCCCCACACCGCCATGCCGAGCGCGGCATAGACAGCGTTGCCGCCCGGGACGGCCCATTGCGTCGTGCCGTCGACGAAGACGAGATCGTCGATCGACAGGTTGCCGAGCGAGGTGAAGGTCGCGCTCACAGGCGCACCCCGGCGCGGACGAGCGTGAGGTCGACCACCGCACTGTTATGGTAGTTGACGGAGTAGAGGACGCGGCGATCCTCCCTGCCGAAATGCAGTTCGCGCATCAGGAGAAGCGGCAGGCCGGGTCTCACCGACAGCTGCCTGGACTGCTGGGCATTGGCGCTGACGGCCGTCACGGCCATCTCGCTGCGCAGCAGGGGGAGCCCGAGGATCTGGCCGAGGAAGCTGTAGAGCGAGCTGCCGTCGAAGCCCTGGATCGCGTCCAGCGTCACGGGCGCCGCAAGGGGGAGATACTCCAGCGCCAGGCCGACCGGCCGGTCATCCATGAGCCGCACCCGCCGGATGCGCACGACCTCGGTCCTGGCGGGCAGTTCGAGAGCCTGGCTGACGTCGCGCGGCGCGGCGACCTGCTCGATCACCAGCGAGCGTACCCGCGGCTCGCCGCCCGCCGCCCGGATCGAAGCCGAGAGCGACATCATCGAGTCAAGCGCATTGGAAAGATGCGGCGTCCGCGCGGCCACGAAGGTGCCCACGCCGTGGCGGATGTCGAGGAGCCCCTCCTGGGACAGGATGCGTGTGGCCTCCCGCAGGGTCGGCCTGCTCACGCGCATGATCCTTGCGAGTTCGGTCTCGGCCGGCAGGCGCGTTCCGGGCGCGATGCTGCCGTCGACGATCTCCTGCCGAAGGGTGCCGCAGATGCGCCCGACCAGATCCTCCCGGCCTATCGCCCCGGCTCCCAGCCGGGCCGACAGGTCATGGGAGCCGAGAGAGGTCATCGCGCGGCCTGCCCCGACAGGATGGCGGCACGGTAGGCCTGCAGGCCGGCCGTCATGCCGAAGTGGGGTGTCCAGCCGAGGTCCCGGCCGATGGCCGAGACGTCGAAGCGGATCTGCCTGTCCGGCACATCGTCCTCGCCCGGAACGAGCGCGGCCCGAAGGCCGGGGATGGCGGGCGCCGCCAGATCCAGAAGCGCCGGCATCGTCAGGGCCTCCCCGCTGCCGACATTGTAGACGCGCGCGGGCAGGGTGCTCGCTTCCAGCGCCACCGCGATCGCCGCGGCGACGTCCTCGGCATAGACGTAATGGTAGACGAAGGCCGGATCGCAGGGGATGGCGATGCTGCGACCCGCCGCCGTGTCCTCGATCATCGTCTTGAGATGGCAGTTGGCCCGACGATAAGGGCCGTAGACGCGGCCGATGCGCAGGCTCACGCCCTCCAGGCCGTATTCGGCGGCAAATCCCTGGATCAGCTGCTCGCAGGCGACTTTTGTCGCGCCATAGACAGAGGTCGGCTTGAGCGGCGTGTCCTCCGTGATCGTGGCCTCGCCGACGTCGCCATAGACGCTGATCGACGAGCAGAAGACGAAGCGGCGCATCCCGTGCCGGCGGGCGAGATCGAGCAGCGCCGCCGTCGCGTCGATGTTCACGGCCACGAGCTTGAGCGGCTCGCCCCTCGCCATCATCGGGCCGGAGATGGCGCCGCAATGGACGATGGCGTCGATCCCATGCTCGCCTGCCAGACGTTCGAGGCCGGCGCGGTCGTCGAGCGGCATGATCTGCAGCCCGGGCACCTCGTGCCCGAAGCGTGTGACGTCGGTCGCGATCACCCTGTGGCCGCGGTTCTCCAGCATCGGCCTCACGGCCATCCCGATCAGCCCCGCCGCGCCGGTGAGCAGGACCTTCATCAGAGCGCCACCATGCCGCCGTCGACGCCGATATCGGCGCCCGCCATGAAGGACGAGCCGGAAGAGCACAGGAAGAGCACGACGGCCGCGACCTCGGGCGAGGCCGCAAAGCGTCCGATCGGCGTCAGCGGAAGAAAGGCCGCGCGCTGCTGCTCGGTGACGTCCTTCTGCAGCCCGGTCATCGTCGTCCCGGGCGACACCGAGTTGATCTGAACGTTCTGCGAGGCATATTGCACGCCGGCCTGCCGGGTGAGCGCCAGGACGGCGCCCTTCGAGGCGCAATAGGCGGCGGCATCGCGCAGGCCGATATGCGCGGCCGTGGACGCCACGTTGACGATCTTGCCGCTCCTGCGCGCCAGCATACCCGGCAGCACGGCCTTCATGCCGAGCCAAACGCCCTTGGCATTCACCTCCATGATGCGGTCCCAGACTTCCTCGGGCACCTCGGCCGCCCTGTCGCCCGGCACCGCGATGCCGGCATTGTTGACGAGTATCTCGACCGGCCCGTGCCGCTCCTCCATCGTCTGGATGAGCCTTGCCCATCCATCCCTGTCGCGGACGTCCATGGTGACGCCCTCCGCGGCCGCGCCCAGAGCACGGGCCCGCTCGGCGGCCTCTTCGGCACCCTTGATGTCGAGGCAGATGACTCGCGCCGCACCGCGTGCGAGGCCCTCGACGGTGGCAAAGCCGATGCCGTCGCCCGCACCGGTCACGATGGCCACCTTGCCGTCGAAGCGAAGGTTCAGCGGGATCTCCTCGGTCATGCGTATCTCCGGGCTGCAAGCGTGTCGGATGGGGCAGACCGGGGCATGGAGACGTCGCGGTAGAGGCGCATCAGCTCGCGCTGGAACGCGGGCTCCGTCTTCCAGCGCGTCCCCGCAACAGGATCGGCCCCGGCCAGCATGGTGTCGGTCGCGCGTCGCGAGAGGTCGACCACGAAGCGGGCCCGCTCGGCTTGGCGCGCCTCCACCCGGGCCGGGATCGACGCCAGCGCTTCGCCCGCGTCGAGAGCCGCCTTGATCTCGTCCACGGCCACGCAGGCATCCTCGCAGGCCTGGGTGGCGCCTTGTCCGAGCGTGGGAACCATCGGGTGGGCGGCGTCACCGGCGAGCAGAATGCCCGCCTTGTCGCCATAGGTGACGCTGCCTTCCTGCAGCCGCGCCCAGTGGATCCGGTCGGCGTGGCGCGTGAGCGCGTCGATGAGATAGGCCGCCTCGACGGACGGGGTGCCTTCGACCGGGGTGTAGGCCTGCCGCAGGAACTCCGGTTGCTTCATCTCGTCCGGAATGCCGCCCCCGGGCGGAATTGGGAAGGATCCCGCGCAATAGACGACGTCACCGGGTACGCGATAGGCGAGAAGCCGGTTGGCGCCGTTGAACCACTGCCCGTAATCATCGAGCGGACAGTCCGGTCCGGCAGGGAAAAGGACCCGATAGAGGCAGACGTTCAGGAACGACGGTGTCTCCGCTTCGCCGAGCACGAAGCGGCGGACGGCCGAATAGCGGCCGTCCCCTGCGATCAGCAGGTCGATGTTGTCGATCCGGTGCTCTTCGCCGCTCGTCCGGTCCGTCCAAATGACGTAGGTGCCGTTCTCGCCCTGGCCGCAGACGGTCAGTTCGGCATTGTAGGTGATCAGACCGGAGAGGGGGGCGCGGAGCAGGGCGTAAAGCTCGGCCCAGCGGATGCGGATGCCGGGATTGTCGGCAACGGCATCCAGCCGGAGATCCATGAGCGTCCGGCCGTCGGTCAGCGCGACGGTCCAGACCGTCCATGGCAGGCTGTTTGCAACGATCACATCAGCCTCGCGGGGCAGATGCGCGCGGAGGGCCTTGATGGCGTTCGGGCCGATATTCAGGCCAGTGCCGGCCTCCCCCTGTTCCTCGAGACCGGTGCGCTCGAGGCAGATCACCTCGCAGTCGGTCCGCTCGCGGAGGCCGGAGGCGATCAGGCTTCCGGCGATGCCGGCTCCCGACACGACGATCCTGGGTGTTCGGTTGGGATTTCTCAACGACGCTCCTGACGGGGATGGACAGCGGAGATGTCTGACATCAGACGACAGCTCGGACGATCGCGCAAGGGGGCGCAGCAGCCGCCAGCGCCGCTCCCTGCCGTGCTGCTCAAATTTTGGTCGCCTCTGAGGGCAGCGGAGACGCCGGGCCAACGCGATCTGCAGAAGAGCATGCTGCAAGAACAGCGCAGGCGACCGCCGTTCCTGGTTGCCTGAAAACAATCTGCAGAAAAAGGCGACGATGCTGGTGAAATTCAGGCTTGTCTCCCTGTCGGACTTGATGAGTGTTTACCGGCACTGGTTTCGCCAAAGACGATCGAAGCGATCCAAGGCCAACGCAGATGTGATCGGTTCCTTGTCCTGGTCGGACGGAGCTTGTCCGACCGGCGCGCGCGCCGCGGATGTTCCCCCGTCCAATCGGACGTTTCGTTTCGAACAGATGTCTTGGCGATGGCCAGTGTCACGCACCCGAGGTGATCCCATGAGCATCGGCACACTTTACCTGATCGTCGCCATCGTCGCGGTTGTTCTTGCTGTCCTCGCCTTTCTGATCAATCGGGGCAATGGCCGCTTCGTCGTCGGGTTTACGTTGATGGAGATCGTGATCATGGCCGTCATCGGCGTGATCAACGGCGTGCTCGGCACGCCAAACGCCATGCTGGGCCGGCTCTTCATGACTTTTTCGGGTGCCTACGGCTTCCTGGCCTTCGCGGCGATCTGCGGCGGTTTCTACATTGCCGGGCCGCTTTGCGGCTACATCATCCGCAAGCCCGGCGCCGCCACCTTGGCCGAGACCATGAACGGCGTGGCGCAGGTGCTGTCCGGAAATCCCAACGGCATCATGGTGCTCGGAGCCGGCTTCCTGCAGGGGTTCATGTCGGACCTGGGCTTTGCCTTCTACGGCTATCGCCGATGGACCCTGTCGGTGCTCGCCCTGTCCGGCGCGCTCGCGCCGATCCTGCAACAGATCCCCGAAGTCTACTTCTTCGGCGTCGGCGACATGGGCATCAGCTATAATCTGCTCGCGCTCATCATCCGCATGGCGAGCGGCGCCCTTTACGCCATCATCCTCGTCAAGCCGATCGCCCTGGCCCTGCTGAAGGCGGGTGTGCTGCGCGGCACCCAGATCGCCGCCGACGAGCGCCCGGTCCGCACCTCGCAGGAGAAGCTGGCCTGAACGTCGGGCCCGCGGAGGGCTCGACCGCCATGACCGCAGACACGCGCTCCGCCTCGATCCCCGCCGTCGATCTTCGGGCTATCACCTATACCTACGAGGGCGAAGACGCGCCGGTGCTGAACGACATCACGCTTCGGGTCGAGGATGGCGAGTTCGTCCTCATCCTCGGCCCGAGCGGATGCGGCAAGAGTACCCTACTGCAGCTTCTCAACGGCACCATCCCCCATACGCTCAAGGGCGCGCTGAGCGGCGAAGCCACGATCTGCGGCCGGCCCCTGGCCTCCACCAAGGTCGCGGCCTTTGCGACGGAGGTGGGCATGGTGTTCCAGGATCCGGATGCGCAGATCATCTGCACGCGGGTCCGCGACGAGGTCTGCTTCGGGCTCGAAAACCTGTGCTTTCCCGTTGCCGAGATCATCGAGCGTCAGGCCGAAGCGCTTCGCGCGGTCGGGCTCGAGGGCTTCGGCGACCGCTCGGTCTTCGACCTGTCGGGCGGCCAGAAGCAGCGCGTCAGCATTGCCGCCGTGCTTGCGGTGCGCCCGCGCCTTCTCGTCCTCGACGAGCCGACGGCCAATCTCGACCCGGCTGGGATGGCGGAAGTTTTCGCCCTGCTGCAGGTTTTGCACAAAGCGGGAACCACCATCATCATGGTGGAGCATCGCGTCGATGAATTGGCCGACCGGATCTCCCGCGTCGTGATGATGGATGTCGGCCGGATCACCTTCGACGGCTCGCCCCGCGCCGCCTTTGCCCAGCCGCGGGTCGCCCGCTCCGAGGAAGGGCTCGCGGTGCCGGTCAGCGCCTGGTATCCGCAGGCCGCCGAATTTGCGCTCGCGCTCGCGTCCCGATGCGGCGTCCCCCTCGAGGCGGACGACGTGCCGCTCGACGTGGCCGAGGCCGTGGCGCTCGGCCGCCGCTTCATCGATCCCGCGCCCGTTCTGAACGTCGGACAAAGCCTCGCCGAAGCTCCCGAACGCGGCCCGGCTCTGCTCCGGGTCGATCATCTGAGCTTCGGCTATGACCGCAAACGCCCCATCCTCGGCGATGTGAGCTTCCAGCTTGGCCGAGGCCAGCTCGTCGCGCTGTGCGGGCGCAACGGCTCGGGCAAGACCACGCTCGCGCGTCTCGTCATGGGCATCAACGAGGCGCCGCGCGGCGCGATCTTCCTCAACGACAGGGATCTCAGCGCGCTCGGTCCCAAGGAGATCGCGGCCGAGGTCGGCTACGTCTTCCAGAACCCCGACCACCAGTTCGTGACCGATCGTGTGTGGGACGAGATCGCCTATGGGCTCACCGTGCGGGGCTACGCTGCCGAGGCGATCCGGGAGCGGGTCGAGGCTGTTCTCGGCACGGTCGATCTTGCCCGCTATGCCGATCGTTCGCCCTTCAGCCTCAGCCTCGGCGAGCGGCGGCGCCTGAGCGTGGCCACCATGCTGGTGCTCGAGCCGCACCTCCTGATCCTCGATGAGCCGACGATCGGGCAGGACCATGAGCGCGCCCAGCAACTCATGGGACTCATGGTGCGCCTGCGCGAGCGCTACGACACGACGGTCCTCATGATCACGCATGACGTGCGTCTGGTTGCCGAATGGGCGGATCGCGCAATGGTCGTGAGCGACGGCCGCCTGCTGTTCGACGGCGAGCCGGTCGAGATGTTCGCCGACGAGGCGCTGCTTGCGCGTAGCGGCCTGCTCACGCCACCGGTCTTCGCCATCAGCAAGGCGATCAGCGAGGCCCATCCCTCGGGTCCGGTGCGCCCGACGCTGTCCGTCCCGGCGCTCGTCGACGCCATCGCAGGATCGCGGAGGGTCGCCGCATGAAGCGATCGGCCGTCTTCCAGTTTCGTTCGGGTACCTCCTTCTTCCACCGGCTCGATCCGCTGACCAAGTCCGCCTGGCTCATCGGCATCTCGCTTCTCGCCTTCGGCGCCTATATCGGCATCGTCCAGATCGTCATCACCGTGGTGGTGCTCCTCACGGGCCTGGTCCTGGCGCGTCTGTCGCCCCGCGAGATCTGGCAGGGAACCTGGCTCTTCGGCATCGCCTGCCTGAGCTTCCTGGTCGTTCAGACGCTGACACTGCCCGGCACCCACGTGGTCCTGCGGGTGGCCGGCCACCCCATCTATGCCGAGAGCTTCGATTATGCGCTCGCCTCCGCGCTGCGCATCTACACCATCATCCTCTCCTCGCTGATCTTCGTCCGCACGACCGATCCGCGCGACCTCGCCATCGCGCTCGTGACACAGATGAAGGTCCCCTACCGCATCGCCTATGCCTTCTTCATCGCGCTCCGGATCATTCCCACCGTCGAGGAGGAAATCAAGACGATCCGGTCCGCTCAGGCGGTGCGCGGCGTCGCGCGCCAGGGGGGCGTGGCGGGCCGCATCCGCGAGATGAAGCGTTATTCCATGCCGCTCCTGGTCGGCAGCCTGCGAAAGGCCGCGATGATGGTGCTCTCCATGGAGGCGCGCGCCTTCGGAGCCTTTCCGAGCCGAACCTTCGTCGACCCGCCGCGCATGTCTGCCGCCGGTGTCGCGGTCTGCACCCTCACTCTGACGGCGGTTGCCGCCTGGTACGTCGCGCTCGCCTTGGGGATGGTGCACACGGTCTATGTGCTGGCACCGCCCTGACGTCGGCTCCTGGTAATGTCTGATCGAGGCCGAGACAACGACCTTGTCGATGATGTCGTGGGCGGGGCGGCGACCCCGCCCAGACTTCGGGATCTCGTCAACCTGTTGAACGGCGTAACGGTCAGAGTGGAGCGGGTGAAGGGAATCGAACCCTCGTATTCAGCTTGGAAGGCTGCTGCTCTACCATTGAGCTACACCCGCGCCGCACGAGAGGCGCAGCCCGTTCCGCCAGAGTCGGTTTGAAACCGCCCCCGACAAAAGAATTGAAGGCCCGGCCCATCGCGGAGGCCGACGAACCAGATCAAGGTTCCCGGCAATTTTTTGATACCGGCCAGCGGGATCGATTGCAAGGGCTGGGCACCGTCCTCCCAGGATCGAAGGTCTGTACGCGTCCCGGACGTGTGCAAGACCCTGCCCAGTCTTCGTCCGGCAGGAGACTGGGTCAGACGAGCGCGGGCACACTCCCCTCCGGCCACGGATTAGCCCGTAGGGCACCCCGGTGGGGCGCGACCGACCTCGCCTGCATCACGGATGCGGATCGACCTCAAACCGGCAAGCATGCGGTGGCCCTAGGGCCTTCCCGGGGAGAGGACGGCACGATCGCGCCGAGGTGGGCGCGCTGAATGAGGAGGCCACCGCCAAGGTGCGCCACAGAAGGGCAAGCCCGATGGACTTCGGTCGCTTGCACCTGGCAGCCGTCCCCTCACCGGTCCCGCGGCCCCGTTCCGGCGAGTCAGGCTGGCCGTGGCATCCAAGCGGCCATGCATAGGCTACTGCCCACAGAGGCTCATGGCGGCAGGATCGCATGATCAAGGGCGAGCGGTTCCAACGAACACGTCGAACCCGGCTCGGGCACAGGGCTGGTGGAGGAGGTAGGACTCGAACCTACGAAGGCATAGCCAGCGGATTTACAGTCCGCCCCCTTTGCCGCTCGGGACACTCCTCCAGACATGCAACGGGCCACCAGGGTGACCCGACCACAAGCCAGAGAGCGGGCCTGAACCGGAACGGCGATGCCGCCCGCAGACCCCAACTCGTGACGGCGCTTATCGAGGGGCCGGGCTCGCCTGTCAACGCAAAAAGCCGCTCCGTTGCTGACAGGGGGGCGGCGGCGCCCTCTAGCGCTGCGCCACCTCCCAGCCCGGCGCAACGTAGAAGGGCGCGTTGGAGGCGGGCAGTCGCGGCCGTCCGCGGATGTGATCGGCGGCCTTTTCGGCGAGCATGATGGTGGGCGCGTTGAGGTTGCCCGTCGTGATCGCCGGCATGATCGAGGCGTCCGCAACGCGCAGACCTTCAACCCCGATCACCCGTGTGTCGCGGTCGACCACGGCCAGCGGGTCGTCCGACAGGCCCATGCGACAGGTCGAGCAGGGGTGGTAGGCGCTCTCGACGCGCCGCCGGACGAAGGCGTCGATCGCCTCGTCGCTCTCGACGGCCGCGCCCGGCTCGATCTCCTCCCCGCGATAGGGCGCAAAGGCGGGCTGGGCGAAGATTTCGCGGGTCAGCCGGATCGCGGCGCGGAACTCCGTCCAGTCGTCGGGATGGCTCATGTAATTGAAGTGCAGGGCGGGCTTGTCGCGCGGGTCGCGTGAGCGCAGGAGCACCGTGCCGCGGCTCTTGGACCGCATCGGCCCGACATGCACCTGAAAGCCGTGCTGGGTCGCTAGGTCCTTGCCGTTGTAGGAGATGGCCGCCGGCAGGAAATGATACTGGAGGTCCGGCCAGCGCACGCCCGGTCGCGAGCGGATGAAGGCGCAGCTCTCGAAATGGTTGGTCGCGCCGAGTCCGTCCCGCTTGACCAGCCAGCGCGCGCCGATCATCCCCTTGGGCAAGGGTTTCAACGAGGAGTAGAGCGTGATCGGCTGCGTGCTGGCCACCTGGAAATAGACCTCCAGGTGGTCGGTGAGGTTGGCCCCCACGCCCGGGCGATCGACCAGCAGCGGAATGCCGTGCCGTGCGAGTTCGGCGGCCGGGCCGATACCCGACAGCTTGAGAAGCTGCGGCGAGTTGATGGCCCCGCCCGCCAGGATCACCTCGCGCCGCGCGCGCGGCTCCCAGCGGACCCCGTTCTGCGAGCACAGGACGCCCACGGCGCGCCGGCCTTCGAACAGGACGCGCTCGGCCAGGGTATGGGTCCAGATCGTCAGGTTGGAACGGGACCGCGCGGGGTCGAGATAGGCGCGCGCCGCGCTCCAGCGTCGGCCGGCATGGACCGTCCGGTCCATGCGTCCGAAGCCTTCCTGCTGCGCCCCGTTCACGTCGGGCGTGACGGGGTAGCCCGCCTGCCGTCCGGCCTCGATGAAGGCGGCGTAGAGGGGGTTGTCCATCGGCCCGTAGCTCGTATGGAGCGGCCCGTCGCCGCCGCGATAGGCGTCGCCGCCTTCCTCGCGGGTCTCGGCGCGCCGGAAATAGGGGAGCACGTCCTTGTAGGCCCAGCCGCGCGCGCCCGCCTCCTCCCAGCCGTCGAAGTCGAGCGGATTGCCGCGGATATAGACCATGCCGTTGATGGTGGAGGAGCCGCCGATCACCCGTCCGCGCGGGCAGGAGATGCGGCGGCCGTCCAAGGCGGGCTCGGGCTCGCTCTCGTAGTTCCAGTTGGCGCTCTCGATGTTCATGGCGAGCGCCAGCGCGCTCGGCATGGTCATGTAGAGGTGGTTGTCGGGGCCGCCGTCCTCGATCAGCAGGACGGTCGCGTCGCCATCCTCCGTCAGGCGGTTGGCGAGCACGCAGCCGGCGGATCCTGCGCCGACGATGATGTAGTCGAACTCAATTGTCGCGGTGTCCACGGGGGTCGCGTCTCGGATTGCGCCGCTCCTGGGAGGGCGTGCGGGAAAAATGCTCGCTGTAGCACTTGGAGAAATGCGACGCCGAGACGAACCCGCAGGCGAGGCCCACCGACAGGATCGGCATGCTGGTCTGCAGCAGCAGGTGCCGGGCGCGATCGAGCCGCAGGCCGAGATAGTAGCGGGTCGGCGCCTGGCCGATATACTTCCGGAACAGACGCTCCAGCTGCCGGGTGGACAGGTCGACCCCTTCGGCGAGGTCGGCACAGGACAGCGGCTGCTCGATGCAGCGCTCCATCTCGGCGACGACGCTGATCAGCTTGGGATGGGCC